>CAZZWZ010000311.1:0-4291 GCA_964657955.1 uncultured Steroidobacteraceae bacterium
ATCGTGCCGAGCAGCGCGCTCTCGGCGATTCGATCTCACGACCGGCTGAGCTGGGCGCCGCTGCGCGGTCTGACGATGACCTGGGCGTTGTGCGCGAATCGCGCGCGTGGCCATTCGCAGGCGGTGGGCGAGGCGACGCGATTCGTTTTCGAGACCATCGCGCAGAAACTGCGCGAGCGACACTGGCCGGGCGCGGAACGGGCCCCGGCCGGCCGGCGCAACCAGCCATGACGGAGTGCTCCGCTCTCAACCGGTGCGCCCGGCAGGGCTGCGCTTGGGCGCGGGTGCCGCCGGGCTGCCCGCCCGTGTGCCGGCCGGCCCGCCGCCCAGCCGCAGCGCGACCTGCACCAGTCTTTGCGCCGCCGCGGAGAGCCGGTGCCGGTGGTGGGCCACGGCGAGTTCGGCGGTGCCCGCATAACCTTGAATCCGCTTGAACGTGACATTGCGCAGATTGATGGCGAGCATGCATCGCGGCACGGGCACCACCCCGTAGCCGGCGCCGGCCAGCGTGACGGCGGTGAGGAAATCGCGCACGTGAACGATGTTCTTCGGCTGGAACCCGCCGCTCGAAGCCAGCTCCGCCACATGCTCCGCGAAGCCCGTGTTCTCGTCGAATTGCGGAATGATGAAGGTTTGATCCGCCAGCGCGCCGATATCGACGCGCCGGCGTGCCAGGGCATGATCCGCCGCCATGGCGATGAGCATGGGCTCACGATGCACCACGACGGCCTTCACGTCGCTCGGATACTCGCGCCGCGATCGCAGCAACGCCACGTCGATCAGGCCGTCGCTCAGGGCCGCGAGTTGTCGCGGGGTCTCCATGGGGCCGAGTTCGATCCTGACCAGCGGCTGCCTCGCACGAAACGCGGCAAGAACCGCCGGCAACACCCCGCTGAGCGCCGCCGAGGCGACGTAGCCCACCGCGATGCGGCCGGTCTCGCCGCGCGTCGCGCCGTGCGCCGCCTGCCGCGCGCGCTCCAGCTGCCGGGATCCGACCAGCGCGTCGGCGAAGAAGGCCCTGCCCGGTTCCGTGAGGCTGACGGCGGCGCGCCGGCCCCGGTTGAGCAGCCGCACGCCGAGCGACCGTTCCAGCTCCAGAACGTGCCGGCTGAGCGCCGATTGCGCGATGCCGAGCTTGTCGGCCGCCCGGCCGAAGTGAAGCGCCTCGGCGACGCCGAGGAAGCAACGAAGCTGGCGGCTCTCCAGCATGCCCGTGGTCATGATCCGGCTCATTGATCCATAAATGCGATCATAGTAAGCGATTGCGGTATTGAATCAGGATAAAAATCCAGCTTCAATGAGTACGCTAAAATACTCCTGCCGCGGCGACCGGTCCCCAGCCCGTGGCGCGGCGGGACGACACCATCGACGGCCGGCGAAACCTCAGGAGACATCATGGCAACCATCATGGCGACGCAGTCCGAACGGACGGCAACGGAGAGCCGCTTCGATTGGAGCGACCCGTTCCTGCTCGCGGCGCAGTTGAACGAGGAGGAGACGCTGATCCAGGATGCGGCGCGCTCCTTCGCGCAGGGCGTGCTCCAGCCGAAGGTCGCCCAGGCGTACCTGCACGAGACGGTCGATGCGGAGTTTTTCAAGCAATGCGGCGAGATGGGGCTGCTCGGCATCACCATTCCCGTCGAATACGGCGGCGGCGGCGGCAGCTACGTGGCCTACGGATTGGTCGCCCGGGAAATCGAGCGCGTCGACTCGGGTTACCGCTCGATGCTGAGCGTGCAATCCTCGCTGGTGATGCATCCCATCCACGCCTTCGGCACGGAGGCGCAGCGACGCAAGTACCTGCCGGGCCTCGCCGCCGGCGAACTCATCGGTTGTTTCGGCCTCACCGAGCCGGGGGCGGGGTCGGACCCCGCGGGGATGCGTACGCGGGCGGACAAGATGGCCACCGGCTACCGTGTGTCGGGTTCCAAGACCTGGATCTCGAACAGCCCCATCGCCGACGTCTTCGTCGTGTGGGCGAAGTCCGCGGAACACGGCGGCGCCATCCGCGGCTTCCTGTTGGAGAAGGGGATGAAGGGTTTGTCGGCGCCGAAAATCGAGGGGAAGCTGTCCCTGCGGGCCTCGGTGACGGGCGAGATCGTCATGGATGACGTGCCGGTGCCGGCGGAGAACCTGCTGCCGCACGCCGAAGGCCTCAAAGGTCCGTTCGAGTGCCTGAACCGTGCGCGCTACGGGATCTCCTGGGGCGTCATGGGCGCCGCCGAAGACTGCTGGCACCGTGCGCGGCAGTACGGCCTGGAGCGCGTGCAGTTCGGCCGGCCGCTGGCGCAGACCCAGTTGTTCCAGAAGAAGCTCGCCGACATGCAGACGGAGATCGCCCTGGGGTTGCAGGGGTCGCTGCGCGTGGGGCGGCTGTTCGACGAGGGGCGGATGGCCCCCGACATGATTTCCCTGATCAAACGCAACAACTGCGGCAAGGCCCTCGACATCGCGCGGCTCGCGCGCGACATGCACGGCGGGAACGGCATACAAAGCGACTATCAAGTCATGCGGCACGCCCAGAATCTCGAAACCGCCAACACCTACGAAGGCACCCACGACGTGCACGCGCTCATTCTCGGCCGCGGGCAGACCGGCCTGCAGGCCTTCTTCTAGCCCGATGGACGCCCCCCTTCGAGGTCTGCGCGTGGTGGAACTCGCGCGCATCCTGGCCGGCCCGTGGATGGGGCAGACGCTCGCCGATCTGGGCGCCGACGTGGTCAAGGTCGAGTCGCCGGAGGGAGACGACACCCGTCGCTGGGGTCCGCCGTTCCTGCGCGCGGCGGACGGCGCGGAACTGGACGCCGCCTACTTCCATTGCTGCAATCGCGGAAAGCGGTCCGTGACGGCAAATTTCAATTCGCCGGAAGATCTGGAGTTCGTGGGACGGCTCATCGCACGCGCCGACGTGGTGATCGAAAATTTCAGGTGCGGAACGCTCGCCAGGTTCGGCCTGGACTACGCCGCCCAGTCGGCGGTCAATCCGCGCGTGGTGTACTGCTCCGTCACCGGGTTCGGCCAGGACGGTCCCTACGCCGCGCGCGCCGGTTACGACGCCATGATCCAGGGCATGAGCGGCATCATGGATCTGACCGGCGAGCCCGACGGGCCGCCGCAGAAAATCGGCGTCGCGTTCGCCGATCTGTTCACCGGCGTCTACGGCGTGATCGCAATCCAGGCCGCCCTCGCGCAGCGCGAGCGCACGGGCCGCGGGCAGCACATCGACATGGCGCTGCTCGACGTCATGGTGTCGGTGCTCGCCAACCAGTCGCTGAACTATCTCGTCTCGGGCCTGACCCCGCACCGGCTCGGCAACGCCCACCCGAACATCGTCCCGTACCAGACCTTCGCGGTCAAGGACGGCCACGCCATGATCGCGGTGGGCAGCGACGCGCAGTTTCGACGCTTCTGCGGGGTGCTCGGTCTGGACGCGTTGGCATCGGATCCCCGCTTTGCGAGCAATGCGCTCAGGGTGCGCGATCGCGCGGCGCTGCTCGCGGTGCTGACTCCGGTGGTGATGGCGTGGTCACGCGACGAGCTGCTGCGCGCGCTGGAGAGGGCGGGGGTTCCGGCGGGTCCCGTCAATTCCGTGAGCGACGTGTTCGCGGATCCGCAGATCGTCGCACGCCGCCTGCGCCACGATTTGCCGGCACCCGGGTATGCGGCGGGCAGCGTGCCCACGGTGCGCACGCCCATCGTCTTCTCCGACGCCGCCCTGGCGATCGGCCGACCATCCCCGCGGCTGGGTGAACACACGACCGAGATCAGAAGAGAGCTGGAATGACCTTCGGGGCATCGCCCGCGGACGGTACACCGATCATCACCACCAGCAGGAAGGCGGTTTCCGTCCCCGTATTGATCCACGTGTGATTGGTCAGCCGTTGCACCACCATGTCCAAGGGCTCGAGCGCCACGGGCTCGCCCACGTCGAGCAGCAGGGTGACTCTGCCGGACAGCAGGATGGCGTAATCGATGGTGGGTGTTCGGTGCATGAAGGGATGCCGGCTGGTGTCGACGCGGCAGTCGGCGATCTGCTGGCCCTCGAAGAATTCGTCCGCGGCGCGCGCGAGATCCGCCGAGGACATCGAGCCCACGGCCGGCGGCAGCGGCACGACGCGGATCAGCGATTCGCCCGGCGGCGGGTAGAAGCGATAGGGGATGTTGGCGCCGCCGTCCGTGCGCTCGCTCACGTGCCGGTCGCGCCACACATCGATCCCGCCCGGCGAGGTCGATGGCAACCGCAGGTCCTCCGTGACGTAGGACCTGCCGGCGTCGTCCACGCCCGTGACGA
>CAZZWZ010000312.1:0-4229 GCA_964657955.1 uncultured Steroidobacteraceae bacterium
CGTGGCGCCGCCGAGGGCGGCAGCGCCGCGTCAGTGGCAGTCCCTGTCCCAGCCGCAACAACAGCTTCTGCAAAAGTACCAGGGGCAGTGGGAGTCGCTGCCCGCCGAGCGGCAGCAGGCCCTGGCCAGGGGCAGCCAGCGGTGGCTGTCCATGAGCCCGGAACAGCGCTCGAACGCGCAGCAACGATTCGGTCAATGGCGCGCCATGCCGCCGGAACAGCGTCAGTTGCTGCGTCAGCGCTGGCAGCAGTTCAAGGGCCTGCCGCCGGAGCAGCAGCAGCGCATCCGCGAAAACTTTCAACGCTTCCGGCAGATGCCACCCGAGCGGCGGATGGAGCTGCGCCGCCAGTGGCACCAGATGAGTCCGGAGCAGCGACGCAGCGCCGTGCAACGCGTGGCCCCGAGACACTGAGCCGCCCGGCGCCCGGCGCGGGGCATCTGCGCTCGTTCGACCCGCCCCGTCCGCGGCCGGCACCCGCGTTGAATAATGTCATGAGTCTCGACTATCTTTAGTATCGTTATGGCCACGATGCCGCAAGATTCGCTTCATTCGTCGGACTGGGAGGATGACTTCGAGCTGCATCCCCATCCGCTGTCCCAGCAGATCCTGCGCACCGACGTCTCCGGCATGCCGCTGGAATGGGTGGACTATCGGGAAGCGGCGCGGCTGTACCACACCGAACAAGTGGCCTACACCTGCGGGTCGTCGCTGTACCGTCTCTACGGAGGCACCTGCGCAAAGACCGGTTTGCGCACCACCGTCGACGTGAATTCGATCATCGCCACCCACGGACACACCGGAAATCCCGGCAATTTGCGCGGGGCCACCTACACGCCGCCGCTGAACAACCAGACTTTGTTCCGCCGCGACGCCTACCTGTGTCTGTACTGCGGGGCTCGTTTCGCTTACGGACTGCTGTCGCGGGATCACGTGACGCCGTTCAGTCGCGGCGGCCAGGATACGTGGAGCAATGTCGTGTCGGCCTGTCGCCGCTGCAACAATGCCAAGGCGTCGCGCACTCCCGAGCAGGCCGGCATGGAACTGCTGGCGGTGCCGTTCACCCCGACCTATGCGGAATACATCTATCTGAAGGGGCGGCGCGTGCTGGCGGATCAGATGCAGTACCTGATCGCCCACTTCCCGCGCGCGAGTCCGCTGCACGAACGCCTGCAACGTTGGCCCATGTGAGCATGGATTCGGCGGCCGGCGACCCGGCCATCCACGATCCGGGCCGCGCGGCCCCCTCGCACGGGGGGACATCCGGGCTGGTCTATCACGTCGATGCCAGCTACTTCGTGTTTCGCGCCCATCACTCGATGCCGCCGGACATGGCGGACGCGGACGGAAACGCCACACACGCGCTCTACGGCTTCGCCCGTTTCATCGGGGATTTTCTCGAGCAGGTCCGCCCGGAGCGCATCGGGGTCGCCTTCGATTCCTGCCTGCGCAGCGAAACTTCGTTCCGCAACGGCATCTATCCGGCGTACAAGGCCAACCGCGAAGCGCCGCCCGTCGCCTTGAAGCGCCAGTTCGAACTCTGCCGGGAATTCTGCCGGCACATGGGTCTTGCGGAATTCGCCAGCGCGGATTACGAGGCGGACGACATCATCGGCACGCTGGCCGCCCGTTCGCGCGCGGCCGGACTGTGCAACGTGTTCGTGACGCGGGACAAGGACCTGTCCCAGCTGATCCGCGACGGCGACGTGTTCTGGGATTACGGCGGCAACGTCCGCTATCGCTATCACGAGATCGGGGCGCGCTTCGGCGTGATCCCGGAGTTGATCGCGGACTTCCTCGCCCTCACCGGCGATGCGGTGGACAACATCCGCGGGGTGCCGGGCATCGGCAGAAAAACCGCCGCTGAACTGTTCGCGACGTTCGGGTCCCTCGATGACCTGTATGCAAATCTGGATCGCGTGGCGACCCTGAAACTGCGCGGGGCGCCGGCGGTCGCGGCGCGGCTGCTGGCCCACAAGGAGGCGGCGTATCTCGCCCGACGATTGACGGGCATCGTCTGCGACATCCCGCTCGACTGCACTCTCGACGAATTGCGGCCTCGCCGGCCGGATGCGGCGCGGCTCGAGCGGTTCTTCGACGAGCATCGCCTCGGCAATATTTTGCGCCGGCAGGCGCTGCGTATCGCGGGGCCGCGCGCAACCCTCTAAACTGTCGCCCCTACATCAAGCGGGGGAGCGAATCGTGGCTCAGAAGAAAAACAAATCCGTCGAGCAGCGGGGGCGTGTGTTCGAGCCGCCGGCGCAGTTTCGTCGCAATGCCGTCCTCAAGCCCAAGGACCTGGCGCGTCTTCACGAAGAGGCGGCCGCGGACTACGTGGGCTTCTGGGCCGGGCTCGCGACGACGGAAATCGAGTGGCGGCGCCCCTTCACCGTGCCCCTGGACGACATGGACGCGCCCAATTACCGCTGGTTCGTCGACGGGCAGCTGAACGCATCGTACAACTGCCTGGACGTGCACCTCGAAGGGTCCGGCGAGAAGACCGCGATCATCTTCGAGGGCGAGCCCGGCGACGTGCGCAGGCTCACCTACCGCGAGTTGCACGCAGCCGTGTGCCGATTCGCCAATGCGCTCAAATCGCAGGGGATCGAGCCGGGCGACCGCGTGGTCATCTACATGCCGCTCGTTCCGGAGGCGGTGATCGCCATGCAGGCGTGCGCACGGATCGGCGCCGTGCATTCGGTGGTGTTCGGCGGGTTTTCGGCGAACGCGGTCAAGGACCGCATAGAGGACGCCGCGGCCAAGCTGGTCATCACGGCCGACGGCGGCTGGCGTGGCGGCAATGCCGTCGATCTCAAGCGTGCCGTGGACAGCGCGCTCGACGACGGGTGTCCGAGCGTGCGGCACGTGATCGTCTACCGGCGCACGGGCGGTGCCTGCGACATGCGCACCGGCCGCGATCTGTGGTGGCACGATGTGATCGCGGATCAGGCGGCGGAGTGCGAGCCCGCGTGGGTGGACGCCGAGCATCCGTTGTTCCTGCTGTACACGTCCGGGTCGACCGGCAAGCCGAAGGGCATCCAGCACTCCACGGCGGGCTATTTGTTGAACGCCAAGGTCAGCACCCGCTGGACGTTCGATCTGAAGGACGACGACGTGTTCTGGTGCACCGCGGATGTGGGTTGGATCACCGGCCATACCTACGTGGCCTACGGTCCACTGGCGATGGGCGCCACTCTGGTGATGTACGAAGGCGCGCCGATGTTCCCCGACGGCGGGCGCTTCTGGAAGATCTGCCAGACGCACGCGGTGAGCATTTTCTACACCGCGCCGACGGCCATCCGTGCGCTGATGAAACTCGGCGATGCCATACCCGCCGGGTACGACCTGAGCAGACTGCGTCTGCTCGGCAGCGTGGGCGAGCCCATCAACCCGGAAGCCTGGATGTGGTATCACCGCGTGATCGGCAGGCAGCGCTGCCCCATCGTCGACACCTGGTGGCAAACCGAGACGGGCTCCATCATGATGACCCCCATACCGGCGGTCACCCCGGCCAAGCCGGGTTCATGTGCCAAGCCGTTGCCCGGGATCTTCGCGGATATCGTCGATGAGGAGGGGCGGCCCGTCAAAACGCCGAGCACGGGCGGCTACCTCGTGATCAAGCGTCCCTGGCCGTCCATGCTGCGCACCATCTGGGGCGACAACGAACGGTACGTCAAAACCTACTGGGAAAAGTACCAGAACCGCTTCTATGTCGCGGGCGATTCGGCCCTGCGCGATTCCGACGGCTATTACTGGATCATGGGCCGGATCGACGACGTGCTGAACGTCGCCGGCCATCGCCTGGGAACCGCGGAGATCGAATCGGCGCTGGTCGCGCATGCGCGCGTGGCGGAAGCCGCCGTGGTCAGCCGGCCGCACGACGTCAAGGGCGAATCGGTGTTCGCCTATGTGGTGCTCAACGTCGACCGGCCCGAGGGCGCGGAGGCGGCCGCGCTGATCGAAGAGCTGCGCCGCTGGGTGGCGGCGGAGCTGAGCCCCATCGCCAAGCCGGATGAGATTCGCCTGGCCGACAATCTGCCGAAGACGCGATCCGGAAAAATCATGAGACGATTGCTGCGTTCCATCGCGCGCGGCGAGGACATCACGCAGGACGTGTCGACCCTCGAAAACCCCGGTATTCTCGACCAGCTGCGGGCCGTCCCGCCGGGTGCGACAGCCGAAGCCGGCAGCGTGCCGGCCGGGAAGGCGACCAGGCAGGTGAAGGCGACCA
>CAZZWZ010000313.1:0-4217 GCA_964657955.1 uncultured Steroidobacteraceae bacterium
AGTGCTGCACTTTCAGGTGGGGCGCCCCCTCGATGGTCATGGTGCCGCAGACGATGTGCCCGCCGGAGTCCTGCATCAGTCCCTCCCAAACGCGCGCGTCCGTCCACTCCGCACGCGCCATGACCGAGTCTAGTCGATTCAGGGTCTTCAAGCCCGCGAGCGTCGGATTCTCGCCGACCCGCTGCGCGCACATCCGCACGCGCGCCGCGGGCAGGCAGGCCCGCAGCGCCTTGCTTGGCAGGGCGTGCAATGAAACGATGCGTGTGCCCTGCTCGCGGCCGGTGGGCCGGTAGCCGCGACTCCCCACACCGCGGGTGACGATGAGTTTCACGATGCCTTCGGGACGCAGTGCCGCGACCCGCGCGAGTTCGCGCTCCAACTGCCGTGGGTCGGGCGCCGGGATCGCGAGACGGCGGCAGCCGTCCAAGACCCGCTCGAGGTGAAAATCAAGCAACCGGATGACGCGCCGGCGCACGCGCATGGTCTCGAACAGACCGTCGCCGTACTGCAGGCCGCGATCCCGCGCATCGAGCCGGGTGCTGCGGCGGCCGTTGATCCACGAGGTCATGACGGGCGAACCAGCGCACGCAGCAACCCCTCGGCCTTGGCGCGCGTCTCCGCGAGTTCCTGCCGCGGCGTCGAGTCGGCCACGATGCCGGCACCGGTCCGAAACGTGAGGCTGTCCGCCGGCATCGGCGCCGTCCCTGCCGAATGGGCCGTGAGCGTGCGGATCAGGATGTTCAGGTCGGCGCTGCCGTCGCGATTCAGGTAACCCATCGAGCCGGTGTAGGCGCCCCGCCCCGCGCCCTCGAGTTCCGCGATGAGCTCCATGCAACGGACTTTCGGGACGCCCGTGATGGTGCCCCCCGGGAACAAGGCCCGCAGCGCCGACACCGGCGAAACATCGTCGCGCAGGCGGCCGCTGACGTTCGAGACGATGTGATGGACGTGCGCGTAGGTTTCGATGCTCATGTAATCGTCCACCTGCACGGTGCCGCCCACGCACACGCGCCCCAGGTCGTTGCGTTCGAGGTCGATCAACATGACGTGCTCGGCGCGCTCCTTGGCGTCGTTCAACAACGATTCGACCAGCGCCGCGTCGCGCGCGGGCGACGTGCCTCGCGGCCGGGTGCCGGCGATGGGTCGCGTCGAGAGAATGCCGCCGCGGATGGACAGCAGCCGCTCCGGCGAGGAACTGATGATCGAGAAGTGCTCGTGACGCAGCACGGCGGCAAAGGGAGCCGGATTGGTGGCGCGCAGGCGCCGGTAGAGCGCCACCGGATCGATGGCGGTCCCCGCACGCATGCGCCACAACCGCGAGAGATTGGCCTGGTACACGTCGCCCGCTGCGATGTGGCTCAACGCCCGTTCGACGGCGTGCAGGAAGCGCCCGGGGGGTTCCTCCTCGATTTCGCAATGCAGGTCCGGCGGCGCAGCGCCCGGGCCGAGCTCCCGCACGTGCCGTTCGAAGGCATCGAGCAGATGCTCCGCGCCCGGTTCGGCGATCAACCAACCCTGGCCGTCGCGCCGGTCGCGAATCCAGGCCGCCGGCGCACGCAGCGCCAGCGCCACCACCGGGTCCGGGCCGGCAGGCAGCCGTAATCGCGGTTCGATTTCGGCGGCCAGTTCATAACCGAGATACAGCAGCCAGCCGCCGACGAAGGGCAGCGGCACACCGGTGCTCACCGTGCGCAGCGACTGCCACCAGGCCTCGAGCGCCGTCAGGAAGCCGGCCGGCCCGGCGTGAGGGCCGCGCAGGCGCCCATCCGACGAGAGCGTCAGGCATTCGCCGGACCGAATGGGAAGGATGTCGAAGCGGTGGCCCGCCGCGCGGTGGCCCGCCGCCGCGCCCGAACCGCCGCTTTCCAGCAACGCCGGATAGCGGTCCGGACACCGCTCGATCAGGCCCAGCGGCTCAAATTCGGCGGAAAATGAGCGAACCGTTGGTGCCGCCAAAACCAAACGAATTGGACAAGGTATATTCCATCGCCATCGCCCGCGGCTGCTTCGGCACGTAATCGAGGTCGCAGCCCTCGCCGGGCTGTTCCAGATTGATGGTCGGCGGAGCGACCTGGTCCCGCAGCGCCAACACGCAAAAAATGGCCTCGGCGACCCCGGCCGCCCCGAGCATGTGACCCGTCATCGACTTGGTGGAGCTCACCGCCAGCGCGTCGGCCGCCGTCCCGAAGGCGCGCCGGATCGCGGTGGTTTCCGCCCGATCGCCGAGCTCCGTGGAGGTCGCGTGGGCGTTGAGGTACTGCACCTGGCCGGGATTGAGCTGCGCATCGAGCAATGCCTTGGCCATGGCCTTGCGCGCGCCCTCCCCGTTCTCGGGCGGCGCCGTGACGTGATACGCATCGCCGCTCATGCCGAACCCCACGAGCTCGGCGTAGATCTTCGCGCCGCGTGCCTTGGCCGACTCGTACTCCTCGAGCATCATCGCGCCGCCGCCGTCCCCCATGACGAAACCGTCGCGGTCCTTGTCCCAGGGTCGGCTCGCTCCCGTGGGATCGTCGTTGCGCTGGGAAAGCGCCTTGGCCTGCGAAAAACCGCTCATGCCCGTGACGCAGGTGGCCATCTCCGAGCCGCCGGCGATCATGGCCTCCACTTCACCGTACTGGATCATGCGCATGGCCAGACCCAGCGCGTGTGTGGACGTGGTACACGCCGTGGCCACCGCAAGATTCGGGCCGGTGATCTTGAACGCGATGGACAGGTGACCGCCCACCAGGTTGATGATGCTGCCGGGAATGAAAAAAGGCGACACCCGCTTCGGCGAATGGGTCTCGAGAAACTTGTCGTACGTCTCCTCGATGGACTCGAGTCCCCCCATGCCGGAACCCATCAGGATCCCGATCCGATCTGCATTCTCCTCGGTGACCTCGAATCCCGAATCGCGCATGGCCTGCATCCCGGCGACCACGCCGTACTGCATGAAGGCATCCATGCGGCGCGCCTCCTTGGGGCTCATGAACGGACCCAGATCCAGATCGCGGATCTCGCCGCCGAAATGGGTGGCGAAGGTGGTCGTATCCACCCGCTTGACGGGACCGATGCCGCTGCGTCCCGCGAGTATCGATGCCCACGCCGAGGTCACGTCGTTGCCGACGGGCGAGACGATTCCGAGACCGGTGACGACCACACGCCGTTTGCTCAACTGCCACTCCTCCGCCGCATGCATCGGCCGACGGTCGCCACGGACACCTCGGGAACGCGGCTCACCGGGGCGATTCCCCGCTCAGGCCTTGCTCTTGTGCGAATTGATGTAATCGATGGCCTGCTGCACGGTCGTGATCTTCTCGGCGTCCTCGTCGGGGATTTCGGTTTCGAATTCCTCCTCCAACGCCATTACCAGCTCGACGGTATCGAGTGAGTCTGCGCCGAGATCGTCGACGAACGAGGCGTCATTGGTCACTTCTTCTTCTTTGACCCCCAGCTGTTCGGCTACGATCTTCTTAACTTGCTGCTCAACAGTACTCATCGTTGTGGTGTCCTTTCGGGATGGCTAGGAAATTTTTCGCCGCTCGACCCCGGGCTCGCGGCCAGCCTCCGGTATCGCGGGCGCGTATTTTATGTGAACGCGGTCGCGACGGCTACCGCGAACGCGGAATTGATTCGCAACTGTCGACCGCTGCCTTGACAAACGCCACGGCCCATGCAGTTTCGCCGGCCCGCGCGGCCAGGATTGGCGGTGGCACACTTCACGCCATGTGCATCCCGCCGTTCACGTGCAGCGTCTCGCCGGTGATGTACGACGCCTCGTCCGAGGCCAGAAACGCCACGGCGGCCGCGATGTCCGCAGGTTGGCCGAGCCGGGTCAGCGGAATCTGTGCGTACAGCGCCTCCTTCTGCCCATCGGACAGGCCCCGGGTCATGTCGGTGTCGATGAACCCCGGGGCGATGACGTTCACCGTGATGCCGCGCGAACCGACTTCGCGGGCCAGCGACTTGCTGAACCCGATCATGCCGGCCTTGGCGGCCGCGTAATTCGCCTGGCCCGCATTGCCGATGAGGCCCACGATCGACGCGATGCTCACGATGCGGCCCCTGCGCGCTTTCATCATGCCGCGCAGCACGGCCTTGGACAGGCGGAACACGGCTGCCAGGTTGGTCTGCAGCACCAGGTCCCAGTCGTCGGCCTTCATGCGCAGCAGCAGGGTGTCGCGCGTGATGCCGGCGTTGTTGCACAGAATGCCCACCGCCCCCTCCCGTCCTTC
>CAZZWZ010000314.1:0-4181 GCA_964657955.1 uncultured Steroidobacteraceae bacterium
CGGAGCCCGCGCCGCCGGTGAGGGTCGCGGTGACTTCCATCGGCACCTGGATGGTCCCCGTGCCGCTGCGCTCGGTGGCGACGAGCACGCCGCCCACGGCAGCGGCCTTCGGCGGCTGTTCGCCCACCTTGACCGACAGTTGCACCACTCCCTGGATGCGCTCGAAGGTTTGCGGCGCTGCGTATTCGATGCTGCCTTCGTCGTAGGGAAACCAGGCGAGGGACTCGATCTGATCGAGCGCGGCGCCCCACTCCCTGCCCAGGGTGATGATCAGCCGGCCGTTCTCCACGCGTGCGCCGGCCGGAGCGGGCGCGGGTGCCGGCAACTCGCGGCGCGCCGCCGAGAAGAGCGCGGCGGTGGCCGGAGCGGGCCCACCCGCCGTCGCGCCGGAGGCCAGCGTCAACCGCAGCGTGACGTCCTCCGGAATGCAGACGTCGGCGCAAACCAGGTAGCTGACCTTGGCGGACAACGCGACCGGCGTTGCGAGTTTCTGCGGAGCGGTGAGCTGCACCAGGTGCATGACGTGCGAGGCGTAACCGTAGTTCACGAGCGGCGGCAGCTCGAAGCGGTGCGGCGTCGGCCACACCACCGGGCCGGCCGCGAATCCCGGCGGCAGTCCCCACTCGATGGAGGTGGCCTGCCCCGAATCGCCGGGGTTGCGCCAGTAGGTGTGCCAGCCCTCGCGGATGTCGAATTCCACGGCCACCCAGAACGCCTGGCCCGGGCCGACGGTGCCGATCTCGCTGACCAGACGCGATTTGACGTTGTCGGTGGCGACCGTGGGGCCGATGCCGGCATGGGCGGTGGCCGACGCATTCGCCGACGGGTTCGCCGAGGCGTTCGCGGCGGCGAACACCCCGGCCAGGATCAACCACTTGAGTGTGCGCATGGGGCGTATGGTACCGAATCGGGGCCGGGTCCGAGGTTTTGCGCGGCGCTTGCCGCTTGAGCTACTGTAGCGCCCCCCAACCACAAGCCCGTCATGCCAGAAAACTACTTGGAAAGAATCCTGAAGGCCAAGGTCTACGACGTCGCCGTCGAAACCGCGCTGGAGGAAGCACCGCGCTTGTCGCACCGGCTCGGCAATCGGGTCCTGTTGAAACGGGAAGACCTCCAACCGGTGTTTTCGTTCAAAATCCGGGGTGCCTACAATAAAATCGCGCAACTGTCGGACACGGCGGCCCGGCGCGGCGTGATCTGTGCGTCCGCGGGAAATCATGCCCAGGGGGTGGCGCTGGCCGCGCGCACGCGCGGCATCCCTGCCGTGGTGGTGATGCCGCTGGCGACGCCCGAGATCAAGGTGAGCGCCGTGGCCGGCTTCGGTGGCGAGGTGGTGCTGCACGGGGACGATTTCGACGCAGCCCACGAACATGCGCTGGAACTCGCGCATGCGCGCAACCTGGTGTTCGTGCATCCCTTCGACGATCCGGACGTCATCGCCGGGCAGGGCACCATCGCCATGGAAATCCTGCAGCAACGTCACGGCGACGGCATCGATGCCATATTCGTCCCGGTGGGCGGCGGCGGCCTGATCAGCGGCATCGCCGCGTACACCAAGGCGCTGTACCCGCGCATCAAGATCATCGGCGTCGAACCGGAGGACGCGGCGGGCATGTACGAGTCCCTGCGTGCCGGCAAACGCGTCACGCTGGATCGCGTGGGCTCGTTCGCCGAGGGTGCCGCCGTCCGGCGGGTGGGCGAGGAGCCGCTGCGGCTGGTACGGCAATTCGTCGATGAAATCCTGCTCGTGACCACCGACCAGATCTGCGCCGCCATCCAGGACATCTTCGAGGACACCCGGACCATCGCCGAGCCGTCGGGAGCGCTGGCGGTCGCGGGCGTCAAGAACTACGTGGCGCGCGAGATGTGCTCCGAGCGGACGCTGATCGCGATCAATTGCGGGGCCAACATGAATTTCGACCGGCTGCGCTACGTCGCCGAACGCGCCGACATCGGTGCACAGCGCGAGGCACTGCTGGCGGTGGAAATTCAGGAGAGCCCCGGATCCTTCCTGCGCTTCTGCGAACTGCTGGGCCGGCGCAGCGTCACCGAATTCAACTACCGGTTCGGCGATGCCCGCGCGGCGCAAATTTTCGTGGGGCTCGCCCTCGGCCGGGATCCCCTGGAACGCGAATCGCTGGTCAAAACCATTTCACGGGCGGGATTCGAGGTCCGCGACATGACGGACAATGAAATGGCGAAGCTGCACGTGCGCTACATGGTGGGCGGCCACGCCCGCGGCCTCACGGACGAGCGGCTGTATCGCTTCGAATTTCCGGAACGACCGGGGGCGCTGCTCAAGTTCCTGCAGGCCATCGGAACCACCTGGAACATCAGTTTGTTCCACTACCGCAATCACGGCTCCGATTACGGCCGGGTTTTGGCCGGGATCCAGGTGCCGTCCGGCACCGCGGACGACTTTCTGCTGCATCTGAAGGAGCTGCAGTACGCCTACGTCGACGAGACCGAGAACCCGGCTTACAAGATATTCCTGGGCGGCTGAGGCGAGGTCCGCCATCGCGGCCGGCGCGGGCGTGTGCGGCCGGCGCGGGCGGCCGGTCAGCGCCGCGGCGCGATGTTCTGCGCGGCCACCGCGAGATTGCGCAGCCGCGTCGCCACCCGCGGCGAATCGTCGCCGAAGACGCGTCGATCGAGTTCCAGCGCCCTCTCGTAGGTTTGCTTCGCCAGCGTCCATTGCTGCTGCCGGATGTACAGCTGCGCCAGATCGTCGAGCAGCGCGGCCACGTCGGTGGGCGGGGCCTCGTTGGTCTCGAACAGGGTCAGACTTCGGCCGTAGAGTTCCCTGGCATCGGTCATCCGGTTCTGCTGGAAGCGCAGCCGACCCAACCCCCACAGGGTTCGCCCCACCTCCGTGCTCGATGCACCGAATTCGCGCTGCGCCGTGCGCAGGGCCTCCTGCAGCGGCGGTTCGGCCGCCGCCGGGTCGCCCGCGCCCGCCCGCGCACGGGCCAGCTCCAGCAACGTGTCCACATGCGCCCGATCGCGCGCCGACGGTTGCAGGGCCAGCGATTCCTGCAGCAGCGGCGCCGCGTCCTGATACTGACCCAGGCTGTCGTAGACCGCACCGACGGTGGCGAGCAACGCGGACTTGGTGGCGGGCTGGTCCTGCAGCGCCGTCTCCAGGCGTTTGGCGCCCGAATCCAGGAGCTCCCGGGCCGTGACCTGGTTGCCCCGATCGTCCTGCGGATTCGACAGCTTGAACAAGTTGACCAGGAAGGTCGAGATTTCCTCGGCGCGGGCGCGTTCCAGTTCGGCCGTCCCGCGCAGCTGGGCCGCGCGGTCGCGCTCCGCGGCGATGCGCTGCGATTGCACGGTCATGGTGGTGGCGAACGCCACGACCAGAGCGACCATGCCGACGCCTGCGCTCAACGGCAGCCAGTGCCTGCGCATGAACTTCATCGACCGGTAGGACAGGGTATCGCGGCGTGCGATGACCGGCATGCCATCGAGATACCGCTGGATGTCGCTCGCCATCTGCTGCACCGATGCATAGCGGCGCCGCGGGTCCTTCTGCATGGCCATGCAGATGATGTTGTCCAAATCGCCCGTCAGCAGCCGGCGCAGGCGGTTCGTGCCGGTGATGCGTGCCAGCACGGCCTCGTTCGCGGCGGTGCCGGTGACGACGTGGCTGGCGAGGGGCGGATCCTTCTCGCAGATGGCGCGCTCGATGTCCGTCATCCGCATCGACGGGATGACGAACGGCCCGATGCCGGTCAGCAGTTTGTAGAGCAGCACGCCGAGGACGTACACGTCGCTCGAGGTGGTGATGGACTGGCCGAGCACCTGCTCGGGACTGGCATGGTCGGGCGTGAGCACGAGCACGTCGGCGCGCGTCATCGCCAGCGTGTGTTGGTCCACCGGCCCGTCGTCCAGCAGCTTGGCGATGCCGAAGTCGAGCAGTTTGGGGACGCCGGCCGCCGTCACCAGGATGTTGGACGGCTTCAGGTCGCGATGCACGATGAGGTTCTGATGGGCATGGTGTACGGCGGCGCACACGACCTGGAACAATCGCAGGCGGGCGATCAGGTCCAGTTCGCCGCGCAGGTCCGGATCGCGACAGGTCCAGTTGCGTTCGATGATCCGGTAGCCGGCGCGTTCGAGGTATTCGGCTGCCTGCGCCTCGCCGTGGACGCCGAGCTGCCGGGCCCGCTCACGTCGGC
>CAZZWZ010000315.1:0-4171 GCA_964657955.1 uncultured Steroidobacteraceae bacterium
CGGCTGCGTGCAGCCGGCTCACCAGCAGGCGCGCACCGTCCACCTGATCGCAACACACGGCGTTGACCGGAACGTCCGGCACGTACCGATTGAAGAACACGACCGGGATGTGCCGCCGGCTGAACAAATTGAGTTGGCCGATGCTGAGGCGCACCGCCGCGATCACGCCATCGACCTGGTACTGCATGACTTGATCGATGTTCTTGTCGACATCGCTCTCGTGCGGCATCGCAAACAGCAAGATGCGCTCGCCGTGGGCGGTGGCATGAGCCGCCAGCTCCGACAACACCTCGGGATAGTAGAGACTGGTGAGATTGGAAATCAGCACGGCGATCAGGTTGGAGCGCCGCGTGATCAGACTGCGCGCCAGCGCGTTCGGCGTGTACCCCAGCTGTTCCGCGGCGCGCAGGACCCGCGCGCGCATCTTTGCGCCCGCGCTGGCGCCGGGCTTGAACACACGGGAGACGGCGGACTGGGAAACCCCCGCGCGCAGTGCCACGTCGTAGGAGGTCACGACTCCCGAGTGCGCGGCGGGGGAAGAGGTCGCTGCTTTCTTCGGCGACCTGGGTTTACGTCCGGCCATACCATGTCTCGTGCGTTCGATGCTTGTCGACCCGGTAGCTTAAGGCCTGGCGCCGCGAAGCGACACGGCGAAAGCGCCGCGATTCGAGCCCGCAGCGGGTGTAAGCTGCCGGCCGTGCCGCCGCATTCGAATGCAGATGCAGATCGTGACCTGCCGCCGTCGCATGCGACGATCGCGCGACTGCGCCCGCTGCTGGGACAGGGTGCGGTGACGGCACGGACGCTCACCGCCGACTGCCTGGACCACATCGCGACACATGATGCGCGTGGCGCCCGCCTGTCCGCCATCTCCGGTCTCAATCCCGATGCCGAAGCCGACGCACGACGACTCGACGTGCGGCACGCGGAGGCGCGCGGTCCGGTCGGGCCGCTTCACGGCATTCCCATCGTCCTCAAGGACAACATCGACCTGGCAAACCAACCCACGAGCTCGGGAAATTCTGCGATGGCGGGGGCGCTGCCGCACGGCGACGCCGCACAGACCAGACGCCTCCGGCAGGCCGGAGCCATCATTCTCGCCAAGACGAACTTGTCGGAATTCTCCTTTGAAATCCGGTCGCGCAGCTCTCTGGGAGGAGACGTCCTCAATCCGTTCGATCGTTCCGTCACGGCCGGTGGTTCCAGCGGCGGCACGGCGGCGGCGGTGGCGGCCGGTTTTGCCATTGCCGGTCTCGGATCCGACACGGGCGGCTCCATCCGCATACCGGCGGCGTTCAACGGGCTGGTGGGCCTGAGACCGACGCGGGGGCTGATCGATGCGGCGGGGGTTGCACCGCTCGCACCGACGACGGATACGGTGGGTCCCCTGGCACGCAGCGTCCGGGACGTCGCGATCCTGCTTGGTGTCATGACCGACACCACGGAGACGTCGTGGTTGGCCGAATCACCGCTCGCCCGGCGGCGGCTGGAGGGCGCGAGGATCGGCGTCTTGCGCCAGGCATTCGGTGAGGAGGCCGATGTCAAAAGCACGATCGAAGCGGCACTGGCGGCCATGGTCCGGGTCGGCGCCGTTCTGATCGACCCCGTCGAGCTGCCGGTCGACGTGCTGCCGGTGGGCGGTCCGCACATCGTCGACTGGGAATTCGGTCCTGCATTCGATGCCTACCTGAAAGCAAATTTCATCGAGGGAACGGCGCCGGCATCACTGAAAGCCATCCACGCGAGCGGCAACTATCTCGCCGAGCTCGGCGACGTGCTGAAGGCGCGGGCCGAGGTGCAGCCGCGCCACGCACCGATCCGACGCGGCATCCTGGCGCGGCATGCGAGGCTCCGCCGCTCGTTGTCAGCGCTGATGGGGCGGTTCCATCTGGATGCCGTTCTATATCCCACCTCCGCCGTTACGCCCTCGTCGCTCGAGAATCCCAAGAGCGGGTGGGCGGCGGAGTTGGCCGCCTGCGCCGGCTGGCCCGCGCTCACCGTTCCTGCCGGGTGCTCCCACAGAGGCATCCCGATCGGCCTGGAACTGTTGGGGCGAGCCCGCTCGGAGGCGCTCCTGCTGGGGCTTGGGGAAGACATCGAAAGCCTGGGACGCGGCCGGATGATTCCCGATCTGGGCCCCGCGTCCCTCAGGGACGCGCCCGCCGGAGGGTCTCCGGCTGCATCAGCCAGATGACCGCCCCGAGCGCGAAGCTGGCGCTGCCGACCAGCATCGCCGCTGCCATGCCGAGTCGGGCCGCAATGATGGCTGTTCCCAGGGGCGCGAAGAAACTGAACACCCGGCCCCAGTTGAAAATCGAGGCCGCGGTGGAGCGCAGATGCGCCGGATAGAGCTCCGCCAGCCATGGACCCCAGATGACGCTGGCACACAGACTGCCGCCATAGATGAATCCCACCGCCCGCAGCAGCGGCAACTCGGTTGGCACCGACAGAAACACCGCAATGGCCGACGAGGCAATCAGGAAACCGACGGCATTGACGCGCCGGCCGAACCGGTCGGCGATCCAGCCCCAGAAAAAACCACCGATGATGTTTCCCGCAAACTGCCAGGCGACCAGGTTGCCGCTCGCCGCGCTGGTCAGCCCGCGCACGCTCATGAGATAAGTGGTCAGCCATCCGCTGTAGGCTTGGTAGCCGACGAAATTCAGGCCCGTCATCGTCGCGAGCATAAGGGTTTGGCGGCGCAGCGTGGGATGGAACAGTTCGCTGATGGGCAGGCGGCGCCGCACCACATCGCCGCGGTGATCCCCGGCATCGTTCGGTATCAGCCACAGGATCAATGGCGCCACCACGAAGGCGGGCACCCCGCCGAACCACAGCAACAAGCGCCAGTCGTGCTTGGCCGTGAGGCTGAGCGCGACACCCAACATGACGATCGAGAAGCTGAAAGACGCGTTCAACGTACCGGCCAGCCGGCCCCGCACCCGGGGATGAAACAGCGTCACATAGATGCCGACCCCGACGGGGAAACAGCCTCCCATGAACAAGCCCAGCGCGAATCGCTGGGCGAGCAGCTGCGGATAGGAGGCCACCAGCGTTCCGGCCAGAAGCAGCGCTCCATAGCCCAGCACCAGTGCGGCCAGCACGTTGCGCCGGCCCAACCGGTCGGCGAGCTGGCCCATGACGATGGCCCCGATCAGCGCGCCCGCACCCTGGGCCGAATACAACGAGCCCGCCTGCAGCAGAGTCAAACCGAAAGTCTCACGCAGGAACGGCCGCAGCACGTCCACCGAATTCCATGCCCAGCCATACAAGAATTCGCTGCACAACAGCAGGCCAAACGTCAACAGGCGCCGCCATTGCGGCAGATCGAAGACGGGCTCGGCGGCCGCCGTGGGGGCGGGACCATCGGCAACCGCAGACGCCTCAACCATTGCTGCATCCCGCGGGCACCGCCCGGTGCGGGCGTCCGCGGCGCACGGCCGGCCTGGGTGGTGCGGCCTTGCACCGAACCGTCCCGCCCCGAGGCACCGCCGCTCGCCCGTTCATGGCGTCAGTATTTCACGCCGACCCGTACGCCCCACGTGGCAGGCGGCCCATACGACACCTGGACTCTCTGATCGCGACCGACCACCGCGCTGTAGAGCACCGGCACGTCGCCCACGTTGTTGCCGTAGCCCTCGACGTAGTACTTCCCGGAAGCCGCCGTCCAACGAAGGCTGAGGTCGACCTGGTTGTAGGCGCCCTGCAGATCGAGCCCGGTATTGTAATCGGTGGTGTAGTACTTCGACGAGTACAGCCAGTTCACATAGGGCGAGATCGTGCCGTGATCGCCCAGCTCGAAGTCGTAGTAAACCGATACCGTGCTCTTGAGTTTCGGCGACATGGGGATGACCTTGCCGGCCAGATTGACGGACACGGGATCCTCGCCGTTCGAAGCGCCGTAGAAATTGTTGCCGCTGATGTACCTGGTGTATTTGGCATTGAGGTAGGCGGCCGTCACGTCCACATGGAAATTGTCGACGGGAAGGGTCTTGACGGCCAGTTCGGCGCCGCGCCCGTACGCCTGGCCCGCGCTGCCGAAATAGGAGACCTGCGGCGTGTAGACGTTGATCTGCAGATTCTTGTATTGGTTGTCGTAGATGCTGAAGTCCGTCTGCACCCGGCCGTTCATGAACTTGTTCTTGGCGCCGATCTCATAGGCCGTCACGGT
>CAZZWZ010000316.1:0-4167 GCA_964657955.1 uncultured Steroidobacteraceae bacterium
CTCAAGGAGGAGGTGGTGGTGCGGACGGAGCGCACCGAGCACGTCGAGACGGTGGCCTGCTTCGCCCGCGTCCACGGCGCCCGTATGCACGGCGCGCCCGGGTCAGGTGTTCCGGGCGGCGATCAACTGCCGGTAGAGCGCGATGGTTTGATCGGCGATGGCTGACCAGGCGAAATGCTCTTCGACCCGTCGTCGGCCGGCCGCTCCGTAGCGCCTCGCCTTGGCCGGATCCTCCAGCAGATCGGTGATCTGGGTGGCGAGGTCGCGGGCGAATGCGGCCGGATCGGCGGGCAGCGTGGTCTTCGGGTCCGCGCGAAAGGGCACGAGATGGCCGGTCTCCCCCTCGACGACGACTTCGACGATGCCTCCGGTGGCCGTGGCCACCACGGGCGCCCCGCACGCCATGGCCTCGAGGTTGATGATGCCGAACGGCTCGTATACCGAGGGGCAGCAGAATACGGCGCAGTGCGAGTAGAGCTGGATGGCTTCCTGCTTGGTGACCATCTGCTCGATCCAGACGATGTTGCCGGAGCCGAGGGCTGCGATCTTGGCGCGGATCTCGGCGGCGATCTGCGGAGTGTCCGGCGCTCCGGCACACAGGACCACCTGCGTGCCTGCGGGCATGTGAGCGACGGCATCGACCAGGTGCGTGAGTCCCTTCTGCCGTGTGATGCGTCCGACGAACAGGACATACGGGCGTGACCGGTCGACGCCATGCTTCTCGAGCGCGGTGACCTCGTCGGTGCGGCGATACTCGTCGAGGTCGATGCCGTTGTGGATCACGTGGATGCGTTCCGGACGCACCTCGGGATACGCCGTGAGGATGTCCGCCCGGGTGCCTTGCGACACCGCGACGATGGCGTCGGCGTCGAGGATGGCCGTGCGCTCCATCCACGAGGAGAGGGCGTATCCGCTGCCGAGCTGCTCGGCTTTCCAGGCGCGCAGCGGTTCGAGCGAGTGCGTGGTGAGCACGAACGGTATGCCGTACAGCTTCTTCGCGAGAAATCCCGCCATCGCCACGTACCATGTGTGCGTGTGCACGATGTCGATGGCGGCGAGATCCTTCATCTGGGCCAGGTTCAGCGCAAACGCATCGACGGCGGCCTTGAATTTCTGCTGCGTGTCGCCGGTGATCTCGCGCGCGGGCTCCAGGCCGCGTACGTGAAGATTGCCCCGATCTTCGTGCTGCGTGCCCCAGCAATGCACCTCGACCTCGATTTTTCCGGCCATTTCCCGGGCCAGGTATTCGACGTGCACGCCGGCTCCCCCGTAGACCTGGGGCGGATATTCACGAGTCATCAGGCCTACGCGCATCGGGGATCTCCGGGTCGAACGCCGCACCATTGCATCGCGGAATTTGCGCCGATTGCCACGACCGCGCAACTGGTCGGCGCGCCGCCTGTCCACCGGGTCGGCGCATCGACGAAACGGCGGCGAGCTTGCTTATCCCGTCGCAGCGGTGCTACAAGACGTGACCGGAGAATGCCTATGAGCCTCGATCGTTGAGACGGCTGCGCGCCACGCGGCATCTCAGTGCGCCCAGAATTCTGGCCTGGGGGGCGGTCGGATTGCTCCTTTACGTGGCGCACGCCGCCTTCGTGCCGCTCGCCATGGCCCTGCTGTTCGCCCTGGTGCTCTCGGGTCCCGTCGAGGCGCTGCATCGTCACCGCGTGTCGCGCAGCCTGAGCGCCACCCTGATCCTGGTCGTGGCCTTGGGGATCATGACGGCGCTGGTGGATTGGATGTGGGCACCCGCCCAGACCTGGTTGGCGCGGGCGCCCCAGACCATGGCCACCGTGAAACAGAAAATTCGTCCGGTCGCTCAATTCATGAACAGGCTCGACGAACTGCGGAAGAATGCCGGCAATTTCACGGCTCCGAACCGTGCCCGCGCCGTGCCGGAAGCACCTGCCGCGATGACCGCCGACACGCCGCCCATCGCCTTTCTGGACGCCACGGGCAATGCCCTGGCAGGTTCATTGACCTTCGTCATCGTGACCTTGTTCCTGCTCGCCGGCGGGCCGCCCATGCTGGCCCGCATGACCGCGGCGTTCGCCGACGATTTGAACGCGGCGCACGTGCTCGATGTCATCGAGAAGGTGCGGGCCGAAGTCGGTCGCTTCTATGTGACCACGGCTCTCATCAACGTGGGTCTCGGTTGTGCGACCACGGCGGCGCTGGCGGCATGGGGCATGCCGACGCCGTATCTATGGGGCGCCCTCACGGCGTTGTTGAATTTCATCCCGTATGCCGGCGCCGCCACGTCCCTGGTGATCATCACGCTGGTGGCCGTCGTCACGTACGACAGTCTGGGCCAGGTGCTGGCGGTCGCCGGCAGCTACGTGGTGATCGCGCTGATCGAAGGACAGATCGTCCAGCCCCTGCTGGTGGGCCGACGTCTCGAGGTCAACCCCTTGCTGATCTTTCTCGCCCTGTGGTTCGGCGGCGTTTTCTGGGGCGTGCCGGGCATCGTCCTGGCCACGCCCGCGCTGGTTGCTCTGAAGGTGGTGTCCCAGAACTCCATCGGCGGGCGTTCCGTGGTCGCGTTCCTTGGCCCCAACAATCAATCGCCGAACCGCGACGAGACGCTGCAACGTTTGAAACGCAGCCTGCAATAGTCGAGCCTATTCCATGTCCGCATCCCGCGATTGGTACCCGTCCATCGAGCCCCATGTGTCCGGACGTTTGCAGGTGGACGACATTCACTCGGTGTACTGGGAGGAATGCGGCAATCCGCACGGCATCCCGGTGCTGTTCCTGCACGGCGGTCCCGGCGGCGGCTGTTCGGCCGCCAGCCGGCGCTACTTCGACCCGGCGAGGTTTCGCATCGTGCTGTTCGACCAGCGCGGGGCCGGCCGCTCCACTCCCAACGGCGAGCTGCGCAACAACACCACGGCGCATCTGGTGGCCGACATGGAGGTTCTGCGGCGGTCGCGCGGCATCGATGCCTGGCATCTGTTCGGGGGATCCTGGGGATCGACGCTCGCGCTGGCCTACGCCCAGGAGCACGCCGCGGTGTGCCTCAGCCTGACCTTGCGCGGCATCTTCCTGATGCGGGAATTCGAGATTGCCTGGTTGTTCAATGCCGGGCGTTCCTTCAGGCCCGAGGCGTTGGACGCCCTGCTCGAAGGCTTGCCGGCGGAGTTGCGGGGCGCAGACCCGTTGACGGGATATGCCACGCTGCTCGACCACACGGACCGGGAGGTGCGACAGTCCGCCGCCCGGCGGTGGTGCGCCTACGAGGCCACGCTCGCGAACCTGATCCCGGATACCGCGCGTATCGCAGGGGCCAACGATGCGGCCGTGGCACATGCCATGGCACGCATCGAGGTGCATTATTTTCTGCACAACCGTTACCGGCCGGACGATTATTTGTTGAGCAGGGTCGGGCGAATTCGGCACCTGCCCGCCACCATCGTGCAGGGCCGTTACGATTTATTGTGTCCACCCGCAAGCGCCATCGAACTGCATCGCGCATGGCCGGGGTCACGGCTCATCGTGGTGGAGGATGCCGGACATTCGGCCACCGAACCCGGGATTCGCGCCGCGCTGGTGACCGTCATGGACGAAATCGCCGCGACGAGCGGGGCTTCGTCCCGATAACAGCCCGGCCGGTCCGCCAGGGGCCGCGGCGCGACACATCCGAATGGACGCATCCGGATGCTAAGCTGTGGCGAATTCTTCGACGGAGACGCAATGCCGGGGTTCAGCGAATGACATCCGACGCCTCGCAATCCCGCGTGTCGTTCTCGAGACTGCTGCGAGGATTTCAGGCCGGCGGCGTGAGCGCCGACGCCCTGCTCGTGGAACTGGAGCGTCTGCTCGCCGCCGGCGCCTCTCCGACGGAGCTCTCGGAAATCCTGCAGCGTCGGGAATACGTCGAGCCGCTGCCCGCGCCGGTGCATGACGCCGTCGTCGGCCGCCTTCAGTCAGCCGGCGCCACCGGCGGGGCACCGGCCGTGGCTGCCGTCGAGACAGCGATTATGCCGGTCGCCGGCGCACCGACAGCGGATTCGGCGGCGGGGACCGCGGTGCCGGGTGCCGCGGCGCCGACCGCGGCCGGATTTGGGGCCGTCGACGAGCCGCCGGCGGTCCACGGGTCGGGCGCTCCGCCACGCGTCATGGCCGATCCACTGCCCTGGGCGCGCGGCGAATCCGCCGGCGACG
>CAZZWZ010000317.1:0-4111 GCA_964657955.1 uncultured Steroidobacteraceae bacterium
ATTTCCCGCTCACGGCAGTAACGCCCCCCGTCAGCGATCGTTGCAAGCCTCGATCCTCTGCGGCGCCGGGCTGAACTAGGCTCGCCGCCATCCCGTCGTACCGCCGGGCCTGTCTTCGATCAACACTCCGTTTGCCAGCAGCTCGTCTCGCAGACGGTCCGACTCGGCGAAATTCCTGACCGCCCGCGCCGCGCGTCGGGCCGCCACCAGCGCATCGACCGCCTCGTCGCTCAAACCCTCGGACCCGACCCTGCGGCGTAGAAACGCTTCCGGCACCTGCTGGAGAACACCCAGCACCGCGCCCATGGTGCGCAGTCTCGCGGCCCATTGCGCTGCCGTCTCGGATTGGCCTTTCGACTTGGCGACGTTCAACTCCCGCGCCGCATTTTGCATCACGGCAATGGCCGCCGGTGTGTTGAAGTCGTCGTCCATGGCGTCGTGGAACGGCACCATCGCTTCGGTGGATGCAGGCGACCCGCCCGTCTCGCCGGCCGGCACGTCCGCCAGCGCGCGATACAGCCCGAGCAACGTTTCGTCGGCCTGGGCGAGCTGCGCCGCGGAGTAATTGATCGGTCCCATGTAATGACTGCCCAGGAGGAAGAAGCGCAGCACCTCCGGGTCGCGCAGCGTCTTCAACACGTCGCGCACGGTGAAGAAATTGCCCAGCGATTTCGACATCTTCTCGTCGTCGACGCGCACGAAGCCGTTGTGCATCCAATGGCGGACGAACGGCGTGCCGCAGGCCGCGCAGGACTGCGCGATCTCGTTCTCGTGATGCGGGAACTTGAGGTCCATGCCGCCGCCGTGCAGGTCGAAATAATCGCCGAGCAGCGTGGTCGACATGGCGGAACATTCGATGTGCCATCCCGGGCGGCCCGCACCCCACGGGGACGGCCAGGAGGGTTCGCCCGCCTTCGCGCTCTTCCACAGGACGAAATCCAGGGGATCGAGTTTCGCCGCGTCGATCTGCACCCGGGAGCCCGCCCGCAGATCGTCGATCCGCTTGCCCGACAACCGGCCATACGCGTGGAATTTGCGCACGGCATACATGACGTCGCCGTCGGCGGCGACGTAGGCATAACCCTTCGCGATCAACGTGCCGATCATGTCGATGATCTTGTCGATGAAGTCCGTGGCCCGCGGCTCGAAGTCGGGCTGTTGCAGGCCGAGCGTGGCGCAGTCCTCGTGCATCGCGGCCGTGAAGCGCCGCGCGAGGGCCAGCCAGTCCTCGCCGCACTCGGCCGCGCGCTGGATGATCTTGTCGTCCACGTCCGTGACGTTGCGCACGTAGGTGACGTCGAAGCCGCGCGACCGCAGATACCGCTGCACCAGATCGAACACCGTCAGCATGCGCGCGTGGCCGATGTGGATGAAGTCGTACACCGTAATGCCGCACACGTACATGCGGATCTCATTCCCGCGCAGGGGCACGAGCGGCTCCTTGCGGCCGGTGAGCGAGTTATGAATTCTTAGCATGCGATTCCAGACGCAGGCGCGCGGTGCCCGGCGACATCAGCCGCAACAACGGGGCGAGCTCGGGCCCGTGCGTGAGGCCGGTGAGCGCCACCCGCAGGGGCATGAACAGGTCGGCACCCTTGCGGCCGGTGCGCTCCTTGAGGATTCTCGTCAGCACCTTCAAATCCGCCCCGGATTGCTCGAGGGCCTCGGCGGCGGCCGAGAAAAATGCGGGTCCCGCCGAGTCCACCAGGCGCCGCTCGTCGGCCCCCAGGGGCGGCAGTTCGCCCTCGACCACCGCGGTCCAGGGAACGGCGTCCGCGGGCAGCACCACGTTGTGCCGGATGAGTTCGATGAATTCGGCGGATTGATCCGTACCCAGCCAGCCGCGCACTTCCGCGGTGGACATGCGTTGCAGGGTCTCCTTCTGCCAGTGCAACAGCTGCGTCTCGTCGAAGCGGGCCGCGGCGCGGCCGAGATGCTCGGGGCGAAAATGCGCCGGCATGTCGGCCGGGGCCAGCCACGCGTCGGCGTCGCCGGCATGCCCCAGACGAAACAGCTGATTGAGCACGGCGGCGCTCAGGAATCCCCGATCGCGAAATTCCGCCACGCTGGTGCTGCCGTGCCGCTTCGACAGCGGCGTGCCGTCGGCGCCCACCAGCAGCCCCACGTGGCCATACTCGGGCCGCCGCAGGCCCAGCGCATCGAGCAGCAGCAGCTGGCGCGGCGTGTTGGCCAGATGATCGTCGCCGCGCAGCACGTGCGTCACGCCCATGACCGAATCGTCGGCCGCATTGCTGAGGAAGAACGCCGCGCTGCCGTCCTCCCGGCGCACGATGAAATCGCCGATGTCGGCGGACGCGAAGGCCTGCGGTCCATGGACCAGGTCGACGAATTCGACGCGGGCGTCGGCGGGCACGGCGAAGCGCAGCGTGGATTTCACACCACGCACCTCGCGATCGGCACGCTGGGCCGCCGTGAGATCCCGACAGGTGCCGGCGTACCGCGGCGGCCTGCCCGACATGCGCTGCAGCTTGCGCGACAGTTCGAGTTCATCCGGCGTGCAGTAGCAGGGGTACGCCCTGCCGTCGGCCTGCAGGCGCCGGAACAGGTCGTCGTAGAACGGTGCGCGCTCGGACTGCGCGTAGGGCGCGCCCGGGCCGCCGACACCGGGACCCTCGTCCCAGTCGAGACCGAGCCAGTCGAGGTCCCGCATCAGCCCGTCGCGGTGGCGTGCCTCGCTGCGGTCCGCGTCCGTGTCCTCGATGCGCAGGATGAAGCGGCCGCCGGCGCGGCGCGCCCACAAGTGGCTGAAAAACGCGGTCCGCGCGTTTCCGAGGTGCAGCGAACCCGTCGGGCTCGGCGCGAAACGTGTGACGACAGCGGCGACCATGGCTCAAGATTGTACCTATTCGAGTAGAATCCCGGAGGATGAAACAAGTACTGCTGCTGCTCGGTTTTCTCTCGGCGATGGCGTGGCACACGAGCTCAGCGGCCGACCCGCCGGCCGCTCCCGCCGCGGCCGGGGCCGCCTCCGGCCCGGTGCAGGTGCAGGTCACCACGTCGATGGGCAGCTTCACCATCGAATTGCTGCCGGAGCGGGCGCCGCTCACCGTGGCCCAGTTCCTGAAATACGTCGACGAGGGGCACTACGCCGGCACGGTGTTCCACCGGGTCATTCCGAATTTCGTCATCCAGGGCGGCGGCTTCGACACCAGCTACAAACTCAAGGGCGCCACCACCCGGGTGGTGAATGAATCGGGCAACGGCTTGACCAATCTGCGAGGTACCGTGGGCCTCGCGCGGCCCGCGGAACCACACGGCGGCGACTGCCAGTTCTACGTGAATTTGTTCGACAATGCAGCGCTCGATCCCAATCAGACGCGTTGGGGATACGCCGTGTTCGGCAGGATCGTGCAGGGCATGGACGTGGTGGACCGCATCGGCAACGTGGCCACCGGCGCACGCGGTCCCTTCAAGGAGGACGCGCCGCTGCAACCCGTGATCATCGAGAAAATCCAGCGCGCCCCCGCCTCCTGAGCGCGGCGCCCCGCGTCCCACGCGCGTGACCACGCTCTTCATCTCGGACCTGCACATCGACGCGCACGATCCGGCGATCACCCGGCAGTTGCTCGGTCTGCTCGGTGGCGAGGCCCGCAGCGCCGAGGCCCTGTACATCCTCGGCGATCTGTTCGAATCCTGGGTGGGCGACGATGCCCCCGACGCCGACCAGAGCGCCGTCATCGCGGGCCTGCGGTCGCTGACCGCCGCGGGCGTGCCCTGCTTCGTCATGCACGGCAACCGTGACTTCCTGCTGGGCGCACGGTTTTGCGCACTGTCGGGCGCCCGCCTCGTCGAGGAGCCGCTGATCGCCACGCTGTACGGCGAGCGCGTGCTGGTGATGCACGGCGATGCGCTGTGCACCGACGACCGGGCCTACCAGCGCCTGCGCGCCACGGTGCGCGATGCCGGCTGGCAACGCCGCTTTCTCGCGCTCTCGGTCGCAGCGCGCCGCCAGCTCGCGAGCGCCGCGCGGGCGGGCAGCCAGGCGCACACCGCAGCGGCGGCGAGCACCATCACCGACGTGAATCCGGACAGCGTCGCGGCGGTGCTGCGGGCGGCCGGCGTGTCGACCCTGGTGCACGGGCACACGCAC
>CAZZWZ010000318.1:0-4039 GCA_964657955.1 uncultured Steroidobacteraceae bacterium
CAGGAGGCCCGCCGTGCGCGTCTGGAAACGCGCCGCGCCCGGGTACAGGCCCGCCAGATGATCCGTTGCGAAGATCTGATTCGGCGGCAAGGCCCTCAAGGCTTTCACGATGGCATCGATGTCCGCGACGTCCGGCGTGACGCCCGTGGTCGTGAGCGCGCCCTGCATGAGCACGGCCGTGCCGTCGCATGCGATGATGTCCTGGATCATGTCCTGCAGCCACTCGGCCCGCGCCATCAGGGCGTCGTCGCCGACGATGGACGTCACCAGTTGTTCCAGCGCCATGCGCAGCCTGGCTTCCTCGTCGTCCGCGATGCGACGCAGCCGGCTTTCGAGCGCCATCGAAAAGAGCTGGCCGAGCAGCTCGGCGGCGGTCCGCACCACGAATCCCGGCAGCCGGGGTGTGCGGTGATGACAGGCGATCAAGCCCCACAGCCTGCCTTCCACCACGATGGAGATGGAAAGGGAGGCCGCCACGCCCATGTTGCGCAGGTATTCGACGTGGGTGGGCGACACCGCGCGCGTGGTCGACAGGGTGAGATCCAGAGGAGCGGCGGCGGAGTCCGCGGCCAGCAGTGGAATCGTCGCTGCATCGATGTCGGCGATGATGCGGAAGGGATTGCGCACGTACAGGGCGCGCGCCTGCGCCGGGATGTCGGACGCCGGGTAGTGCAGGCCCAGGTAGCTGTCCATCCCGGCGCTCATGGTCTCGGCGATGACCTCGCCCGCGCCCGACTCGTCGAAGCGGTAGATCATGACGCGATCGAACCCGGTGATGCTGCGCACCTGCCGCGCCACGTCGCGTTGGAATCCCTCCAGCGTGGCCTGCGCGGCCAGCCGCGCCATGCCGTTCCGGACGAGGGACGCGGCATCGAGGGGATCGCCGGCACCCACCGGCTCGCCCTCGATGACGAACGTATTGTCGACCTGATGCACGGCGAGGTCGAACAGGGGCTTGCCGGCGATCAATGAAACGCCGAACAGCCGTTCGGTCGACTTCGTGAGATACAGCGAGAGCATGCGGTTGCGGATGCCGTGCAGGGCCTCGGAATCGATCAACGCATCGAGTTTCGCGCCCAATGCCTGTGCGCCGGTGATGCCCAGAAAGTCCGCGAGATTGGCCGAGGCTTTGACCACCCGCCAATCGGGCGACATGGCCAGCAGGAACCCAAAGCCCTGGATGCGTTCCAGCCGGGTGATGGGTTCACGGTCGCATTGCGTCAAGTCGGTGGTCGTATGGGCCGCTGACATCGGAAAAGCTCGCTCCAAACGGGGTAATCTAGCATCATCGCGACGACGCCATGCCGCCCATCGACCCACCCATCGCGCAGCATCCTGCCCTTTTCCCTTATTTGAAGGCGGCGACGGGCCCGCTGCATGGTCGATTGGAGAAACATCTCGGTTTGCTGCGTCCGCCGCTGTCGAAGGCCCGGTTCGTGGCCGTTCTGGCGCGATTCCTGAGCTTTCACCGTGGTTGGGACGGCGCGCTGCGGGCGCATGCACCCCTGGCCGCCCTGTGTTCCGGCTCGCGCTGCCGGGACGCGGAGCGCGATCTGGCCGCGCTGGGCGTGAGCCGGGCGGAGCTCGCGCAGGTCGGAACCTGCGAACGTGCCGCCGGGTTGCTGACGGATCCGGAACGGGCCATGGGAGCCGTGTACGTGGTGCAGGGATCGACCCTGGGCGGCGTCGCGATCGGCCGGGCAATTCGCGCGCAGCCGTGGTCGCCCCCGGGCGGCCTGCATTATTTCAGCCCGCCCGATCGCGATCCCGAGGTCGCCTGGGCGCGCCTGCGGCAGTGGGCGGACAGCCGTTGGCAACCCGATGCGTGGCCCGGCATCGCCGCGGGCGCGCGCGACACGTTCGTGTTCCTGGATGAGTGGCTGACGCGGTCGCACGGCGCGGCCGAATGACCGCTCGATGGGCGTACGGCCGGTCGTGGGTCGTTACGGTATGATCCAGGACGACCACGTAGGTAATCGCCACCCCCGCACGATGCCCAGGCCTCGACTGCTCGATTCCAGCTCGCTCGGCAGTGCCCGGGCCGCGATTGGCATTGCCGTGCTCGCCGGCGTGTTGCCGTCGATGGCGCTCCTGGGTTATGCGACCGGCATCCCCGCGCTGTCGTCCCTGCATCCCGAGCATGCCGCGATGTCTCCGGTGACGGCGCTTGCTCTGCTGCTGACGGCGGCCGGACTGATCGTCACCGCGCAGCCGAAGGCGCGAAGCGGCGCGATCTTGTCCCTGGCGGCGCTGGCCGTGGCGGCCGGGCCGCTGCTCTCTCAACTGGTCTATGGCGACGACCGGATCAGTCCTCTCGTCCTGCAGTGGATGCGCGGCGAGGCGCTGCGCTCGGCCCGCATGTCGTTCGGGACCAGCCTCGGGGTCATGTCGGTCGCCGTCGCGTACCTGCCGTCCGTCAGCCGCCGCCCGCACCTGCCCGATGTCTTGTGCGGCTTCGCGCTGCTGGTCTCGGGCATCGCCATTCTGGGCTACGCCTACGGCACGCTCGACCTGTACGGACTGGCCGTGTTCAAGACCATGTCGCTGCGTTCTGCAGCCACGATTTTTTTATTGGGGTTGTCCGCCATCACCCTGCATTCCCAGAACGGCTGGTTCGCTTTGTTGATCTCCGACAACGAAGCCGGCTCGGCCACGCGTCGGCAGCTGCTGCTCGCGCTGACTGGACCGTTGCTCGGGTGGCTGGTGCTGCACTTCTATCGCGATGCGCGCCTCGGCGTGGGCGCCTCGCTCGCCATCTTCGTGGCCATCACGGCGGTTCCCCTGGTGTGGCTGGTGCTGCGCGACGGCCGCCTGCTCAGCGACTTCATCCAGCTGCGCCGGTTGCAGCAGGAGACGGCCGCCCTGCACACCGCGGACCTGGAACGGCAGCTCGCGCAGCAGGCCAGTCTGCTCGAACGCCAGAGCGCCGAACGCATCCGGCTGGTCAGAGAGGCGAAGGCTCACAGCGACTACCGCTACCGTGCGCTGTTTCAGACCATCGACACGGGCTTCTGCATCATCGAGGTGGTCTTCGACCCCGGGGGCGCCGTCCTCGATTACGTGTTCCTGGAGACCAACGAGGCGTTCGAATCGCAGACCGGTTTGCGCGGGGCCAACGGGCGCAGCATGCGCGAGCTGGCGCCCGGGCATGAACAACATTGGTTCGATTTCTACGGCGACATCGTCACCACGCAACAGTCGCGTCGCTTCGAGAGCCGGGCGGAAGCCCTCGGGGACCGCTGGTACGACGTGCATGCCTTCCCGTTGGACGATGCCCGTCTGCGCCGCGTTGGCATCCTGTTCAACGACATCACGGAACAGCGGCGCGCCGCCCTGGCGTTGCAGCAGGCGAATTCCACGCTCGAGGAACGCGTGGCCATCGCCATCGAAGAACGCGAACAGGCCCAGGCGGCGCTGCGGCAATCGCAGAAGATGGAAGCGGTGGGGCAGCTCACCGGGGGGCTCGCGCACGATTTCAACAATTTATTGCAAGGCATCACGGGCAGTCTCGAACTCTTGAACGCCCGTATCGCGCTGGGGCGCTTCGACGACGCCGGCCGATACGTGACGGCCGCGCAGGGCGCGGCACGCCGGGCGGCGGCGCTCACCCACCGGCTGCTCGCCTTCTCGAGACGCCAGACCCTTGCGCCCAAGACCACCGACGTCAATCGTCTGGTGGCCGGCATGGAGGAGCTGGTCCGGCGCACCGTGGGTCCGCACATCGCCGTCGAGACCGTGGCCGCGGCGGGACTGTGGAACACGCTGGTGGATCAGAGCCAGCTGGAGAACGCCCTGCTGAACCTCTGCATCAATGCGCGCGACGCCATGCCGGACGGTGGAAGGCTGGTGATCGAGACCGCCAACAAATGGCTGGACCAGCAGGCCGCCGCGGCGCGCGAGTTGCCGCCGGGTCAGTTCGTGACCTTGAGCGTGAGCGACGACGGTTGCGGCATGTCGGCGGAGATCATCGCGCGTGCCTTCGATCCGTTCTTCACGACCAAGCCGCTCGGCATGGGCACTGGGCTCGGACTTTCCATGA
>CAZZWZ010000319.1:0-3962 GCA_964657955.1 uncultured Steroidobacteraceae bacterium
GCCCCCCTGAGCGAAGCCGCCGCGGTCACTCCTCGCCCGGCCGCTCCGTCGTCCGTGCGCGACAGCGGAAATTGCCGTCGACGAGCTTGGTGACGAGGAGCGCCGCCTTGGCGGCGCAGTACGCACGGCTCGACCTGGATGTGTACAGCGTGGTGGTGTGAGCGTCCTTCGTGTAATCCACACGGCATCCGCCGGCATGGAGCGCGTCGCCCGGTGCATCCAGGTTGAACACGCTGATGAGGCGCGTCGTCACACCCGAGGTGCAGACGAAATCCTGGTGCGGTTCCATCCGGTCTTGACCGATGGCAGCGCCGGTTGCGAGGATGCACAGGCCGCCGATGAATCGCATCCGAACACACCGCATGTTGGCCTCCCCGCAGTTCGAGCATCGCACTGCCGCCGAGCCGGCATGCTCGCACGGCCGAACGCGGGCGGTATTCTGGCACAAGTGGCCTGCCCCGCGGGACACGCTCCCATGATGGGGGTGGGCGTGGATTTCGGCACATCGAATTCGACGGTCGCCTGGTTCGACGGCGCCGAGCTGCGCTTCGTGAGGCTGGAAGCCGCCGGGCCCATCCTGCCCACCGCCATCCATCTCAGCAAGGAGTACGTGGGAAGCACCGGAACGGATGCCATCGAACGGTACGTGCGGGAAAACACGGCGCGTCTCGTGCACCTCGTGCCGGAGATCGTGGGCCAGGCGGCCGGCGAGATCAGCGACAGGACCACCGATTCGGCCATGAGCGAGTTGGAAACCTCGCGGCGGTTCGTTTACGGACCGCTCACCGATCGCGGCCTGCCGGGACGGTTGTTCCTCGGTTTGAAGCGACTCCTCGGCAATCCCGCCGTCGATCGCATCGACGTTTTCGAGCGCCCCTACCGCTTGGTGGCGCTGCTGACGCCGATCCTGCTGCGCATGCGGGAAGGGGCCGAGCGCGCGCTGAACGGGGCGGTCGGCTCCGTTCACGTCGGGCGGCCGGTGGACTTCGAAGGCGAGGGCCCGGGTCGCAATGCGCTCGCGCTGCGGCGGCTGGGCGAAGCGTGCCGCCACGCCGGTTTTCACGACATCGAATTCTATCCTGAACCCGTCGCGGCCACCGTGAGCTTTCTGCAACGGCGCGCATCGCCCGCGGCCGGCACGGTGCTCACCGTCGATTTTGGCGGCGGTACGCTCGACCTCAGCATCGTCCGGCATGCGGGGACGGAATTCCGGGTGCTCGCCACGGCGGGTGCGGATCTGGGCGGGGATCGCATCGATCAGATGATCTTCCGACACATGCTGTTTCCCATGATGGGCGAAGGCGAGCGGTGGGTGCGTCAGGTCGATGGTCGCCGGATCGAAACCCGGTTTCCCTTTCAGGAATACGAGGAAGGCGTGTTGAACTGGGCAATCACCCATACCTTGAATCAAAACCGCTACAAGACGAGGCTCAACGATGCGATCGTCCAGGGCGGTCCGGCGGCGGCCAAATTTCAGCGCCTGAAGGATCTCATCAACTACAACTACGGTTACCAGGCGTTCAGCGCCATCAAGCGCGCGAAGGCGGCGTTGTCGGCCGCGGCGGCAACCACCATCGACGTTCCCGAGCTGAATTTGAATCTGCCGTTCACGCGCGCGCAGCTCGATCACCTGCTCGAACCGGTGCTGGCCCGCATCGATTCCTTGTTGCGCGAAGTCATGACGCGTGCGCTTCTGCACCCGGGGGAGGTGGACGTGGTGGTGCGCACGGGCGGATCCTCGCAGATCGTCGCGGTGCGGGAATTGCTGGAGGGGCACTTTCCCGGCAGGGTGATCGAGCACGATCCGTTTCACGGCGTGGCGGGTGGCCTCGCCATCGCCAGTTTCCACGGTCATCGCGCCGCCGCGGCCTCGTGAGGGCCGGACGTCCCTGCGGCGGCGTCCTACGCCACAACCATCGACCCGCTTACGCCGATGCATCCGACCCATGGCATGCTCTGCGATTCATGCACCATCCGCCACATCGTCATCGCATCGAGCCGGCGCCGTGAGCTCCACGAGTGCCGAGAGTGCCGTCGCCAGGCTGGCCGAGCGCTGCGGGATCGCAGCGGATTACTGCGATGCCCGCGGACAGACGCGCCACACCAGCGATGCCACGCGCGGCGCTCTCCTGGCTGCCATGGGAATCGAGGCCGGCGACGAAGCGTCGGCGTCGCAGAGCTTGCGCCGGCTGGAGCGCATGGAATGGGAGCGCGCATTGCCGCCGGTGTGTGTCGGGACGGGGCGGCGATTCGGCGTGCCGGTCAACGTCGCCGCCGGCGCCCGGCGCCTGACTTGGCAGGTCACACTGGAGGACGGGGGCTTGCTGACAGGCGCTTCGGATGTCGCCGGGCTGGAGATCGAACAACGGCACGAACTCGGGCGCGCGCTCGAACGACGCCGGTTGATGCTCGGTGAACTGCCGCTGGGTTATCACAGTCTGACCGTGGATGCCGACGTGGCGGGGTGGACGCAGTCATTGCCCGCGCGGCTCATCGTGACACCGGAGCGTTGCTGGTTGCCGGAGGCGACCGAGCGCGGCGAACGGCTGTGGGGCGTTTCGGCGCAGCTCTACCTGCTGCGGTCCGCGGCGGACTGGGGCATCGGCGATTTCGGCGATTTGCGGCGTCTGGTGCAGTTGCTCGCGCCCCTGGGCGCCGACGTCATCGGTTTGAATCCGCTGCATGCGATGTTTCTCGACGCACCCGAGCAAGCCAGCCCTTATTCGCCCGCCAGCCGCTTGCTGCTCAACGTGTTGTACATCGACGTGGGCGCGCTGGCGGCGCAGATCGAGTGCGCGGAGACCGACCGTCTGATCGCCGCCGAGTCTTTTCAAGATGGGCTGCGACGATGTCGCGAGGCGGATCTGGTGGACTACACCGGCGTCGCGCGGATCAAGCTGCCCGTGTTGCGATCCTTGTTCCACTCAGCCCGCACGGCCCGTGCGGCCCCGCACTGGCGGGCGTTCGAGAAATTTCGCGTCGAGCGCGGCGACGTGCTCGAGCGCGGCTGCCTCTATCTCGCCCTGCGTGAATATTTCGCCGCGGATGCCGCAGCGATGGACAGCCCCGGGACCGGATCCCCCGGCAGGGCCGACTGGCATGACTGGCCCGAGGAGTTCCAGAATCCTGGATCCGCCGCCGTGTTGCGCTTTGCCGCGGCACAGGCCGACCGTGTCACGTGGCAGGCATGGCTGCAATTCGTCGCCGATGAGCAGCTGGGCGTGGCAGCGGCCGCCGCCGGGACCATGGCGGTGGGCCTGTATCGCGACCTGGCGGTGGGCGCGGACCGGTCGGGCGCGGAGACGTGGGGTAATCAAACGGCGGTGGTTGCGGACGCGCAGGTGGGCGCACCTCCCGATATCTACATTCCTGCGGGCCAGGACTGGGGGCTGCCGCCATTCAATCCAACTGCGCTGCGCGAGGAGGCGTATCAAAGCTTCATCGATCTGGTGCGGACCAACATGCGTCATGCCGGCGGCCTGCGGATCGATCACGTCATGGGCCTGCAACACCTGTACTGGGTGCCGAAGGGGATGAAACCCAGCGAGGGCGCGTACGTCCGCTATCCGCTGGACGATCTCGTCGGCATCCTCGCCCTGGAAAGCCAGAGAAACCGGTGCTTGGTGGTCGGCGAAGATCTGGGCACGGTGCCGGCCGGCTTTCGCGAACGCATGGCCGACGCCAACATCCTGTCGTACCGGGTGTTGTTCTTCGAGCGCGACGACGATGGCTTCATCGCACCCGAACGTTATCCCAAGCTCGCGCTCGCCGTCGCGGGCAGCCATGACCTGCCCACGTTGCGTGCGTGGTGGGAGGCGAGCGACCTGGAACTGCGCAGCCGGCTGAATCTGTACCCCACGCCCGAAGACGCGCTGGCCATTCGGCGGGAGCGAGAACAGGACCGGGGAAATCTGGTGGCGGCGCTTGCCGCGGCGGGGCTGCACGATGCGCGGGCGCACGCC
>CAZZWZ010000320.1:0-3937 GCA_964657955.1 uncultured Steroidobacteraceae bacterium
GCTGGCCGCGCCCTTGCCGGCCGCGTCCGCCGCGTGATTGCGCCAGTACGTCTGGGCGGCGGCCACGCCGCTGCCCGGCTCCACCTTCACGCCCAGGTCGAGCATGGACATCTCGGCGCCTGCGATGCCACCGAGCAACATCAACTCGTTCAGATCACCGAGGTGCCCGATGCGGAACAATTTGCCCGCCACCTTGGAGAGCCCGGCGCCCAGGGCAAGATTGTAGCGTTTGAAGGCGCGCGAGATGACCTCGGCGCCGTTGACCCCCTCGGGCAGCATGATGGCCGAGACGGTGTCGGAGAACCACTGCGGCGCGGCGGCGCAGAGCTTGAGTTTCCAGCCGTCGAACACGGCGGCGCGGACGCCGCGGGCCAGGTAGGCGTGGCGGTGGAACACGTTTTCCAAGCCTTCCTCGGCGAGCATGGCCAACGATTCACGCAGCCCGTACATCATGGGCACGGACGGGGTGTACGGGAAATAACCCGACGCGTTGGCCTGCACCATGTCCGCGTAATCGAAGTAGCAACGCCTGGCGGTGGCCTTCTTCGCCGCGGCCAGCGCCTTCTCGCTGACGCAGGTCACGCCGAGGCCGGCGGGCAGCATCAAGCCCTTCTGCGATCCGCTCACGCACACGTCGACGCCCCATTCATCCATGCGGAAGTCGATGCTGGCGAGCGCACTCACCGAGTCGACGAACAGCAGGGCGGGATGCTTCACGCTGTCCATGGCGCGACGCAAGGCCGCCACGTCGCTGGTGACGCCGGTGGCCGTTTCGTTCTGGCAAACCAGCACGGCCTTGATCTTGTGCGCCTTGTCGGCCTCGAGCGATGCGAGATACCGGTCGACGGGCGCGCCTTCGCCCCAGGGAACGTCCAGCACCTCCACCTCGAAACCCAGGCGCGTGCACATGTCGATCCAAAGATGGCTGAACTGCCCGAAGCGCGACGCGAGGATCTTGTCGCCGGTATTCAGGCAGTTGGTGAGCGCCGCCTCCCAGCAGCCGGTGCCGGAAGAAGGGAACAGCATGGGCGTGCCGCCGGTGGTCTTGAACACCGGCTTCAGGCCCGCGAGACAGGTGCGCGTGAGTTCGGGAAAGATGGGTGAACGATGATCTTCCATGGGCACCATCATGGCGCGCAGCACGCGATCCGGAACGTTGGTGGGACCCGGCACGAACAGAAAATTGCGACCAGCCATGAGGTTCTCCTGGGATGTTTGCTTGATTGTCCAGTGTAGCCGCGCAGGCCCGCCGTGTGCGGATCCGGAGGCGGTGAAAGGGTGCACAACTCACCGATTTCGCGCATGATATATGAGATATCATCGAGTTGGCCAGGTCATTGTCCGTAGTCGGAATGCCCGCCCGCCGCGGAGCGAGCACTGAATTCGAGTGGGGGATTTTTGCGCGTCGCCATCGTAGGACAACAGCAATTCGGCAAGGCCGTGCTCGACGCCTTCATGCACCGCGGCGACTCGGTGGCCGGTGTCTTCTGCGCGCCCGACAAGCCCGGCGCCGCCGTGGATCAGTTGAAAACCGCGGCACTGGCGGCCGCCGTCCCGGTGTTCCAGTTCGCCTCGCTGCGCGGCGCGGACGCTCGCGACGCACTGCGCAATCTGGCCGTGGACCTCGGGATCATGGCGTACGTGCTGCAATTCGCGCCGGAGGATTTCACGTCGATTCCGCGGCACGGCACGATCCAGTACCACCCGTCGCTGCTGCCGCGTCACCGCGGTCCAAGTTCCATCAACTGGCCCATCATCCTGGGCGAGTCGACCACGGGGCTGTCGATTTTCCGGCCCACCGAAGGTTTAGACGAAGGACCCCTGCTGCTGCAAAAATCCATTGCAATCGGTCCCGACGACACGCTGGGACAGGTTTATTTCGACCGACTGTTTCCGCTGGGTGTGGCCGCATTGCTCGAGGCTGCCGACCTGGTGGCCCAGGGACTTGCCACGCCGCTGCACCAGGACCCGGCGGCGGCGACCTACGAAGGATGGTGCCGGGACGACGAGGCCCATGTCGACTGGCATCGCCACGCGGACCAGATCTACGACTTGATTCGCGGTTGCGATCCCGCGCCCGGCGCCTGGACCCGGCTGCAGGGCAGGAAGCTGCAATTGTTCGATGCGCGCCAGCTGCCGACGCGCGGCTTCTCGAAGTCCGCCGGAGGTCCGGGCACCGTCGTGGGACCGAGCGACCGCGGCTTCCTCATCGCCGCGCACGGGGGTCAGATCGACGTGGGCCGCGTGAGGCACGACGGCACCAAGATGCCGGCCGGTCAGTTCTACGTTCAGCAGGGCCTCACGGCGGGCACCCGCCTGGGCTGATCAGGGATTCCCGGTGTGCCGGGGGCGTGTCATTGGCGTGGCACATGTGTCGCTGTCACGACACCGGCGGTCACCGCTTGCGGTCTGCGCGCCGCAAATCGGCCTGAAGCTCGATGAATTTTTGTTGTTTTTCCCCGACGTACGACCGCCGTCGCGACCAACTCGCGTCTCAGGCTCATGGATGGTTGATTGATCCCACCAAATCTCCGACGGCGGCATCTTCCCACCCGAACTGCACACGATGGCACGTTGTTTGCTGCTCGACTCTACGGAGGCGGTACGGCTGTCTTATTTGCCACACCGATCTGCCGGCAAATCAACAGTAAAATCATTGGCATGAGGGGGGCAAGATGCATAGGAACAACAAGGCGGCGTTGAGTCTGGCGGTGGGTTTGGCGGGAGTTTTCGGGGCCTCGGCCGCGCGCGCGTTCGATATCGAATCCGGAGACTGGAAGTTCTCGGTGGCCGGCAACATCAACGTCCACTACATCTATTCGAGTTGCGAATCTCCCGACAAGGCCGTGGCCATCACGACGGTGGGCGGGGCGTGTACGGGCAGTGCCTCCGGCAGCAGCGTCTCCAATGTGGGCAACGGACTGTTGCCGGCGGCGCTGAGCTTCGGCCTCAGCACCACGCAGAACGGGTTCGACATCGCGGCGCACTTCGGACTGTACCCCGGAATATCCAGCAACGACGGCGGCAGCCCGAATCTGCAGAGCAACGGCGGCGGTCAGACGAACGTGGCACTGGCGACCACCGGCCTCGACGTGCGCCAGGTGTTCATGACCTTCGGCAACAAGGACATGGGTACCTTCACGCTGGGCCGCAATTTCGGCCTGTTCGGCTTCGATGCCATCATCAACGACATGACCATCCCCGGCGTGGGCGTGGCCGGTTCGGCCTCGACGGCATCACCGGCGAACACCACGCTGGGATCGATCGGCTTCGGCTACATCTACGTCGACACGCTGGCGCAGATGAACTACACCACCCCGGACTTCGCGGGGTTCAATCTGACGGCGGGCATCTTCGATCCGGTGAACTCGCTCACCAATCCCGCGGGGACGGTCAATGCACCGAAGAAGGCGCCGGGTTTCCACGCCAAGGGTACCTATACCTACAAGTTCTCCGATGACATGAAGTTCTATGCGTCCGTCACGGCGATCACGCAGCGGCAGGACTACGTCGGCATTCCCGGCGCTCCGACCGTGTCGCTGCAATCCACCAGCCGCGGCGGCGACGTGTTCTTCATGTTCGATTACGCCGCCTTCGAGGTGGACGCTTCGTACTACACCGGCAAGGGCATGGGTACCACGGGGCTGTTCGTCCTCGCCGACGATGCCCTGGGCAACTCGCGCCGCTCCGACGGTTACCTGGTGCAGGGAACCTACAAATTCGGCGCGCTGAAACTGGGTCTCAACTACGGGGTGAGCAAATTGAAGTTTGCCAATGCCACCGACGCCGCCGAGGTGCCGAATCTGCTCGAGAGCAACAACAAGGTGACGGCCGGCGCCTATTACGCGTTGACGAAGAACCTGACGGTGCTCGGGGAATTCAGCGACGTGTGGACCAAGGCGCACAACGGCGGAGAGAACAAGAGCGTGAACGGCAA
>CAZZWZ010000321.1:0-3885 GCA_964657955.1 uncultured Steroidobacteraceae bacterium
CGGTGTACGGCAGACCCACCAGCACCATGCCGTGATGCAGGAGCGGAATCATCATCGACAGCAGCGTCGATTCCTGGCCGCCGTGCAGGGTCTGCGTCGAGGTGAACACCGCGGCGGGTTTGTCCGCCAGCGCGCCCGACATCCACAACGCGCCCGTGCCATCGAGGAAGAATTTCAGCGGCGCCGCCATGTTGCCGAAGCGGGTGGGGCTTCCCAGGATGAGGCCGCCGCATTCCGCCAGGTCGTCGTGCGTGGCGTACGGCGGCCCGTCGTCGGGAACCGGTGGGTCGAGACGAACCGTGGTGGCGGCCACCGGGGGCACGGTGCGCAATCGCGCGCGCGCGCCGGGGACCGTCTCGATGCCGCGGCAAATTTGTCGGGCGAGCGCGGCGGTGCTGCCTTGGCGCGAATAATACAAAACCAAAATATCTCGCATCGGTTCGCTCCTGGGAGGTTGCCCTCGATTCGCACCCTGCGTCGCGTGCACGCAACGTACTTTCCGCGCTCGGCCGGCCAGTGTACCGCGACCGCTGGTTTGACGGCCGGAATGGCTGTTGTTAGTGTCCGTCATCCTTATGTTGCGCTTCATTGCGGTATTCTTCGGTATCGCCTGCCTGACGGGCTGCACCAGCGCTCCCGTGCAAGAGATGAGCGACGCGCGTCAGGCCATCGCGGCCGCACGGGTCGCCGGTGCCACGGAGGGTTCCTCCCCGGATCTGTCCGCCGCACAGGCTGCGATCGCCCGCGCCGAGAAGCACATCGATGCGCAGGAGTACACGCGGGCCCGGCTGGCGGCGCTCGAAGCCAAGCGTCACGCGAGCGTCGCGCTCACGGGCGCGCAGCACGGCGAGGTACCCCACGTGGGTGCGCAGCAGCTCGACGTGTCCTCGCCCCGGCCCCGGTGACGCCGTGCCGGTCACGCGCCGTTTCATTGTGACCGGAAGAGTGCAGGGCGTGACCTTCCGCCACGGCACGCGGGTCGAGGCCGAACGCCTTGCGGTTGACGGGCGGGCGCGCAACCTGCCCGACGGTTCCGTCGAAGTCATCGCGTGCGGGACCGCCGACGCCGTGGAGCAGCTGCGACGCTGGCTGCATCGCGGTCCGCCCGCCGCACGCGTCGCGAACGTCGAGGAAGACCCGGGCGGCGGTGAGACGGACCAGGCGCTCCTGGCCTGGGCCGAGGGCGGATTTCGCGTCGAATGAGGGCGGGGGGCGCATCGCGCGGCGGCGCGCACCCGCCGGCCGCCTCCCTCATCCGTGCAGCTTGCCCTGCAGGTACGACACGGCCTGCGACGCCGGGATTTCCACCGATTCGGTCTGGCGGCGCTGCCGGTATTCCAGCGTCCCCGCGCCCAGTCCGCGTTCGCCGATCACCAGTCGGTGCGGGATGCCGATGAGTTCCGAATCGGCGAATTTGACGCCGGGCCGCGCGTCGCGATCGTCGAGCAGCACGTCGATGCCCGCGGCACCCAGTTCCCGGTAGAGCGCGTCGGTCAGCTCCCTGACCTGCGCGGACTTCTGGTAGTTCATCGGCACCAGCACCACGTCGAAGGGCGCCAGCGCATCGGGCCAGATGATGCCGTTGGCATCGTGATTCTGCTCGATGGCGGCGGCGACCACGCGCGTGATCCCGATGCCGTAGCAACCCATGAACATGGCGACGGCCTTGCCCTGCTCGTCGAGCACCGTGGCCTTCATGGCTTCGCTGTACAGCTGGCCCAGCTGGAAGATGTGCCCCACCTCGATGCCGCGCGCGATGCCGAGCGTGCCCTTGCCGCTGGGACTGGGGTCGCCCTTCACGACGTTGCGGATGTCGACCGAGCGGGGCTCGGGCAGATCGCGACCCCAGTTGGCGCCCGTGAAATGCACGTCTTTTTCGTTGGCCCCGCAAACGAAATCCGCCGCATTCGCGGCGGCGTGGTCGACGTAGAGCAGGCCGCCGAAGCCGATCGGGCCGATCGAGCCCGGCTCGCAGTCCATGGTCTCGCGGATCCTGGCGGCGCTCGCCATGCGCAGCGGCTGGGCGACGCCGGGCAGTTTCTGCACCTTGACGGGGTTGAGCTCGTGGTCGCCGCGCACCACGCAGGCCACGACGCCCTCGGTGCCGTCCACCAGCAGGGTCTTGACGGTACGCGTCGGATCGACCTTCAGGAACTCGCACAGCTGGGCAATGGTGCGCGCGCCGGGCGTGGGCACCTTGACCAGGCTTTCGGCCGCCGCCGCGCGCGGTGCGGCCGCGGGCAGGGTGGCCGCGGTTTCCAGGTTGGCGGCGTAGTCGTCGGCATCGGAGAAGGCGATCGCGTCCTCTCCGGAGTCGGCGAGCACGTGAAATTCCTGCGAGGTGCTGCCACCGATGTTGCCGCCGTCGGCCTGGACGGCGCGAAATTTCAAACCCAGCCGGGTGAAGATGCGGGTGTACGCGTCGAACATGACGCGGTAGCCCTCGGCGAGTCCGGCCTGGTCGGCGTGGAAGGAATAGGCGTCCTTCATCACGAACTCGCGCGCCCGCATCACGCCGAAGCGCGGCCTGATCTCGTCGCGGAATTTCAGCTGTATCTGGTAGAAATTGACCGGCAGCTGCTTGTAGCTGCGCAGCTCGCGCCGCGCGATGTCGGTGATGACCTCTTCGTGGGTGGGGCCGTAGGCGAATTCGCGTTCGTGCCGGTCCTTGAAGCGGAGCAGTTCGGGACCGTACTTGCTCCACCGCGCCGATTCCTGCCACAGCTCCGCGGGCTGCACCGTGGGCATGAGCAGCTCCAGCGCGCCCGCGCGATTCATCTCCTCTCGAACGATGCGCTCCACCTTCTGCAGCGTGCGCAGGCCCATGGGCAGCCAGGTGTAAAGTCCGGCCGCCAAGCGGCGGATCAGGCCGGCCCTGAGCATCAATCGATGGCTCAGGACCTCGGCGTCGGCGGGAACTTCTTTCAGCGTGGAGATCGGATATTGGGATAGGCGCATGGCCGCACATCTTACATGAGCCCCCCTGGTATCATGGGGGCTCATGAACGACGACGACGATCAACAAGCGCGACCGCGCGGCGTTTTTTGGCTGCCGAACCTGCTGACCACGTCGGCCTTGTTCGCCGGTTTCTACGCCATCGTCGCCGCCATCGATCTGAAATTCGAATATGCGGGGATCGCCGTGTTCGTGGCCATGTTGTTCGACGGGCTGGACGGCCGGGTGGCGCGCTGGACGCACACGGAGAGCGCCTTCGGCAAGGAGTACGACAGCCTCTCGGACATGGTGTCCTTCGGGCTGGCGCCGGCCATCGTCACCTACCAGTGGGGCGTTGCACGCATCGCGGAGTATGGACCGCTGTGGCGGCGGCTCGGGTGGCTGGTGTGCTTCTTCTACGCCGCCGCCGCCGCGCTGCGGCTCGCCCGGTTCAATTCCCGCTCCGCCACCCAGGACAAGCACTACTTCGAGGGGCTGCCCAGCCCGTCGGCGGCGGCCATCGTCGCCGCCCTGATCTGGCTGGCCAGCGACCAGACCCACATCGGCCTGCCGGGACTGATCCTGGCATTCCTGGTGACGGCATCCGCCGGCGCGCTGATGATCAGCCGTTTCGCGTTCAACAGTTTCAAGCAGGTGGATGCCGGCGCCCGCGTACGGTTCAGGATCATATTGATCGTGCCCCTCGCGTTCGTGTTCATTGCCCTCCACCCGCCCATCACCCTGTTGTTTCTGTTCGGGTGCTACGCCCTGTCGGCCCCGACGGTGTGGCTGTTCCGCAAGGTGCGCCGCCGACCGCGCAGCCTGCCGAATCCCGCATGAGCTCCGCCCCGCGCCTCGAATATCTGGCCGCCATGGGCCTCGACACCTGGAAGCTGCGGCTGCCGCCCGGCGTGCCCGCGGAGGTCCCCGCGGCCGAGGCCGCGGCGGTC
>CAZZWZ010000322.1:0-3878 GCA_964657955.1 uncultured Steroidobacteraceae bacterium
CCAAAAATTGGGTGCCGTCTGAGCGCTTGAGTTCGTGGCGACCAGCACGTTTTGTGCCGCTTCTTGTTGCGTCACGCCGGTTTCCGTTGCGAGTGCCCGGTCCAGATTGACAGTCAGTGCGGGCGCATTCGGCACCTGGAACACGTGCGAGTCGACGACACCCGGCACCCGCGTCAAGGCACGGGCCATTTCCGACGCAAGAGAAAAGGCTGCAGCCTGGTCCGGTCCGGAAATACGGACATCGATGGGCGCAGGCTGGCCAAAATTGAGGACCTGATCGACGATGTCGGCCGGTTGAAAGAAGAACTGCAGCCCCGCGAACCGTTTCGGCAGCTCGCGGCGCAGCATGGCGACCAATTTGCCGGTCGGCGTGTGTTTCTCGGCGAGTGAGATCAAGATCTCCCCGTCCATCGGGCCAACGGTCGCCGAGTCGCTGAGTGCCACGTTGATGCCGCTGTAGGGCAGGCCGATGTTGTCCAACATGACGTCGATTTGATCGTTTCCCACGAGCTTGCGGATCTGGCTTTCGACCTGTGCGAAGTACTCCTGGGTCTTCTCCAAGCGCGTCCCCGCAGGCGCCCGGACGTGCAGCCGCATTTGCCCCGCGTCCACCTGGGGGAAGAAGTCCCGCCCAAGAAGCGGAAACAGCAACGCCGAGACGACGATCAGCGCCACAAAGGCGAGCACCGTCATGCGGGCCTGCGAGAGAGTCCAGGACAGGATGTTGCGGTACGATTCCCGAAAACGCTCGAATCCCCTTTCGAAAGTCGCCTGGAAGCGGACCAGCGGATTCTTGGCTTTCGCCGCATCCGCATTGCCGCCGCCGTGGGCGGGCTCGGCCGCGAAATCGTGGACGGCGCCCCGCATCAGGAAGTTGAACAGAACCGGCACCATGGTGAAGGAAAGCGCAAGGCTGGCGAGCAGTGAGCCGATCACGGACAGCGATAGGGGTGAGAACAAATACTTGGCCGTTCCCTCCAACAGGAACACCGGCACGAACACGATGCAGATGCAGAGGGTCGACAGGAATGTCGGGATCGCCACTTCGCTTGCGCCGGTGACGATGGCCCGATGCAGCGGCTCGCGCATCCCCACGTGGCGTTCGATGTTTTCGATCACCACGGTACCGTTGTCGACGAGGATGCCGATTGCGAGGGCAAATCCACCGAGCGTCATGGTATTCAGGGTCTGCCCGGCCAGCTTGATGAACAGCACCGCGGTGATGATGGACAGCGGGATGGCGGCGAGGATGATGACGGACAACCGCACGTTGCCCAGAAACAGGATGATGACCAATGCCGTCAGCCCTGCCGCCATGCCGGCGCTCAGCAGCACGCTGTGCAGCGCCGCCCTGACGAATATGGACTGATCGAACAGAGCCTTCACCGAGACGTCTTTGGGGAGCACGGCCTTGATGTCGGCCAACGCAGCGCGCACCCCGTCGATCACTGCGAGCGTCGAAACACCGCCAGTTTTTCGGATGGTCATGAGGGCGCCCGGCGTTCCATTGACCGACACGGAATTGGTCTGCACCTGAAACCCGTCGTGGACATGCGCCACATCGCGCATGAACACCATGCGCCCGTCGATCTCCTTGATCGGGAAAGCGTTGATCGATTCGATCACGTCAGGCGAATTGTTCATTGCGAGCGCGTAATCCTTGTCACCGATCTTGACGTCGCCGGCGGGCAGTATGACGTTCTGTCGCTGGAGGGCGCTGCTCACATCGGATGCCGACAAGCCTCGCGCGGACAAAGCCGCCAGATCCAAATCCGCCATGATCACGCGGGGCTTGCCGCCATAGGGGTAGGGAACTTCGGCGCCATGCACGACTGCGAGGGCCGGTCTTATGATGTTCTGCCCAAGATCGTTGAGCTTGGAGTCGGGCAGCGACTTGCTCGAGAGGCTCAATTGGATGATGGGTACGTCCGTCGCCCCGTACCTGAGGACCAAGGGCGGAGTGATGTTGGGCGGCATGTATTTGAGGACCACCAACGCGCTGCTCGCCAATTGCGACACGGCCCGGGTCACATCCGCACCCTCGTGAAGATAGATCTTCTCGACACCGACGCCCTCATAGCTGACGGCTTCGATGCGGGAGATATCGTCGACCAGCGACGCCAGTTGCCGCTGGTGCAGCGTCAGGATGCGGTTTTGAATGTCCTGCGCGCTCATGCCGTTGTAGGTCCACACCACGGCCACGACCGGGATGTCGATCTCCGGAAAGATGTCGATCGGCATTCGCAGTGCCGCGCCAATTCCCATCAAGGTGACCAGAATCAGCGTGGCGACAACCGTATAGGGTCGCCTCAGGGCAGTTTCAACGACGGACATGGGCACTCTCTGTGAACATGGGCATCAGCGTAGGGAAAACGCAATCAGTCGTCAGGTGCCTAAGGTCACGACTTGCAAGTGACTTTGGTAATTTTTCGGGAGTGCCGAACGTCAGTTCGGGCCACCGGTACGCGTTGGGCCGGATTACCGCCGCCCGGGGACTAGGTCTCCAGTCGATATCGCTTGCTGTGAATGGCAAGCGCGGTGCGCGTGTTCGCATGAAGCTTTTCCATGATGCGGCTGACGTAGTTCTTGATCGTCCCCTCTGCCAACGACATGGCTTGGGCGATGTGCCGATTGCTCAAGCCTTCCGTAATCAAGGTAAGCACTCGCTCTTCCTTGTCCGTCAGTGTCGACTCCGAGAGCTTTGACCGCATCGCCTCGGCAGATTCGCGTTGTCCGCCACCGTCCGGTTCCCGTTCCCGCGTCATCGCGTCAGGAACCCTGCTGAGATGCCTGAACTGATCCATCACCTTCCGCGCGATCTGTGGGGTGAGGCGGGACTCCCCGCGCCTCAATGCGCGAATGGTCTCCAGAAGCTCGTCTTCACTTGCATCTTTCAGAAGATAAGCTTGCGCACCCGCGCGAACCGCTTCGAATACCGTCTCATCGTCGTCCAGCGTTGTGAGCACCAGAACCTGGGTGTTCGGTCGGGCCAGGATAATCTCGCGCGTCGCAGCGACGCCGCCCTTCAAGGGCATGTGAAGATCCATGAGTATCACGTCGGGATTGAGAATCAGAGCGAGTTGGACAGCCTCATTGCCGTTCGCCGCCTGGCCGACGCACTCCATGTCGGGGGCCATGGACACCAACAATGCCGTTCCGCGGCGCACAGACGCCTGGTCCTCGGCTATGACGATGCGAATTGCGGGAACTCTGTCCTCGGTCACCGGGCCACCGACATGCACCCTGAGTTGGAACGCTGAGCTTCGTACATCGTGGCACGATACTGCGCGCTCCAGAGCGCGACCGGGAAGTGACTTCAGTCACTTTCCCTTCGTGACTTTCGGCACTATTTGACTCAGCGACGCTGTACGGTTCGCGAAGCGGGAATCCTGGCCACGCTACCGTGGGTTGTGTCTGTCAGTCGGGACTTCCATGGTCGAGTCGGCGCTTCAGCATCCGCTTCGCATGATGGCAGGCGCGATTGCTCCACGACGCAGCCTCTCGCCCGCTGCGCTGTGGCTCATCATTGCCCAGGCGAGCGTTCCTTCCGTCGCCGCCGCCATTTGGGTCGGCAACATCGCCGGGGCAAACGTGCTGGCGCAGCACGTTCGTCGGCTGGCGTTGGAGACCGACCAACTGAGCTCGGAAATGTCTCCGACCGTATGCGTCCAGCTCGGAACCGCACGGACGGCTGGGGCTTCGTTGCGCACGGCTGAAGTGACGTCCGGTGGCAGGGCAGCGTGGAGTCGTGCAGTTTAAGATGCTGGCGACACTCCAGAGTCGCGAGATGGGAGGGAGTGCGAAGCCGCTAAGTGATTGATTTAATGGTGGGCCGTGTAGGGATCGAACCTACGACCAATTGATTAAGAGTCAACTGC
>CAZZWZ010000323.1:0-3856 GCA_964657955.1 uncultured Steroidobacteraceae bacterium
CGCCGCCGCCGCCGCGGACGGCCATCCCGCCTTCGCGCCCAACGCCTTCATCCGCATCGACGGCGCCGCCATCCGGCTGGTGATGCCCAACGTCGAGATGGGGCAGGGGATCTACACCGGCGCCTGCATGATGCTGGCCGAAGAATTGGGCGTGGGCATCGATCAGGTCACGATCGAGCACGCCCCGCCGAACGAGGAGCTGTATTCGGCACCGCTGCTCGGCGGTCAAATCACCGGCGGCTCCACCAGCACCCGCGCCCACTGGGACGTCTTGCGAGAAGCCGGAGCGGTGGCACGGGTGCTGCTCGTGACCGCGGCCGCCGCCCGCTGGCACGTCGATCCCGCGACTTGCAGCGTGGCCCGCGGCGTGGTCGTGCATGCGCCGTCGGGACGTCGCGCCGAGTTCGGCGTGCTGGCCGGGGCGGCGGGTGCCCTTCCCATGCCCGCCCGGGTGACCCTCAAGGCGCCGAAGGACTTCACGGTCATCGGCAGGACGCTGCGCCGTGTGGATTCCGCGGACAAGGTGTGCGGCGCGACCCGGTTCGGTATCGACGTCCACGTTCCGGGCATGAAGATTGCCACCGTCAAAGCCTGTCCCATCTTCGGCGGCCGGCTGGCCGGCGTCGACGCCCGGCGCGCCAGGACGCTGCCCGGCGTGACGGACGTGATCCTGCTGGATCACGCCGTCGCCGTGGTCGGCGAACATTTCTGGGCCGCCAAATGCGGCCTGGATGCGCTCGAGATCGAATGGGATCCCGGCGACAACGCCGACCTCACATCGGCGCAGCTGCGCCGTTCATTGAGCGATGCAGCGCGCGACGGCAAGGCCATCGTCGCCCGCGAGGTGGGACGCAGGCCCGCCACCGGCCGTTTCGTCGAAGCCACCTACGAGCTGCCCATGCTGGCGCATGCCACCATGGAACCCCTGAACACCACGGTGAGCGTGACGGCGGACAAGTGTGAGATCTGGGTGGGCACCCAGGTGCCCACGCGCTGCGTGACGGCGGCGGCCAGGATCACCGGACTGCCCGAGAGCAAGATCGAACTGCACAACCAGTATCTGGGCGGCGGATTCGGCCGCCGCCTGGAGACGGATTCCGTGGAGCAGGCGGTGCGCTTCGCGACCAAGGTGAATTATCCCCTCAAGGTCGTGTGAACGCGCGAAGAGGACATCCGCCAGGACATCGTGCGCCCCATGTATCACGATCGGATCTCGGCCGTGCTCGACGGCGACGGCCTGCCCGTGTGGTACGGCGATCGGGTCGCGGGCGGCACGGTGCTCGGGCGCTGGGCGCCGGAGGCGATGGGCGCCAACGGCCTGGATGACGACCTGGTGGAATGCGCCGCCCAGATTCCCTACGACATTCCCAACCTCAAAGTCGAATGGGTGAGGCAGGACATGCCCGAAGGATTGCTCGTGGGCTGGTGGCGCGGGGTGGGTCCCACGCATAATTTATTCGTGGTCGAAAGCTTCCTGGACGAGCTGGCGCACGGCGCCGGCCGCGACGCGTGCGACTATCGCCGTGCCCTGCTCGGGAAGAATCCGCGGTCCCTCGCACTGCTCGAACTGGCGGCGCGAAAATTCGGCTGGCGTTCCGCATCCCCGTCCGCACCGGCAGCGCCCGGCGGGGTCGCGTCCGGCCGTCTGGGATGGGGCGTCGCTCTGGGCGAGCCGTTCGGCAGCCGCGTGTGCCTGATGCTCGAGGTGGAAGTCTCGCCGCAGGGCGAGGTGCGTCTGCGCCGGGCGGTGGTCGCGCTGGATTGCGGCGTGGCGATCAATCCGGGCTCGGTGGAGGCGCAGGTGCAGGGCGGCGTGTTGTTCGGCCTGAGTGCCGCGCTCTACAACGGCATCACCATCAAGGGTGGGGCGATCGAACAAAGCAATTTCCACGACTATCGCACGCTGCGAATCGACGAGGCTCCCGCTGTGGAAGTGCATCGCATCGCGAGCGATCTGCCGCCGGGGGGGCTGGGCGAGGTGGGCACCGCCATCGCCGCACCCGCGCTCGCCAACGCGATTTTCTCGGCCACCGGCGTGCGGCTTCGAAGTCTGCCGGTGGATCGCAGCCGCCTGGTCCTGGATTCGCACGCGTTGCAGACCTCGCCCGGGTGACCCGGGGACGTCCGAGGGTGTGGCGCGACCGGGTCCATACCCCACGGCGCGTCCCGCGTGGCGGAGCCGGGCCGATTCAGTGCAGCAGTCCGAATACCGCCACGCCCGTGGTGGTGCCGACGAAGACCTTGCCGTCGGCAATGGTGGGAGAGATATATTTGTTGCCGGCGCCGAAGCGATCCCGGTTGCCCGCGGCCTGATCGCTGTTGTAGAGCTCGGCGAGGCTGGTGGCATCGAAGGCGTGCAGCACGGCGGGATTGGAATTCTCGTGCGCCCAGACGATGCCGCCGACTGCGCCGTTGGCCGAGAGGGTGGGCGCGGTGCCGGGGTAGGGAAACTGCATCGGTGACTGCGCCCGCGGCGTGTTCGCGACCCGGGCATTCGCGATCGGGAACGCTTTCAGCGTGCCGCCCGAGTCGCCGTAGTACAGCGCGCCGTTGAAATATGACGGCGTGGACCAGATCCCGCCCGGCAGGACGCCGTTCAACTGCTGCCAGATGGCATTGGTGGGCTTGAAGCCGCCCATGCCGTCCCGGTCCACCACATAGATGTTGCCGTCCTTGCCGGCTCCGACCATCAAATGGCGGACGGTGCCGGCGGAGTCGGTGAGATCGGGCAGCAGCATGCCGCCTTCCGACCCGAGGTCGCTGTCGGAGGCGGATTCGGCGAGTTCGTTGGACATGGTGAAGTAGTCCGCGACGGTCAAGGTGCTGCCGGTGTCGGCCAGCTTGAGGAACGAGTTGCCGTAGTCCTGCCGGCTCGGAAAACCCCGGGCATCCAGCGTGGTGTCGAAGGCTCCGTTGGCGGTGAGCAGGTAGACGTTGCCGGCTGCGTCGGCGGCCGGACCACCGCCGCTCATCCAGATGGCAGGTCCCGCCCCCGAATTCGGCGCGACGTTGAGCACGGCGCGGCGCGCCAGGGTGCTCTCCGCGTAGGCGATGATCCAGCCGGTGTAGGGCGGGATGTCGCAGTGGGAAGTCCAGCTGGTGTAGATCGCGCCGTTGGCCAGCAGCAAGGCGGCGCGCTCCTCGTACTGGCCGGCCGCGAACGTGGTCGTGCCGCCGCCCGCCGTCGCGAACGTCGCGGCGATCTCCACCGGGCCGCCCTCGAGCTCGGCGCCCGTGGTCAGGTCCAGCGCATGCAGGCGCTGGTGATAACCGCCGCCTGCATCCTTGGACATGGCCACCGCGAACAGGGTGCCGTGCGCTCCGGCGTCGCGGTCGATGACCGGCGTCGACGTGATGCCGATCTCCGGGGTGACCTGGCCGCAGCCGTGCACGTCGCTCAGCACCTCGCCCGAGCCCAAGAGCGAAACCTTCCACAGCGCGGCGCCCGTATCGGCGTCGTAGGCGTACACCGAGTCGTGTTCGGTGGCCACGAAGACCACGTTGCGCAGCGCGCCGCCTGCCGTGAGATGCGAAACGTACAGCGGCTGGGCGTCGACCTTGCCGTCGGCGGAGAGCACGCGCAACAAACCGAACGATGCGGGCGTCACGTTCGCCGGGGTGAGCGTCGACTCGGTGAGGTTGGCGCCGCTGCGGCTGCGATCGTTCTTGTAGGTCAGCACGTCGGTTCCGGGCGCGTTCGTCGAGGACACGGGCGACGTGGTGGACGTGGTCGGTGACGAGGTCGTCGAGGCGGGGGAGGGATTCGCGATGATGCCGGCGCTGCCCCCGCCGCCGCAGGCTACGAGCAGCGCACTCGCGCCGAGGGCCATCGCGAGGCCCAGCGTTTCGTGTGCCC
>CAZZWZ010000324.1:0-3797 GCA_964657955.1 uncultured Steroidobacteraceae bacterium
GGGTTTCTCGTTGACGATCTCCCCGCCGAGGGTGTGCGACGGGAAATACTCCATCGAGATGGCATAGTTGCCGCGGATGTAAAGGAAGTCGTAGATGCGGATGACGTTCTTGTGCGTGATCTTGCGGCTGTAGCGCAGCTCGTGCACGAAGCGCTTCATCATCTCCTCGTCCGACGCCACGTTCGCGTTCAAGAATTTCAGGATCAACCGCTCCTCGACCACCGTGTCTTCCATGAGCAGCACCGTGCCGAACGCACCCTTGCCGATCTTGTCGATGAACTTGTACCGGCCCTCGATGACGTCGCCCGGTCTCAACGTCGAGATGTCGAGCCGCTCGACCTTCGCCTCGTTGTCCTTCACCACATTCGACAGCGCGGCATTGTCGATGAGCAGCGTCTTCGCCGGCTCCTGCATCTGCGCGGCGCGGCGGTTCGCGGCCACCTGCTGGGTCGAGAAGCGATTCTCGAGATCCTGCATCGCACGTTCCACGGCTTGATGGACGGTGCCCCCGGCGCTGCCGGGAACCGCCTGCAGCCTGACCCGGATGGTCTCGGCCCGCCGTTCGTCCGCCAGCTTGGCCAGGGCGCCGATGACCTCGATCTGGACTTCGCTCTCGGGACGCTGCAGCAGCGGCAGCAGATGCTCGACGCTCTTGTGGTCGCCCACCTTGGCGATCGCGCGCACCACCACGGGCAGGGACTTGGGCTCGCGCGCGCCGAGCATCTCCACCAGACGCGGCATGGCCTTGGTGGTGCCGATTTCCGCCAGCGCATCCACGGCGCGCTCGCTCACCCACCAGTCGCGGTCCTTGGTGGCTTCGATGAGCTGTGCCACGGCGCGTTCGTCCTTGGTCTGATTGAGGATCTCGATGGCGGCGCGGCGCACGTCCTGGTTCTCGTCGCGAATGAGCGCGAGCACGGCATCGACCACGCGCGGGCCGCCGATCTTGCCGAGCGCATCGGCCGCGCGGGTGCGCACCCACCAGTCGCTGTCCGCGATCACCTCGAGCAGATATTTGACCGACTTGGCCGTGCCCACCGCGTTCAACACCTCGACGGCGGCACGGCGCGCATACTCGTTCTCGTCCTTCAGCACGTCCACCAGCAGTTTGACGGTGTCGGGATGGTTCGCACGCACCAGCACGTCGACGGCCTTGTTCTGCACGTCGATCTCCGGGTCGCGCAGCATGCCCACGAGCAGGGCCGTGTCGAACGGACCGTCCATGCGCACCAGCGCCGAGAGTGCGGCCGCGCGGATGAACTTGCTGTTGTCCTTCAGCTGTTTCTGGACGGCCTGCTGCACCCGCGGCGTGTTGAACCGCGCCAGCACGTTGATGATGTGCAGACGCGCCACCGGATCCTTGCCCTCGATCCGCGCGATGAGATCGTCGATGGATGACTCGTCGGCGATCTCGGCGATGATCTTGAACAGCCCGGAGCGCTCGGCGGCCTCCTGCGCGTAAGCCGCATTCAACAGTTCCCGCACCGTGAAGCGTGATTTTTGCGCCGCGATGACCTCGAGGATCGCCTGCTTGGGCATGTCGGGCTTGCTCAATGCCTCGAGCAGTGCGTTGGTGGGATAGTTGCGGCTGGATGAGAGCGCCCAGGCGATCCCGGACGTCGCCCGGCCGTTCGCCTCGGCCATGGTGCGCAGCACCTGCGGCAGCGACTTGGCGTCGATCAGTTTCGCCAGCGTCTCGACGTAGGCCAGGGTCTCGCGCTTCTCCGCCGTGGTCAGGGCCGCGACGATGGGTTCGATGGCGTTGGGTCCCAGACCGGCCAGCTTGTCCAGCGCCTTCTTCGCCTGCGGGCTACCGGGATTTCCGCTCGATCGCACCTCGGCGATCAGCCGGTCGGCACGGTAGTTGGCAAATAAACTCATTCGGTGCCTTCAAGTTGCACATCACGCGGGAGGGATCCTTTCTCACCTTCGGTGGCCTCACCTTCAGCGGCAGCAGGAATTATGCCATACCGGACGGCATTGTCCCCGTGCGGTAGACTAGGGCATGAGTCAAGCAGCCGCCGACGCGATCCGCGCGAAATTGAGCGCCTACGTCGATCCTTACCTGGGTCAGACGTGGGAGCAGGCCCGGGCCATCCGCGCCGTGAGCGTGAGCGACGGCGCGGTGCGATTGGACCTGACGTTCGGCTTTCCGGTGGCGGGCTACGAGACCGAATTGCTGCCGGCGTTGCAGGACTATCTTCAGCCGGAGCTGGCCGGCCTGCGCATCACGCTGGCGCTGGCGGCGGACATCACCGCCCACGCCGTGCAGAAGACGCTCAAGCCGCTGGCCAACGTCAAGAACGTGGTCGCGGTCGCCTCCGGCAAGGGCGGCGTGGGCAAGTCCACCACGGCAGCCAATCTGGCCCTGGCGTGGGCCGCCCAGGGCGCGCGGGTGGGGTTGTTGGATGCCGACATCTACGGCCCGAGTCAGCCGTTGATGATGGGTCTGGCGGGCCGCAAGCCGGACAGCCCGGATGGCAAGCATCTGACGCCGCTCCGGGCGCACGGCGTGGAGGTGATGTCCATCGGTTTCATGGTGGATGCGGAGCAGCCCATGGCCTGGCGCGGCCCCATGGTGACGCAGGCGTTGACCCAGTTGCTGGGCGAAACGCTGTGGGGCGATCTGGATTACCTGGTCGTGGACATGCCGCCCGGCACGGGCGACATCCAGTTGACGCTCGCGCAGCGCGTGCCGGTCAGCGGCGCGGTCATCGTCACCACGCCGCAGGACATCGCCCTGCTCGACGCCCGCAAGGGCCTCAAGATGTTCGAGAAGGTCGAGGTGCGCGTTCTGGGCGTGGTGGAGAACATGAGCGTGCACGTCTGCGTGCAATGCGGGCACGTCGAGCACGTGTTCGGTCAGGGCGGCGGTGCGCGCATGGCCGGGCAATACGGGGTGCAGTTGCTGGGTGAACTGCCGCTCGACATCCGCATCCGCGAGGAAGCGGACGGCGGCGCGCCCACCGTGGTCGCCGAACCCGGCAGTGCGCGGGCACTCGCCTATTTGCAGATGGCGCGCCGCACGGCGGCCCGTCTCGCCACGCTCAACAAGGATTACAGCCGCAAATTCCCCAAGATCACCGTCGAAGCCACCTGATGAGCATCAAGAGCGACCGTTGGATCAGACGGATGGCGGCGGGCGGCATGATCGACCCGTTCTCCCCCGAACAGGTGCGGGTCTCGAACGGTCACCGGATCGTCTCGTACGGGACCTCCAGCTACGGCTATGACGTGCGCTGTGCCGACGAATTCAAGATCTTCACCAACATCAACTCCACCATCGTCGACCCGAAGAACTTCGACGAAAAATCCTTCGTCGATTTCAAGGGGCCGGTTTGCATCATCCCGCCGAATTCATTCGCCCTCGCCAGCACGGTCGAGTTCTTCCGCATTCCGCGCAGCGTGCTCACGGTGTGCCTCGGGAAAAGCACGTATGCAAGATGCGGTGTCATCGTGAACGTGACGCCGCTGGAGCCCGAGTGGGAGGGCCACGTCACCCTGGAATTCTCCAACACGACGCCGCTGCCGGCCAAGATCTATGCGAACGAGGGGGTGGCGCAGATGCTGTTCTTCGAGTCGGACGAGGTCTGCGAGACGTCGTACCGCGATCGCGGGGGCAAGTACCAGGGTCAGCGCGGCGTCACGCTGCCCAAGACCTGAAGGCGTCGCGCTCCCCTGCGGGGCGGCGCTCAGCGCCCGCCGCCCGGGTCGAGGGCGTCGTTCGGCCGGTCGGCGGAGCCGCTGCCGGGCTCGCCGGGGTCCGCGCCCGGCCCGTCCGCGGCCGCGCGGCCGCC
>CAZZWZ010000325.1:0-3794 GCA_964657955.1 uncultured Steroidobacteraceae bacterium
GCCGGGCCGCCGCCAGCGGCACCAGGAACAGCAGCAGCAGCAGCGCCGGCAGCACCACGACCGGCCGCGTCAGGACGGCGGTTTCAGGTGCGCGGATGGTGCCCGTCTCGGTGGGTCGCAACGTCCCAAAGCCCGCGGCGAGAGCGGCGGCGGCCAGCACCGCCGCCCAGGTCACCCCGTAGACGCCGAGCAACGGCGCCCACCCCGACAGCGGCGAGTCGATGAAGGCATAGCCCAACGACAGCCAGGGGAATCCGCTCAGGATCCAGCCGCGCAGCCACTCCAGCAGCACCCACAGCGCCGGCAGGACCGCAAGATCGCGAAACACCCCGGGCACACGCCACCAGCGGTTGGCCAGGAAGCAAAATACCGCCGGGAAGGCCGCCATGACGGCGACGAAGACGGACTGCAGCACGACGGTGAGCCAGATGGGTGCCAGGCCGAACACGTGCAGGCACGTGTACAGCCAGTAGGTGCCGAAGGCGAAGAGCCCGACGCCGAACGCGGCGCCCGCGCGTGCGGCGCGCTGCGGCGACAGGCCGCGAACGAGGACGAACAAGACGGCGGGCGCCAGCACCGCGAGCGGCCACCAGGCCACCGGCGCGAAGGCCAGGTTGAGCGCCGCGCCGGCCACGAACGCGCCCGCCGGCCGCGCCACCGCTCGCGCATACGCGGCCCCGGGGCCGCGCCGCACGACACTCAAGAAGCAGGCTCGCCGGCGCCGGGCGATGCGATGTCGGTGGGCGTGATCACGCGCAGCAGATCGATGCGGCGGCGGTCGGCGCGCACCACCCGAAATTCGAGTTCGCCGACCTGGATGGACTCGCCCCGGCGCGGCAGCCGCCCGAACTCCTGCATCAGCAAACCGCCGATGGTGTCGTACTCGTCGTCGGCGAAGGACGTGCCGAAAAATTCATTGAACTCATCGATGGGGGCCAGCGCGCGCACCGTGAACTCGCGGGGACCCTCGCGCCGGATGGTCAGGTCGTCCTCCACGTCGTGCTCGTCGTCGATCTCGCCCACGATCTGCTCGATGACATCCTCGATGGTCACGAGACCGCACACGCCGCCGTATTCGTCGACCACCATGGCGATGTGGTTGTGGCTCAGGCGAAATTCCTTCAGCAGGACGTTGAGCCGCTTGCTCTCCGGAACGAACACCACGGGTCGCATGTACTCGCGGATCTGGAACGGTTCGTCGCCCGCCGTCTGCAGGCGCAACAAATCCTTCGCGAGCAGGATGCCGAGGATCTGATCGCGGTCCTCGCCGATCACCGGAAACCGCGAGTGCCCCGACTCCACCACCAGTTCCACGAGGCGATCGGCCGGCTCGTCGCGTTCGACGAACACCATCTGGGAACGCGGCACCATGATGTCGCGCACCTGCATGTCGGCCACGGACAGCACGCCCTCGAGCATGACCAGGGCATCGCCGTCGAACAGCCCGCGCTCGCTCGCCCCGCGCAGATCGTCGATGAGTTCGGCGAGATCGCGGGGCTCGCCGGTCATCGACTGCGTGATGCGTTTCAGCCAGCGTCCGGTGCTCCCTGTGGTCTGATCAGACATTGCCGGAATATACTCGATCAAACATACGGGTCGGAAATACCAAGCCGATCAAGGATTTGAATCTCGCGCGACGACATTCTCCGGAATTCGGCGGCGCGCTCGTGATCGAAGCCCAGGAGGTGCAGCACGCCGTGCACGGTCAGGTGCGCCCAGTGCGAGGCGGGCGCCTTGCGTTGGCTCAGCGCCTCCCGTGCGACCACCGGGGCGCAGATCACCAGCTCCCCCAGGTAATGCCGGCCGTCCGGGCCCCGTCCCAGGCCGCCGAACGACAGCACGTTGGTGGGGCGGTCCTTGCGGCGGTAATGCCGGTTCAAGCTGCGGCTGCGCGCGGCCCCGACCACCCGTACCGACAGGACGCTGCCTCCCGGTTGCCCGGCGAGCGCGGCCGTTGCCCACGCGCGGAATTGCGCACGGCGGGGCACCCACGGACGACGCGCCGCGTAGGTCACGTCGACTTCCAGATGCGCTGTCACCGGTTCAGGCGCCCTCGTCGCGCGTGTTGGCCTCGTAGGCCTGAACGATCCGCTGCACCAGCGGATGACGCACCACGTCCCGCGACGTGAACATGGTGAAGGCGATGCCGCGCACGCCGCGCAGGATGTCGATGACGTTGCGCAGGCCGGACTGCCTCGCGTTGGGCAGGTCGACCTGCGTGATGTCGCCCGTGACCACGGCTTTGGAGCCGAAGCCTATGCGCGTCAGGAACATTTTCATTTGTTCGTTCGTGGTGTTCTGCGCTTCGTCCAGGATCACGAAGGAGTCGTTCAGGGACCGGCCCCGCATGAACGCCAGCGGCGCGACTTCGATCACGTTGCGCTCGATCAGCTTGGCCACCCGTTCGTAGCCCATCATCTCGTACAGCGCGTCGTACATGGGCCGCAGATACGGATCGACCTTCTGCGACAGGTCGCCCGGCAGGAAGCCCAGCCGCTCGCCCGCCTCCACCGCCGGCCGCACCAGCACGATCCTGCGCACCTTCTCCGACTGCAGGGCCTCGACCGCGCAGGCCACGGCCAGGTAGGTCTTGCCCGTGCCCGCCGGCCCGATTCCGAAGGTCAGGTCGTGCGTGCGCACGTGGTTCAGGTACTCGGTCTGATTCGCGCCGCGTGCCCGCACCGCGCCACGCGAGGTGCGCACCTTGAGTTCATCCCCCGGCGCCGGCGCGGGCAGAGCTGCCGGGTCGGCGGCGGCATCCATGCCCAACGCCTGCAGCGCGATGTGCACGCGCTCGGAGTCCACCGGCTCGCGCTGCGCGCGGGCGTACAGATCCTGCAGCACCGTCTCGGCCCGCTGGATGGCCGCGGGCAGGCCGATGAGCTGAAAACGGTTGCCGCGGCGGCGTACCTCCACGCCGAGTCGCGACTCGATCTGGTGAAGATGCTCGTCCAGCGGACCGCACAATTCGACCAGTCGCACATTGTCCGCCGGGGCGAACACCAGGTCGCGCGTCATGGCGGCGCTCACGATGCGGCGATCCTCACGATGCGGCGGCGTCCGCGAGCCGCCCGCGCAGGGAGTTCGGCATGGCCTCGGTGATCACGACGTCGGCGAAGCGGTCGATGAGGCTGCGCGGGTCGTGCGCCGGGCCGTCGAAATTGACCCACCGGTTGTTGTCGGTGCGGCCCGCGAGCTGCGCCGGATCGCGCTTGGCGGGCCGCTCCACCAGCACGCGCTGCCGGGTGCCTACCATGCGCTGCGAGATGGCCCGCGACTGGGTGTTCAACCGGGCCTGCAGGAGCTCGAGACGGGATTGCTTGACCGCATGCGTCACCTCGTCGGGCAGGGATGCCGCCGGCGTCCCCGGGCGGCGGCTGTAGAGAAAACTGAACGACTGATCGAAGCCCGCCTCGGCGACCAGATCCATGGTGGCCATGAAGTCCTCGTCCGTCTCGCCGGGGAATCCCACGATGATGTCGGTGGAGATGCAGATGTCCGGCCGCACGGCGCGCAGCTTGCGCAGCTTCTGCTTGTATTCGAGCACGGTGTGGCCGCGTTTCATCGCGGCCAGGATGCGGTCGGAACCGCTCTGCACCGGCAGGTGCAGGAAATTGTTGAGCTTCGCCACGTTGGCGTAGGCCTCGATCAGGCTGTCGTTGAAATCGAGGGGATGCGAGGTGGTGAAACGGATGCGTTCGATGCCGTCGACGGCGGCGACGAAATGGATCAAGGTGGACAGATCCGCCGGCGTGCCGTCGTCCATCGGTCCTGCATACGCGTTGACGTTCTGG
>CAZZWZ010000326.1:0-3743 GCA_964657955.1 uncultured Steroidobacteraceae bacterium
CCCGGGACTGGTAACCCACCCCGGGCTTCTGTACACTTTCGCGCCTTTCGTCCAAGACCTCAGAGCAGCCGAGCATTCCATGTATACCGAATTCACCAAGCCCGCCGACGTCCGCATCGATTGGCTGTTGATCGACGCAGCGGGCAAGACGCTCGGCCGCCTGGCCTCGGAAGTGGCCCATCGGCTGAAGGGCAAGCACAAGCCGAACTACGCGCCGCACCAGGATCTGGGCGACCACGTGGTCATCATCAATGCCGGCAGCGTGCACGTCACCGGGGCCAAGCTCACTGACAAGTTCTATCACCAGCACACGGGCTACGTCGGCAACCTGAAGAGCATCGCGCTCGGCAAATTGCTGCAGGAACACCCGGAGCGCGCCATCGAATTCGCGGTGAAAGGCATGCTGCCCAAGGGCCCCCTGGGACGACGCATGTACAAGAAGCTGCACGTATTCGGCGGCAGCCAGCATCCCCATCAAGCACAGCAGCCCAAGCCGCTGGAAATCTAAGAGTCCTCAGGAAAACACCATGGCACCACCAGCCGCCACCAATTCGTTCTACGGCACCGGCCGTCGCAAGACCTCGAGCGCCCGCGTCTATCTGCGCCAGGGCACCGGCCAGGTGTCCATCAACGGCCGAACCCTCGAAGCGTTCTTCGGGCGCGAAACCGGCCGCATGATCGTGCAGCAGCCCTTCGGCGCCGTGCAGATGGACGGCAAGTTCGACGTGGACGTGCACGTCGAGGGCGGCGGCATCACCGGCCAGGCCGGCGCCATCCGTCACGGCATCACGCGTGCGCTCATGGCGTACGACGAAACCCTGCGTTCGCCGCTGCGCAAGGCGGGATTCGTCACGCGCGATGCGCGCGAAGTCGAGCGCAAGAAGGTCGGCCGTCGCAAGGCCCGCCGCGGTACGCAGTTCTCCAAACGCTGATCCCGAGCACTCTCCGCCGGTAGGTAAACGATCGATGGGTTTTTGGGGGATCGTCTAGCGGTAGGACAACGGTCTCTGACACCGTTTACCTAGGTTCGAATCCTAGTCCCCCAGCCAAACAGGGCCCACTCGGTGGGCCCTTTTCTTGAGTCCCCGAATTGTACGCACAGTGATTCCGGTCGAAACGCACAGAGATGTCGGGCGAACATAAATCGAGTGGCCGCCTGGCGCCGATGGCCCTCGCCGCGCTTGGCGTGGTGTTCGGCGACATCGGCACCAGTCCCCTCTACGCCCTGCAAACCTGTTTCACCGGTCCCCAGATCGCGGTCACGCCCGGCCACATCTTCGGCGTGCTCTCTCTCATCTTCTGGTCCCTGGTGCTGGTCATCCTGCTCAAGTACGTGGGCGTTGTCTTGAACGCGGACAATAAAGGGGAGGGTGGGGTCCTGGCCCTGACGGCCTTGGTCATCAACACCGAGCGCGCCAGTCCGCGGCGCCGCCTGTATGGGTTGCTCGGGATTCTGGGCGCCTCGCTCTTCTTCGCGGACGGCGCGATCACCCCGTCCATCACCATTTTGAGCGCGGTCGAGGGCCTGCAGATCGCCGCCCCCTCGGCGCAGATTCCCGTGCTGCCCATCGGCGTGCTGATCCTCGTGGGGCTGTTCGGCATCCAGAGCCTGGGCACCGGATCGGTGGCGCGCGTGTTCGGCCCGGTGATGCTCGGCTGGTTCGTGGTGCTCGCCGTCATGGGCGTCTCGTGGATCATGCGTGAACCGCAGGTGCTCTGGGCGCTCGATCCGTCGCGCGGCGTGCGTCTGTTCATGGAGCACAAGGTGGGCGCGCTCGCCGTGCTGGCCGGCGTGTTCCTCACCGTCACCGGCGGCGAGGCGTTGTACGCGGACATGGGCCACTTCGGCAAGGCGCCGATCCGCGCCGCCTGGATCTGGGTGGTGATGCCGGCGCTGGTGCTCAACTATTTCGGTCAGGGCGCCATGCTGATCGAGAACCCGGCCGCCATCAGCAATCCATTTTATTTGATGGCACCCCAGTGGTCGCTCCTGCCGCTCACGGCGCTCGCGACCGCCGCCTCGCTCATCGGATCGCAGGCCGTCATCTCCGGCGTGTTCTCGGTGACCACGCAGGCGGTGAGTCTGGGACTGCTGCCGCGGGTGCGCGTCGAGCACTCCTCCGCGGAGCATGCCGGACAGATCTACGTGCCGGCGATGAACTGGATACTGGCCGTCGCCGCGCTGGCGTTGGTGCTGGGCTTCGGCAGCTCGGCGGCGCTCGCGGGTGCCTACGGTCTGGCGGTGTCGGGAGCCATGACCATCGTGACGCCCCTGACCTTGAGCCTCATCAAATCGCGCACCGGCCGCGACAGCCTGCTGCTGCGCACGGGTCTCTCGCTGCTGTTCATCGTCGACATCGCCTTCCTCGCGGCGAACCTCACCAAGCTGGAGGATGGCGGCTGGCTGCCACTGGTCTCCGGACTGATCATTTATTGGCTGATGCAAACCTGGCAGAGGGGCCGGGCCTCGGTGATGGCACGGTTGCTCCGCGAGCAGAAACCGGTGCGGGACTTCCTGGAAGACCTGAAGCGCGAGCCGCCGGTGCGGGTCGCCGGCACGGCGATTTTCTTGGATGCCAAGGCCTCGGGCATACCGCGCGCGCTGCTCAACAACATCAAGTTCAACCGGGTCATCCACGAGCGCGTGGTGCTGCTCACGGTGGTCACGCGGGAGCAGCCGCGGGTGGCCGTCGCGCAGCGGCTCACCGTCACCCCCGTGTGCGAGGGCATCGTGCGGGTGGTGGCGCAGGTGGGATTCATGGAGAAGCCCAACATCCTGGAGATCCTGCGCGACGCCGAAGCGTACGGCGTTCCCTACGAACCCGAGCAGACCACGTTCTTCCTGAGCCGCGAGGAGCTGCTGCGGGGTCAGCGCTCCGACCTGCCGCCGCTGCGGCGCAGTGCCTTCATGCAGATGGCGCGCAGCGCCCAGGTCATCGCGGATTACTACGGGCTGCCGCCGAACCGCGTCGTCGAGATCGGCACGCGCCTGGAGATCTAGGACCGGCCGCGCAGGTTCCGCGTTTCGACGCCGGCATCCCCGGCCACCAGCATCACGTCGGCGCCGCGGTGTGCGAACAGTCCGACGGTCACCACGCCGGGAATCTGATTCACCGCCGTTTCCAGGCTTCGCGGATCGGCGATGTCGAGATGGTGCACGTCCAGGATCACGTTGCCGTTGTCCGTCGCCACGCCCTGGCGCCACACCGGCTGGCCCCCGAGCGCGACGAGTTCGCGTGCGACGAAGGAGCGCGCCATCGGAATGACCTCGACGGGCAGGGGGAAGGCGCGTCCGAGACGCTCGACCAGCTTGCCGTCGTCGATGATGCAGACGAACGTCGTGGATGCCGCGGCCACCACCTTCTCCCGGGTGAGGGCGGCACCGCCCCCCTTGATGAGCATGCCGGCCGCCGTGGCTTCGTCCGCGCCGTCGATGTAGAGACTGAGGTCGCCCTCGTCGTTGAGCTCCAGCTCCGGGATGCGGGCGAGACGCAACGCGGCGGCGGTCTGCAGGGAACTCGAGACCGCGCCTTTGAGCTGGATTTTACGGGCTTTGAGAACTTCGATGAGCTGGTTGACGGTGGAGCCGGTGCCGATGCCGAGCACCATGCCGTCTTCGATGTAGCCGATGGCGGCTTCGGCGGCCCGGCGCTTCTTCTCGAGCGGGGATGAAATTTTCCGACCCTCCAAAACAACTGTGCCCGCTTACGCGGGCACAGTTGATTACTTTCGAAGGCTTACTT
>CAZZWZ010000327.1:0-3720 GCA_964657955.1 uncultured Steroidobacteraceae bacterium
CACGAGTCGGGCGCAGCCCTGCCGGACGACGAGTTTCCGCCGGACGATCCGATGGCGAAGCTCGACAAGTTCGTCCTGGCTCGCTACGACGAGGCCATTCGCGAATTGTACTGGGACCTGGTGCTCCCGCTGTTGAATCCCGCGCCGCCAGAACTGCACAACACCGACGGCGATTCCCTGTCCATGCAGCGCCTGATCTTCGCCATCGATTCACCGGCGCGTGCGTTTGCGGCGCTCAAGGAACTCGCGGTGGGACATTCGGAGCAGGAATTGCTGCAGGACGCCGAGTACGCTGCGGACGGGACGCTGCACAAGATCGCATTTGCCTGGACACGGCGCGGCAATGCACGGCACCAAGGATGGGACACCACCGTGCTGGGTCATATCCAGATCGAGGGCACGCAGCTCGCGGCCGAGGTCAATTCCACGCAGCGCGCCGCCGAATTCAAACGCTTGATCAGCGAGCGCCTCGGGGCCGACGCCCGCTATCGCGTCACCGAAATCCAATCCATGGAGCGCCTGCTCGCGGCGGCGCGGGATGCACCGCCACACCGGACGACCCAGGCGGATGCCGGACAGGCCGAGCTGATGGCACGCCCCGAGGTGCAGACGCAGCTCCGGGACATGCTGGCACGGCATTACGAGGGGTGGGTGGACGAGCCGATCCCGATGCTGAAAGGCAAGACGCCGCGCGAGGCCGTGCGCACGGCGGCCGGGCGGGAGAAGGTGGAAGCCATGATCAAGGACATCGAGCGGATGGGCGCCGGCATGGCCGGCTACGATGCCTCGATCGCCGATACCCTGCGGTCGACCTTGGGGCTCTGAGGCGCGGGTGCGTGCGCATCCGCGGTCGCCTGCTCAGGACGGCAGACGCGCCGTCTTGGACAAGAAGATCGACAACGAGGTCGCGACGGTGACGCGTTTTCGGCCGCGTCGGAGTCGTTTGGCAGGGCGCTGGTCCGGTGGCATCTCCTCCCGGTCCTGCCGCCGCATCCATGCCAGGGCGTCGATCAGCTCGTCGATGGGTTCGCGTTGTATTGGCATGCGCCATCCTCTCGGATAGCACCGCCCGCGGCCAAGCCGCAAATCCTGCGTATCGATCGAGATATGGGCGCGCAACTTCACGCTCCTGCGACCGTCTGCAGCGATTTGCGATAGGGAAACTCGGGCCCTCGCTGACGACACGTGGCCGCCGCCGCCTGGGCGGCGAAATGCCCCAGCCCCGCGATCTCCTGCGCGGTGAGGGCGGCCAGTTCCGACGGCGAGGCACGGCGATTTTCGGCGAGCCACGCGAGCATGGCGGCCTGGAAGCTGTCGCCGGCGCCCACCGTGTCCGCCACCACCACGGGGACCGCCTGGATTTGCACCCTGCCGGCCGTGCGGGCGTAGTAGGTGGCGCCGGCCCCGCCCCGGGTGACGGCAACCAGGGAGCAGCGTGATCCCAGCCAGCCGGCCGCGATGGAATCGATGTCGGCTGCGGGGCCGTACAGATTGATCAGATCCTCCTCGCTCACCTTGATGAGGTGCGCGAGCTGTCGGAAGCGCTCCACCGCTTCGCGCCAGCGCCCGGCATCGGGTTCGATGGCGAGGCGGATGTTGGGGTCGAAACTGACGAGGACCTTGGCGGGTGCGGCGGCCACCAGCTTGAGCAGCTGCTCGGACGACGTGGACGAGACGATGGGGACGGAGCCCACGTGCACGCCGTGCAAGCTGCCCCACTGTTTGGCCACGGTGGCCAACGGGGGGTGGAACAACAAATCCTGCAGTCCATAAAACACGTACCGTGGCGTGCCCGACGAATCCACATCCACCATGGCCAGCGGCGTCGCCTTCGCCGTCCGTCGCAGGAAGCGGCGATCCACCCCCTCGGACTCGAGTCGCGCCTCCAGGTGACGGCCCAGCGTATCGGTGGCGATCTCGGTGGCGAGCGCCACCGGGCAGCCGAGGCGCGCGAGTCCGATGGACACGTTGTAGGGGGACCCGCCCGCCTTCGCGCTCAGGTTGATCTTGCGGCGCACGTCGACGTTCATCGGATCGACGAACACGTCGTACAAGGCTTCTCCGCAGATCAGGTACATGGTGATTCTCCCCGCTACAACGCGTCGCGCAGACGCGACGCCGCATTCTCGGGCGAGATGTCGCGTTGCGGGCCGGCCAGCAGCTCGTAACCTACCATGAACTTGCGAACCGTGGCCGACCGCAGCAGCGGCGGATAGAAATGCGCATGGAAATGCCATTCCGGGTACGTCGCGCCGTCCGTGGGTTGCTGATGCACGCCCATGGTGTAGGGAAAGCTCACGTCGAACAGCGCATCGTAGGCGGTGCTCAGGGTCTTCAGGAGCGCCGCGAATGCATCCCGGGCGTCGTCGTCCAGGCCCCCGATCTGTGGATGGTGCGCGAACGGCATGATCAACGTCTCGAAGGGCCAGACGGCCCAGAACGGAACGACGGCGATGAAGTGATCGTTGGCGCACACCACGCGCGTACCGTCCCGCGATTCGAGCGCGGCGTAGTCGCACAGCAGGCAGCTCCCGTGCTCCCGTAGATGGCGCCGCTGACCCGAGGTCTCCTTCTCGAGTTCCGGAGGCACGGTGGCGTTGGCCCACACCTGGCCGTGCGGATGCGGGCTGCTGGCCCCCATCATGGCGCCCCGGTTCTCGAACAGCGTCACCGCACGCACGCCGGGCATTTGCCCGAGGAGGCCGAACTGTTCCACCCACGCATCGACGATCCTGCGGATGTCCGCAACCGGCATCCGGCCCATGGTTTGATCGTGACGGGGGGAATAACAAATCACGCGGCACAGCCCCGACTCGCCCTCGGCCCGCAGCAACGGACCCCCGCTGGCCGCCGACGGCGAATCCGGGCGCAGCGCTGCGAAATCGTTGTCGAACACGAAGGTGGACGTATAGGCGGGGTTGTCCACGCCGCCCGCGGCGCGGCGATTGCCGGGACACAGAAAACACGCCGGGTCGTGTTCCACCATGGGCACGCTCGGCGTGCTTTCGGTCTGTCCCTGCCAGGGACGCTGCGTCCGATGCGGCGACACCAGCACCCAATCGCCGGTGAGCGGGTTGTAGCGCCGATGCACGTCACGCTGCAGATCGAGCCCGGGGCCGACATCGGGAGGTTCGGCCCTGCTCGTCGAGGCCCGCTTCACCTCGGCCGCACCGTCCGCGGTGGTGCACACGTAGATGGCGGGGGCGTGGCCCACCGCGTGGGCGTAGTCCGCCGTCATGCGCGCGATGAATGCCTCGACGGCATCGCGACGCACCCAGTTGACCGTGCAGCCCCCGAAGCCGCCGCCCGTCATGCGCGCGCCGTACACGCCGTCCACGGCGTCGGCCAGGCTCACCATCAGGTCCAGCTCCGCGCAGCTGACCTGGTAGTCGTCCCGCAGGCTCCGGTGCGATTCGCGCATCAGATCGCCGAAGGCCGCGAAATCCCCGGCCTCCAGGGCGCTCACCGCCCGGGTCACCCGCAGGTTCTCGTGAACCACGTGCCGTGCCCGCCGCAGGATCAGCGGATCGAGTTCGTGGCCGTGAGCGGCCAGCGCGTCCGCCGTTACGTCGCGCAGGCTGCGAATTCCCGGCAAAGCGCGCGCCAGCGCCGCCACCGCGATTTCGCATTCGGCGCGCCGGCGATTGTATTCACTGTCGGCGAGGCTGTGCCGAACCAGGGTGTTGCAGACGACGACCGATGCGTCCTGCCGCGCTCCCC
>CAZZWZ010000328.1:0-3716 GCA_964657955.1 uncultured Steroidobacteraceae bacterium
TGGAAACGCCGCTCGACACGCTCGAGACCGCGGCGCGCATCGCCGCCGCGCAGGGCGCGCTGGTCATCCTCAATCCTGCCCCGGCCCGGACGCTGCCCCGCGACCTGCTGCGGCTGGTCTCCATCCTGACGCCGAACGAATCGGAGGCGGAACTGTTGAGCGGCATCCGGGTGAAGGATGCGACCAGCGCCGGGAAGGCGGCTCAGGTCCTGCGCCGCCGGGGCGTGGGCACCGTCGTGGTGACCCTGGGCGTCCGGGGCGCGCTGCTCGCGGACGCGGCCGGCGAGGTGCGGGTCCCGGGGTTCAAGGTGAAGGCCGTCGACACCACCGGCGCGGGCGACGTGTTCAACGGTGCGCTGGCGGTGGCGCTGACGGAGGGGCGGTCCCTGGCCGAGGCGGTGGTTTTCGCCAATGCCGCGGCGGCGCTCTCCGTCACCACCTGGGGTGCGCAGCGTTCGGCGCCCACGCGGCGGGCCATCGCGCGATTCCTGACGTCGCACAATGCTTGACATCGCGTGGCGCGCGACCGACGGGCGTGTGGGGCGCCCCGATGCACGTCGAACCGAGGCGTGGTCGGTCATTCAAGCCGCAATGACCGGCTCGATGCCGAGGGTTCCCTGCCGATAGCTGACGCCTCGGAAATTCCGGATGAAGGCGCGCGGCACCACCTCGCCCAGTTCGCGTCGCAGGGCCGCCTCGGTGTAATTCGACAGCACGGCGATCGATCGCATTCCGGCCCGATGTGCGGCAAGCAATCCCGCCGGGGCATCCTCGAACACGACGCATTCATCGGGCCCACGACCGAGACGCTCCGCCGCCAGCAGATACCCGGCCGGGTCGGGTTTGCCGGCGGTGAGCACATCGCTGGTGACGCACACCGGCGGCGGAACGAGACCGACGATTCCCAGGCGCAGGCGGAGAATGTTCGCGGTGGCGGCGGTGACGATGGCCTTGCGGGAGTGCGGCACGCTCTCGAAGAACGCGTTCGCGCCCTCGATGGGATGAATGCCATCCACGCCGCATTCCTGTTCCTCGTAGATCAGCCGGGCCTCGGCCGCGGCGTCAAGCCGGGGCGCGACGAGGGCGATGGTCTCCTGCGGAAGGCGGCCGTGATGTACCTCGCGGATCGCGTCCATGGCGACGTCGTGCCGTGCGGCCCATCGGGCCCAGGTCGCTTCGGACGCGGCGGTGGAGTCGATCAGCGTGCCGTCCATGTCGAACAGGATGGCCTCAACCGCGAATGTCGGCATGCATCGGTCCGTGGACGGCAGTTTCAAGATCGATCGGGCAGATTCGCCGGACGTCGGCGGCGGCGGCCGTGAGTATACTGCAGGCGGGCCGCGTGCAGAGGCGGCGGGGCGTGGGCTCGGATCAAGGGTGGCGGCGCGTAGCATGGCGATCGAACGCAGGGAACACGGGGCGGCCGGCGAGCCCGAATACGGCCTGGTCTCCGATCGGGCGTTCGTCGCGAGCGCTCCGGTGGCGTGCGCGGCCTGCGGCGAGCGGATCGAGGTGATCTGCATCCACTGCGATGGGGGTACCGATGTGGATCTGGGGGAGCGCCTGCCGCCGTTCACGGTGTCGAACATCTGGGCGATGGACTCGGCGCTGGCCGCGCAGCTCGGACCCTGGCGGCATTTCCGGAGAGCGGCCGGTATGATCGGCGAGGACCCTCGGTTCGCCAACCACTGTTCGAGCTGCGGCGCGGTGCAGGAAGACGATCGCCTGCACACGGAGCCGGGGGATGTGTTCTTCGACGTTCCGGGAGCGGCGGGCGCATCGCTCGCACTCGCGCGCTTGTCGGGGACGGTGCGGCTGAGCGGGGACTATGCGCTGACGCTGTGACCGGCGGACCCAGGAATGTTCGGGATACGGGGGGATGTTCGGGATGACGAGAGAGCGATGCTTCGAGCGGTGGCTGGGACTCCGGGGGCTTCTCGCGCGCGCCGGTCGGCGACTGGTGTCGCGGACCTGTGCGATGGCGTCGCTGGGGTTGATGGCGTGCGCCATGCCCACCGTACCTCTGTTCGCGGCGCCTGCGGGTGGCCCTGATGCCACGCTGCTGTCGTTGGCCGAGGAGTGGCGGGGGTTCGAGCAGCCCAAGGTGAGCCGTTGCGTGCCCGATTACGGCGCGCCGGCGATGGCCGCGAAAGCGGCGGCGCTGCCGGCGTTTCGCGCGCGCCTGGCGGCGCTCGACACGCGGGGCTGGAGTGCCGAGCAGTTGGTCGATCATCGCCTGGTCGAGGCCGAGATGAACGGCCTGGACTTCGACCTGCGGGTGCGGCAACCGTGGGCGCGCGACCCGTCGTTCTACGCCACCGTGTTCGGCGAGCGCAGCGACGTGCCGCAGCACGAGGGCGTGACGGCGGCGCCCGCCATCGATCTGTTCGCCTACGATTTTCCGCTGTCGCGCGCGGACGGGCGGCGGCTGACCTGTCTGGTGGGCGCCATTCCGGCGTTGCTGCAACAGGCCAGGGTCAATCTGCGCGACGGCAACGCGCGCGATCTGTGGGTGTACGGGACGAGCACGCTGCGCAGTCAGAGCGAGGTGCTGGCCGGTCTCCTGGCGGGCACGCTCGACATGCGCACGCTGGAGGGCTCGAAGCACGCGAGCCTCGCGCCGGCCGACCGCGCGCTGCGCACGGCGGTGGAACGCGCACGCGCGGCCACCGACGCGTTCGCCGACTGGGTGCAGTCGGAGGGGGAGCACAAGAACGGGCCGTCCGGCGTGGGGAAGGAGAACTACACGTGGTACGCACGCCGGGTGCATCTCGTTCCCTACGACTGGGACCAGCAGGTGACGCTGTTGCGTCGGGAATTGGAGCGCGCGCGGGCGGGCCTGGCCCTGGAGGAATTCCGCAATCGTGCCCTGCCGCCGCTGCAACCCGCGAACACGCCGGAGGCATGGCGTGCGCTGGTCGAAGGGCGCATGTCGAAGCTCACGGATTTTCTCATCCGGTCGGGAATCGTCGCCGACCGCGATTACTATCGGGATGCCATGGCGCAGCAGGTGCTGAAGTACGTGCCGCCCGAGAAGCGCAATTTTTTCCTCCACGCGACGGCGGTGGAGCCGCTGGGCTTGTTCTCGCACGACTATCACTGGATCGAGCTCGCGCGAATGAAACACGAGCCGAACCAGAGCGCCATCCGCCGGATGCCCGCCTTGTACAACCTCTTCGACACCCGCTCCGAGGGGCTGGCCACGGCCATGGAGGAGACGCTGATGCAGGCGGGCCTCTACGACGACGGCCCGCGCGGCCGTGAAATCGTCTGGATCATGCTGGCCAATCGCGCGGCGCGCGGGCTGGCATCGCTGTACGTGCAGGCGAACGTGCTCAACCTGCAGGAAGCGGGCCGGTTTCATGCGCGCTGGACCCCCCGCGGCTGGTCCGACCCGGCGAGCGACCTGGTGGGTTTCGAGCAATTGCTCTACCTGCGTCAGCCGGGCTACGGCACCAGTTACATCACCGGCAAGCTGCAGTTCGAGCGGCTCATCAGCGACTATGCGCATGCGCGTGAGACGGCCGGCAAGACCTTCGACCTCGCCGATTTTTTCGCCCACATGAACGCGGCCGGGACCATTCCCTTCTCGCTGGTGGAGGCCGAGATGATCGCGGCGCCGGCCGAGCGCGGCACGCCGGTGGCCGACGAGACCTACGACTTGGAGCCGACGCGTCGTTAGCCATGCACCGGCGCCCGCTCGGCGCGTGCCCGCC
>CAZZWZ010000329.1:0-3683 GCA_964657955.1 uncultured Steroidobacteraceae bacterium
CCGCCCGCCGATCAGGCCGTGCTCATCGCCTCGAGCGGCGGTGCGGGCGCAGGACGGGTGCCGTTCAGCTTGATGTTGAGCCGCAGTTCATTCGCCGAATCGGCGTTGCGGATGGCTTCCTCGTAGTCGATGTCGCCCGCGTTGAACAGCTCGAACAGCGACCAGTCGAAGGTCCGCATGCCGAGTTCGCGCGACTTGCCCATGATGGCCTTGATCTCGTGGAACTCGCCCTTCAGGATCTTCTCGGCGATGATGGGCGTGTTGATGAGGATCTCCATCGCGGCGCGGCGCCCCTTGCCGTCGCTGGTGCGGATCAGGCGCTGCGAGACGATGGCGCGCAAATTGCCCGACAGGTCCATCAGCAGCTGCTTGCGGCGTTCCTCCGAGAAGAAATTGATGATGCGGTCGATGGTCTGGTTGGCGCTGTTCGCGTGCAGCGTGCCGAGACACAGATGGCCGGTCTCGGCGAAAGCGATGGCATGCTCCATGGTCTCGGCATCGCGGATTTCGCCGATCAGGATCACGTCGGGGGCCTGCCTCAGCGTGTTCTTGAGCGCGTGATGCCAGCTGTGCGTGTCGATGCCCACCTCACGGTGCGTCACCAACGATTGGCGCGATTGGTGGACGAACTCCACCGGATCCTCCACGGTGATGATGTGCCCGGGCGTGGTGCGGTTGCGGTGGTCGATCATGGCTGCGAGCGACGTCGATTTTCCCGACCCCGTTGCGCCCACCACCAGCACCAGGCCGCGCTTGGTCATCACGATGTCCTTGAGGATCTCCGGCAGCGCCAGCGTGGCGAAGCTCGGGATGTCCGCGGGAATGGTCCTGATCACCATGCCGGTGTGCTGCTGCTGCACGAACACGTTCACCCGGAAGCGCGCCACCGAGGGAATCGAGATCGCAAAATTGCACTCCAACTCCTTGGCGAATTCCGCACGCTGCTTTTCGTTCATCAACGAAAACGCCAGCTGCCTGGTCACCTCCGAGGTCAGCTTCTGCGTAGCCATGGGCTGCATGCTGCCGTGCGTCTTCATGCTCGGCGGGAAGTCGTTGGAAATGAACAGGTCGGAGCCGCCGGCACGGCTCATGGCCGTGAGCAGCTTGACCATGTACGCCTTGGCCTGTTCTTCGGAGAGATTAGACATCGCGTTCCTCGCTGGCGTTGACCCGTCGACTGTAATCCGGTGGCCAGGCGCCGTCCGCGACGGGGTTATCATATGGCCCAGGGCGGCCGAGCCGCGCGACGCCGAGTGCATGATCCGTGAACCCACCCGCTGCTATCGAGGTCTGCGCCGTGGTGGTCACCCATCACCCGGATGCGGGCTTTCCCCGGCGCCTGAGCAGGATCACGCCCCAGGTGGGCGCGACGGTGGTCGTCGACAACACCGCGAACGACACCGGTCCGGTGCTGGGCGACCTGACGCCGCCCGCCGTCACCGTCATCCGCAACGGGCGGAATCTGGGCATCGCGCGGGCGCTCAATCTCGGCGTGGCGCGGGCGCTCGCACTCGGCTGTGCCTGGGCGCTGCTGCTCGACCAGGACACCGAGGTGGATGCCGACATGGTCGCCGCGCTGCTCGCCGCGCAGGCTGCGTGTCCCGATCCCGGACGCACCGCCATCGTCGGCTCGCGCTTCCGGGATACCCACGGCCGGCCCGACGAAGCGCAGCGCCTCGAAGCGCAGGGGGCGCTGTGGCAGGAGGTCGAGTCCGCCATCACGTCGGGTTCCTTGCTCTCGCTGCGCGCTTATGCCGCGATCGGTCCCTTCCGGGACGATTTTTTCATCGACTACGTCGACGCCGAGTATTGCCTGCGCGCACGCGCGGCCGGCTACCGCGTGATCGAGACCCGCCGGCCGCTGATGTCGCATACGGTGGGCGCCCCCAGCCGCCACCGCCTGATGCGGCGCGAGAAATGGACCACCAATCATTCGGCCGACCGGCGCTACTACATCGCGCGCAACAACACCGTGCTGTTGCGCGAGTACGGCATCGCGCGCGGCTCCTGGCGGATGAAGAGCGTCGTGCGGTGTCTGCGCCTCTGCAAACGCATCGCCTTCTTCGAACGCGACAAGCGCGCGAAGATCGCGGCGGTGTGTCAGGGCTGGTGGCACGGGATGCGCGGCAAGCTCGGACCGCGGCCGCGCTAGACGCTACCGGTCCTGCCCCTCGTCCGCCTGTTCGATGCGCGACACCACCCAGTCGAACCGGCCGCTGGTGACGGCGGCCCTGCAGTACCGGCATTCGCCGATCTGCGTCAGCGCCAGGGGCGCGCCGCAACCGGGACAGGTGCTTTCCAGGGTGCCGGGCTTGTCGCGGGTCGTCGTCCCCACGGATCGCTGAAAGGTCCATTGCTCGACGAACGGGCGCACCGCCCGATCACCGAAGACCATACGCCCGGCGGCATCCACCTCGAAGTCGGCCGATTCGGCCGCGATGCGCACGGTCAGATCGTCGAAGACGCGGCCGTGGATCACCTGCACCGGTTCGATGCGGCGGACCGCGAGACGCTCCATGACGTCGCGCCGCCCCTCCGCCGCCATGATCTCCAGCTGGGCGCGCCAGCCGAAGTAGGCACCGGGGCTGAGGAACGCCCTCCCGGCGTCGAGATCCTGACGGCACCACGCCGCTTGCAGCGCCATGAAAGCGGTGTTCACGCGCGTCAGAAAGGCGTTCAGATCGAATGCAGCGTCGGCGGCCCGCAGGGTGGCGATGCCCTCCGCCACGGTGGGCGCCGCCACGCCGCGGGTGGCGTCGTCGGCAAACCCGAGGTACGGGGCCGGCTGGACGTCGGCCACCACCCAATCCACGGACCCGTTGACCACGCTGGCCCCGCAGTGCGCACAGACGCCGTCGAGACCGAGGCGCAGCTCCGCCCCGCAGGCCGGGCAGCGCCACGCGGTGACCCCGCCGTCCGCCGGCGTACGCGCCGCCGCGGCGCGCACGAAGGTCCAGCTCTCGCCATGCCGTCCGTCCTCGCCCTCGTCGGCCAGCACCCGGTTCGCGTCGTCCAGCGTCTTGGCGCGGTACACCAGGTCGAAGTGCACGCGCAGTCGCTGCTCGACCTCGCCGAGCGATCCGTCGAGCAGATGCACGTGGCGGATGTTGAGGCTTTCCAGGACCACGCGACGATGTTGCGCCGCCATGCCCTCGATTTCCCGCGACACCGCGCCGAACACGGCATCGTTCAGGTACGGCCGGATCGCTGCTGCGTCGTTGTTCTGAATGCCGCGCTTCACCAGGAAGAAGGTCATTTCCACCCGCTGCAAGAACGACTCGATCTCAAATTCCGGATCGGCCGTGCGGATGGCGGCGACCACGCCGAGTCCGGGCGTCGGCGGCATCGCGGGAGCCGCGATGAACGCGGGGTCGGCGCTGAACGGCGCGCCGGCCGACCGGCCACGGGCATAACGCCGCACTAGCAGCCAGACGATGAACAAGATCACGACCAGCGCCAGCAGTCCGCCGAAGGATACGTCCCCGCCGGACCCGCCGGAATGCGAGCCGCCCGAGCCGTGACCGCCGCTCGCGCCATGGCTGCCGCTCGAGCCATGTCCGCCGTGACCGCCACCGCCGGCCCGGCATGGCGCGCCGATCACGTCAAAGCCGTACCACAATGACCACAGAACCGTGCTGCGGGCGCAATGGCCGTGCCGCATTGCGTGCAAAAAGCGGCTGGCG
>CAZZWZ010000330.1:0-3680 GCA_964657955.1 uncultured Steroidobacteraceae bacterium
CCGGGATTCGCGAACGGATCGCCGTGGGCACGCTGCCGAAAATGGCAGATCAAGGTACCTTCGTGGCGCTCCGCCAGATAATACTGCGACCGCGGCAGGCCGTAGTCGAACCACAGGATGGCCCCGGCGCGCAGGCAACGCGCGATCGCGCCCGACCACGCAACGAGGCGCGGACAGTACTCGGACACGTACCCGTCGTCCCATGCGCCGGCCGCGGCGAGCCGCCGGCAGGCAGCCTGCACCCCGGGCGAAGCGGGCCGCGCGTCCCACACGAAGTTCCCGTCCGCCAGCGCGACGCCGAGCTCTTCGCAACCGGCCTCGTGCCAGCGAAAGCGCGCGACCGGCAGCGCATCCAGCACTTCATTGGCGAGAATCACGCCGTCGAACGGTTGGGGGGGTAATGAATCCAGCCACTTCACCCGACCGGCGAGATGCGGCAGCCGCTCCGCGATCAGACGACCCTGCCGTTCGCGCAGGTCGGCGCTCACCTCGAGGATGAGATACCGCGCGGGCAGGCATTCCAGCGTCTCGAGACGCGACAGCACGTCCACCGCCAGCCGGCCGGTGCCGGCCCCGATCTCCAGCAACACCGGATCGGCCGAGACGCGCAGCACCTCGGCGCACTGCCGTGCGACGCAGGCGCCGAACAGGCCGGAGATTTCCGGCGCCGTGGTGAAGTCGCCGCCGGCGCCGAGCTTGTGCGAACCGGCGCTGTAGTAGCCCAGCCCCGGCGCGTAGAGCACGAGATCCATGTACCGTTCGAAGGTGATCCAACCGCCGACGGCCGCGATCTCGCACGCCACGTGCTCGCGGACCCGGCCGGCGTGCTCAGATTCCATGGGTACACCGGCCGGCGACAATCCGGTATCGTCCGGTCGCATGACGGAGTCCGAACGCACCATCGAGCCCATCGCCGGGCCGCCTCTCGAGGGTCGGGTGGTGCTGATCACCGGCGGTGCGCGACGGGTGGGGGCGGCCATCGTGCGCGCGCTGCATGCCGCCGGCGCCTGCGTTCTGGTGCATCATCGGACGTCGTCCGCCGAGGCCCGCGCGCTGCGGGACGAACTCAACGCGGCGCGGGCTCGTTCCGCCGCGATCGAGGCGGCGGACCTGCTCGATCCCGAAACTCCCGGGCGACTGGTCGGCCGCACCCTGCAGGAGTTCGGCCGGCTCGACATTCTCATCAACAATGCATCGACCTTCTACCCCACGGCGGTGGGTGAAATCAGCCTGGCCCAGTGGGACGACTTGATGGGCAGCAACCTGAAAGCGCCGTTGTTCCTGTCGCAGGCTGCCGCGCCCAGCCTGCGCGAGCGGCGCGGCCTCATCATCAATCTGGTGGACGTCCATGCCCTGCGGCCGTTGCGGGCGCATCCGGTGTACAGCGTGGCCAAGGCGGGACTGGCCATGCTGACGCGGGCACTGGCGCGCGAGCTGGGCCCTGAAATCCGGGTGAACGGCATCGCGCCCGGACCGGTGCTGTGGCCCGAGCAGCCGCTGCGCGACGAATTGAAGGGAGAGATCGTCGCGAAAACCGCGCTCAAGCGTCACGGCACCCCCCGGGACATCGCGCGCACTGCGCTGTTCCTCGCCACGGAGGCACCCTACATCACCGGGCAGATCATCGCCGTGGACGGAGGCCGCAGCATCTAGGACGGATTGAGCGCCCGCCGCGGTGCCCCGCCCTTCGGTCGGCGCCGCGAACGCGACCGCGGCGCCGGAACGCGGTCCTCTTCGCTCTCCGGATCGTACGACGCATCGTCCAGATCCGCCGCGGTGGGTTGACGGATGATGTCGCGAACCCGCTCGATGTCGCGCGACAGCGGCCGGTCGTCCCGGTAGTGCGGAACCCGGCCGCGGACCGCGTGGTACACGATGTCGGTATTCGGAGCGCGCGTGGGCGAGCCGGCCTGCAGATCGTAGGCCTGCGCCGCCGCCAGCAGTTCGATGCTGAGGATGTACTCGGCGTTGTGCAGGATCTTGAGCAATTTGAGCGCGGCCGGCGTGGCGTGGCACAGATGATCCTCCTGCAGGCCCGACGTGATGCCGCCGTCCAGCGACGCCGGCGCCGCGAGCCGGCGATTGTCGGCCGCCAATGAAACGGCGGTGTACTGCGCGATCATGAAACCCGACGCCGCGCCGCGGTCCGACGCCAGGAACGCGGGCAGGCCGCTGACCAGCGGATTGACCAGGCGGTCGATCCGCCGCTCCGACAGCGCCGCGAGTTCCGCCATGGCCACCCCCAGCGTGTCCGCGCTCAGGCCGATGGCCGCGCCGACGGCGTTGGCCTGGGAGGCCACCCGCGGCTCATCCGGCGTGCCCATGACCAGCGGGTTGTCGGTCACCGCCGCGAGTTCCGTATCGACCACCGTGGCGGCCTGCGCGAAGACGTCGCGCGCCGCGCCGTGCACCTGCGGAATGGCGCGCAGGCTCAACGCATCCTGCGTCCGCCGGCCGTCGCCGGCCGCCAGCATGGCGCTGCCCTGGAGCAGCGATCGAAGCCGTTCGCCCACCTCGCAGAGCGCCTCGGAGGCGCGCAGCGCCAGTGCCGCATCGTCGAACGCGCTGAGCTGCCAGTGCAGATTCTCGAACGTCATCGCACCGATCACGTCGGCCCAGTTGAGAAGACGCTCCGCGCGCATCAGGGCGACGGACATCAGGCCCGCCACACAGGGGGTTCCGTTCACCAGGCTCAGGCCCTCCTTGGCCTCGAGCGTCAGCGGGGAGAGCGCGGCGGCCCGCAGCACGTCGGCGCTCGCGCAGCGTTCGGGGCCGCGCTGCAAATGTCCCTCGCCCAGCAGGGTCACGGCGACGTGCGCCATGTGGGACAAATAACCCACCGAGCCCGCCGCCGGCACCTCGGGAATCCAGCCGTGGTCGAGCAGCCAGGCCAGCCGCTCGACGAGCTCGACCCGCACTCCGGAATAGCCGTGCGAAAAGTTGTTCACGGCGGCGGCGAGGATGGCGCGCACCTCGCAGGCGCCCAGCGCGGCACCCACCCCCACCGCGTGGCTCATGCAGATGTTGCGCGACAGCTGTTGCAGCTGCGACGGTTCGACGATCACGTCGCACAGCGCGCCCACCCCGGTGTTCACGCCGTAAGCACGGATGCCCTTGGCGACGATGGATTCCACCAGCGCCCGCGCGGCGGCGATCCGGTGGCGGGCCTCGTCGGACACCGTCAGCGTGGCGCCCTCGGCCACCGCCGCCACCTCGCGCCAGCTCAAGGGTTGATCGAGAATCACGGCCGGCACGGCGGCCTCAGACCGCGGCGCGCGCGGCGCGCCAGGTGTCGAGACCGGGGCGCGTGCGCTCCAGGGCCACGCCCACGTCGCGCGAACCGCGAACCGCGCCGGGCTTGCTCAGCACGATGCTGACCCACTCGACGCCGAATTCTTCAAGGATCAGCATGGCTATGTGCTCCGCCAGGGTTTCGACGAGATGAAATTGCGATGCCGCGACGAACGCCAGCACGCGTTTGGCGACACCCTTGTAGTTCAGCGTGTCGTCGATCGAATCGGTCAACGCGGCCCTGCGGATGTCGGCGCTCAGTTCGATGTCGATGAGCACGGTCTGCCTGACCTGCCGTTCCCAGTCGAATATGCCGATGATGGCTTCGGTCTTCAGGGCGCGAATGAAAATTTTGTCCGTCAAAACTGCTCAACCTCTGTTATTCATGT
>CAZZWZ010000331.1:0-3612 GCA_964657955.1 uncultured Steroidobacteraceae bacterium
GCACCGGCGCGGCCGGCACCGGCGCACTCGAACTCGTCATGTCGCGGTCGCTGGCGCCGGTCGCCGCCGCGGTGACCGCGCGGGTCGGGATGCTGTGCGATCTGAGCGCGATGCCCCAGGTGGTGGCCGCGTCGCTGTCGCAGGACCCGTTGCTTCGCGCCGGGGTCGCGCGTCTGCCGGGCCTGCGGGTGCCGCGTGCCTTCGATGGATTCGAGCTCGGCGTGCGGGCCATCCTCGGTCAACAGGTCTCGGTGAAGGCGGCGACCACCATCGCCGGACGGTACGCGCGCCGTTTCGGGGCTCCCATCGCGACCCCTCACCCGCAGTTGACGCGTCTGGCACCCACCGCCGCGCAAATGAGCCGGGTTGCCGCCGACGACATCGCCGCCACCGGGGTGGTGGGCAGCCGTGCGCGAAGCATCGTGGCCCTGGCGCATGCGGTCGAGGACCGCCAGGTCACGTTGGCCGATGCGGTGGACGTGGGTGCACAGATCGACGCCCTGCTGCGCCTGCCGGGCATCGGTCCCTGGACGGCGCAGTACATCGCCATGCGGGCATTGAACTGGCCCGATGCCTTTCCCGGCACCGACCTCATGCTGCTCAGGGCGGCAGGGCTCACCGCCCCGCAACTGCAGGCACGGGCCGAAGCCTGGCGTCCGTGGCGGGCGTACGCCACGCATCATCTGTGGCAGTCGCTGGGCGTCGCGACGTGAACGCTATTTCTGACGCAGGTCCTCCAGCACCTCGCCCATGCGCGCAATCTCTTCCTCGTGCGGCTGATCGCGAAAGGTCTCGCGCAAGGCGTCGCGATACCATTCCTGCATCCCGGCCAGGGCCAGCAACCGGTCGCTGTAACCGGCCGCCGGCAGCTCCAGGGCGAGGCTGTAGCTGCGGACCCGGAACGCCACGGGGGCGAAGAACGCATCGACGGCGGTGAACGCCCTGCCCGCCAGGAAGGGACCGCCGAAACGCCGCAAGCCGTCGTCCCATAGCGCGTTGAGGCGCGCGATGTCCTGCAACAGCGCGGGCGAGGATTCGTGCAGCCGCAGCAGCACACCGCAGGTCATCGAACAGTGCGTGCGAAGCGCGCTGAAACCGGAATGGATCTCGGCCGCGGCGCTGCGCGCCCAGGCGCGAGCCTTCGCATCCGCCGGCCAGACGTGATGTCGCTCGCCGAGATACTCTGTGATGGACAATGAATCCCACACGGCCGTATCACCGTCGAGCAGGCACGGCACCTTGCCGCTGGGGGAAATCTTGCGATACGCCTCCCAGCTCAAGACGTGGCCGAACGGGATCAGATGTTCCGTGAAGGGTATTCCGAGTTCCCGCATCAGCAGCCACGGCCGCAGCGACCAGGAAGAGTAGTTCTTGTTGGCGATGTAGAGTTCGTACACGAGGGTCTCCTGAATTACCGGCGCGTTCGCGGCACCGGGCGCACTCCCTGCAGGTTACTCCGGGAAGCCGGCGTGCGCGTCCTCGATGCGCGGCATCGCCACCAAACCAGCGACCTAGCTCACGAATCTTCGATGCGACATGCCGTTTCGCGCCTAAGTCGTTCTCTGTAAAGAATAGTTCTCGTTCGGGTCACCTTTTCGTAACAAGCAACCGCGATTGTGACATGCGACACGAAAGACTTTGCAGGAGCGGTTATGGTTGAGCGGAACTCGAGTCCACGCCTGAGAGTTCGGACGGTTTTCATCTCGGATGTGCATCTGGGATTCAAAGGCTGCAGCGCCGACCTGTTGTTGGAATTCCTGCATCACGTCGACATGGATTTCCTGTTTCTGGTGGGCGACATCATCGACGTGTGGAGTATGAGGAAGAGCATGTTCTGGCCGCAGTCTCACAACAACGTCCTGCGCACGATCCTGGGAAAGGCCAAGAAGGGAACGCAGATCTTTTTCATTCCCGGGAATCATGACGAGGTGTTTCGCGATTTCGACGGCGCCGCTTTCGGCAATCTCTTCATTCACCGCGAGTACGTGCACCACGGCGCGCGCGGCCGGCGGATGCTGGTGCTCCACGGCGACGAGTTCGACAGCGTCGTGAAATGCAGCCCCTGGCTGGCGCGGCTCGGCAGCACGCTGTACGACCTGCTCCTCGCGGCCAATCCCTACATCAACGGGGTGCGGCGGTTGTTCGATCTGCCGCACTGGTCGCTGTCCGCGTATCTGAAAGGCAAGGCGAAGACGGCGGTGCAGTACATCGGAAGTTTCGAGGACGCCGTCGCGCAGGCGGCACGCAGGCGTGGGGTCGACACCGTGGTGTGCGGTCACATTCATCGTGCGGAAATGCGCGAGATCGACGGTGTCCTGTACTGCAACGATGGCGACTGGGTGGAGAGCTGCACGAGCCTGGTCGAGGACACCAACGGTCAGTTGCGGTTGATCGACTGGCCGGCCATCCGCCACGAATTTCTCGTCGACCCGCTGCCCGCCTCCATGGGCAGGGCGGCTTGACGTACCGGTTGTTTGAACGGAGTGACGACATGAGCGATACGTTCGATGCGAGAAATCCGTCGTGGCAGGCCTTGCAACGCAGGCTCGCCGCCTCTGTCGACCTGCAGTTCACGGGATATCCCGCCGCGCCGGCACGACTGCAACCGCACTGGCGCTACGGCGCCGCGGCACATTCCTGGCTGGGCAGGGCACGCAGCGGCGTACACCGGTCGCAGCACGGCCGAGCCTCGGTCGCCTCGCGCTGAGGGCGGCGGCCCCGGGCCGCAAAGAGCCGCAAAGGGCGGCGAATCCGGTATGTTGGCGGCCCATGAAGTGCAGCTATCATCCGGGCTACCAGATCGTGCGGCCGCCGGATCCGCCCGCCGGCGGAGTTCCTCCCGGCGGAACCGCTCCGGCATATCCCGCCCCCATCGCCACCCTTCCCGTGCTGCGGGACCGGTTGCTCGCCGAGGCCATCATCGAGCCGGCCGATCTGCTGCGCCCCGAACCGCTGGGCCGCGAGACCCTGGCGCTCGTGCACACCGACGAATACCTCGACAAGCTGGAGTCCTCGGCCCTGACGCCCGCCGAACAAAGACGCCTCGGCATGCGCTGGTCGGATTCTCTCTGGTTCCGCTCGCGGCTGGTGGCGGGCGGCACGCTGCTCGCCGCCCGTGAGGCGCTGAACTCCGGGTTGACGGGCAATCTTGCTGGCGGCACGCACCATGCGTTCGCCGATCACGGCGAAGGATTCTGCGTGATCAACGATGTCGCCATCGCCATCCGTCAGTTGCGCCGCGAGCACGCCATCGGGCGGGCGCTCATCATCGACCTGGACGTGCATCAGGGGAACGGCTCGGCCGCGATCTTCGAAGGCGATGCGGCGGTCTTCACCTTCTCGATGCACGCCGAGCGCAATTATCCCAGCGCGAAGATGCGTTCCAGTCTCGACGTGGGGTTGCCGGACGGCGCGGGCGACGAGGCCTACCTCGATGCGCTGGCCGCACATCTTCCCGACGTCCTGCGACCGCCGGCGCCCGACATCGCCTTCTACCTGGCGGGTGTGGACGTGGCCGCCGGCGACCGCTACGGCCGCTTGATGTTGAGCGACGAGGGAATCCGGGCGCGTGAGCGGCTGGTGATCGAATCGGTTCGCAGCCGCCAGATTCCC
>CAZZWZ010000332.1:0-3610 GCA_964657955.1 uncultured Steroidobacteraceae bacterium
ATCCAGCGTGAAAAAAGGGCGGGGGGCGGCGTCACTCGCGCGCGACGGCCGGCTCTCACGCCACAGCCAGACGTCCCGTGGCGGCACGCCCCGGCGGGCGAGGACGATGCCGAGCACCAGCGCCGTGGCGACGGCGAACAGCGCGTACAGCGCGGCGTTGATGACGGCGATGTCGTCGCGACCGACCGTGGCGAGCGCCAGTGCGGAGAACAGCGCCACGCCTTCCACCATGGCGCCGATGCCGCACATGGCGTGAAGCATGGTGGGCGGCGGGGGCAGCGTCGCCGACCAGGGATCGAACAGGAACGGCAGGCGGTGGCGGAACACCTGCCACATCGCGGCTGCGGTGACGATGGAATAGACGACCCCGGCGATCGCGAGGCTCCACTGCGCCGTGATGACGCCGATCGAGAAGCTGAGGATGCCGAGCAAGGAAGTCCATCGCATCCAGCCGGGCAGCCGCTCGGGCTCGCCCGACGACGAGGTGACCGTGGCCAGCGTGACCGCCTTGTCGGCGAGCGAACGGGCGAACACCCCCCAGAGCACGGCCACGGCCGCGATGCCGGCGAGGTGGGCGGGGAAGCGCCAGGCGGCGAACAGGAAGGCGACGCCCACGAGCGCGCACGCCAGCACGGTCCAGAATTTCGCCTTGGCCTTCATGAGGCCTTCCAGACCCAGCGGCCAGGTTTGCGCGAGCCACAGCGCGGGGCCCTCCGAGGCGAGGGACTTCGGGCCGAGGGTCAGCAAGAAATACGTGCCGAACAGGATGGCGGCGCCGCAGAATTGATTCCACGACCCCATGACATCGGGCAGCATCGTCCGCAGGTTGAAGGTCTGCAGCGCTCCGAGCGACAACGGCAGCAGGATGGCCTGGACCAGGGCGGCGCGATCGCGACGGAACCAGAGGAGCTCCTTGCGGTACAGGGGCTCCTGGCCGAAGGCCGTGGCGGTGCGCACGCGCGGGACGACTACGCTCGGCGAGTTAGTTTTTCCCAAAAGACCGAACCGAGCGGCGTCTGCGGCCAGGGCGATGGAGCCGGCGATCACGATGCCGATCCCGGCCCAGCAGGTGACCAGCCCCAGCCAGAAGACATAGTTGCCGCCTGCGGTGAGACCGAGCAGCCGGCGGGTGGGCGGCCAGGGAAAGGTGAGGGTGGGCGCGAGCCAGCGGCAGAGCGCATCGACGACGGGATTCACCGCTTGAGCCGTCATGCACAGGGCGAAGAACCCGACCAAGCTGAACGCGCTCATGGCGCCGAGCAGCGCACCACGCGATCGGGGCGGGAGGCGCAGGACCACCCACATCTCCACCGCCTTGCTCAGGCAGGCGAGTGCGACGGCCAGCGGTACGCCGATCAGCACCGCGGCGGCGATCCCGCCCCCCGTTCCATAGGCGTTGCCGTACGCGAGGCCGGGCAGCAGGGGCACGGTGAGGAACACGGGATTCGCGGTGATGGGCGTGATCATCTCGGCCAGGAAGACCGCGGCCGGTTTCACGGGGTGGCTGAACAGCCATTCCCACAAGGGATAGCGCGGCCGATGCACGTCGAGCCCCTGGGTCTCGCCCTGGCAGACCAGCATGGCGGCCCACCAGAGCAGCACCAGCAAAGCGACGATCTCGGGCAGGACGCCTGGCCGCCACCACAGCGAGCGCAGCGACACCAGCGCCCCGGGACGCTCGCTGACCGTGGTGCGCAGGCGGGCTTCGACGGCTTTCTGGTCGCGCGTGAAGCGCGCGGCCAGGCGGCCTGCTTCGACGGCGATGTCGGCGTTCTCGGCGCGCGAGATCGCCGCCCGCCGGGCCGGGTTGTGCGTCGCCGCAGCCTCGGCCTGCTCGATGCGTCCTGCGAACCATTCCTCGACCACGACGCGTCCGTCGCGCTCCGCCTGCACACGCTCGGCGGCGGCCACCATCGTGATCAGCGTTGCCGCGGTGACCAGGTGCACGATCGCGCCGAACAAGCATCCGAGCAACAAGCTCAACCACGGGCGTGCGGGCCAGCGTCCCTGGCCGCGTGCGCTGCGCAGCTGCACCTGCCGGCGGATGCGGCCGGTTGCCCGCCGGCGCGCGGTGCCGAGGAGCAGCAGCACGACGGTCCGGAAACGCGGCGCGGACTCGCTCATCCGGCGGGGCGCGTCTGCGTCAGTTCGCGGAACGTCTCCTCCAGCGTCTTCCGGCCGTGCGCCGTGCGCAGCTCTTCGACGGAGCCCTGCGCGACCATTTCGCCGCGATGGATCACGATGACGCGGGAGCACAGCCGCACGACCTGGTCCAATAAATGCGTCGAGAACAGCACCGTGGTGCCGGAGCCGGCGAGTTCGGTCATCAGGTCGTAGAAGAGCAGCGTGCCTTCGACATCGAGGCCGTTGGTGGGCTCGTCCAGGATCAGCAGCTTCGGCCGGTGCAGCAGCGCGAGGAGCAGCGCGAGCTTCTTCTTCATGCCGCGCGAGTAGTCGTCGGCGAAGTTGTCGAGCTCGTCCGCGAGCTGCATGCGGTGGGCCAGCGGCCGCAGTTGCTCCAGGGCCGCCGGCACGGCGAGTCCGTGCATCGCGGCGCTGAGCTCGAGGATCTCGCGGCCCGACAGATACGTATGGAACACGGGTTCGTCCGGGACGTAGCCGATGCGGCGCTTGAGCGCCACCCGGTCCGCGAAAGCATCCAGCCCGTCGATCTTGAGAGTCCCCGAGGTGGCCTTGAGTATGCCCATCATCAACCGCATCAGCGTGGTCTTGCCGGAGCCGTTGGGGCCGAGCAGCCCGCAGATCCGGCCCGCGGCTACGCTGAACGTGGCGCCGTCCAGCGCCCGTTTCGCGCCGAAGGTCTTGACCACCGCCGTGCCGGACACCAGGGGCGGCGGGGCGGTGACCGTCGCAGGTGCATCCGTCGAGGACATTGCACGAGCTTACCAGCGGATGCACACTGCATCATCGGGAGTTCGGATTCCGGCAGAGGCCCTGTCACACGGCGTTCCGGGTCCACGGTTCGGGGGTGAGGCATGCGCTCGGCGACGGTCAGATTGGCGGCGGCGACCCGGCTGGCGGCGACGGTTCTGCTGGCAGCGTTCGTCGCATCGCCGGCGTTCGCGGAGGGGCTGCCGGTGCCCGCCGGCAGCTACGTCTCCTCGAAGGAATCGCCGCGCGTGTTCGACACGCCGGAGATGCTGCGGAGCCTGGCGCAGCGGGTGGGCCAACCGGGCTCGTTCTCCGCGAAGATGTACGAAAAACTGGCGCGGCAGGCGGCCGCCGACATTTCCGATCAGTTCGACTGGGATGCGACCTATTCGGGTTGCGACATCGACATCTACCTGCATGCGTTTTCCTTCGAGTCCACCGGCGGCTATGCCCAGGAGCGGCGCACGGCTGCTCAGATGAGCGACGCGCTGCACGTGCAGCCGGGCAAGAAAGCGCCCGCAGGGGCGGCGGTGGTGGCGGGGCGTCTCGCCCTGTATGCGGCCCTGCGTGCCAGCGGCGCTCCGCAGCTGCCGAAGGCGCCGGCGCCCGAGGATGCCATCCGCGTGTCGAGCCGGATTCTCGCGGCCTGGGCCGAGCATGGGTTTCGCGAGGGCGCGGCTTTCAAGTCGCAGCCGCGGCAGTTCTGCGAGGGAGGACG
>CAZZWZ010000333.1:0-3588 GCA_964657955.1 uncultured Steroidobacteraceae bacterium
GCCGGCGCGTGAAGTCGCCCCACCGAGGTGGTGTACATCGCCGCGACCCGGCGGCCGGTGCGGCCGATTTGCACTCCGGGCCGGATGGCACTCGGGGCCGGGCGGCGCTCGGGGATGGAGGCGAGCAGCCACCCAGCCCGGATCACTGCTGCGGAGGCGTGGGCTGATCCGACGAAGTGGCCGCCTTCTTCTTGGCATGTTTGGCGGAATGCTTCTTGTTGAGCACGTCCTTCTGACTCGGCGTCGCACTCGCATCCGGTTGCGAACCGCCGGATGGCGTCGCCTCCGCCGCGCTAGATTTGGTGACTTGCCGCTGATGCGGGCTCGACGCTGCGTTCGGATCGTTGGGTTGTTGGTCCGGCGTCGAGGTCTGTGCCAGGGCCGTTCCGGCGAACAACACCATGCAAGTGATCAAAGTGGTCTTCATGATTCCCCTCCAGTTGTGAGCGGACAGTACGCCAGAAGGTTCGGCGGTGAGCCACCGGCCGCGGGATTTTTCGCAGGTCAGATATGTCCTTCGACAAAGACCTCCGCACCTACATAGCCTTTCACCGTGGTGTCGCGCATCGTGCACGCCAATGCGTTTCCTGCGCTTTCAAGCACGTGCGTTCGCCTCCAGGTACGTCCGTCAAGTTCGCTTCCAACCACGGAGAGCAGCCTTTGCCCACACCACCCGAGGCCGACGAGCAACGACGACGTCTGTTGATTGCAGGGACGCTCGGAGTCGGGCTGGCCGTGCACACGGCCCGGTCGGCGCCCTCTGGCACGAGTTCGGGCACGGCATCGCCTGCTCCGCCCGCCGCGGTCGATGAGGGTCGAATCACCGGCGACCGGGTGGACTTCGCTCCCATCCATGCCGACTCCGAAGCACCCGGAAGCCCGCCACCCAATCCCGATGCGCCTGCCCGGCGGGTGGGCTTCGCCGTCATGGGTCTGGGTCGCCTGGCGCTCGAGAACATCCTGCCGGCCTTCGCTCACTGCAAGCATGCGCGACTCACGGGCCTGATCAGCGGTACGCCGGACAAGATGGCCGCCATCGCCGATCAGTATGGAATCACCGCGGATGCTCGCTACGGCTACGGAGACCTCGCCAAACTCCGCACCAATGCTGCGATCCAGGCGGTGTACGTGGTCCTGCCGAACGCCTTGCATCGGCGCGCCGTGCTCGACCTTGCCGGGGCGGGCAAACACGTATTGTGCGAAAAGCCGATGGCGGTGAACGCGGACGAGGCGCGCGACATGATCGAGGCGTGCCGGCGGGCCGGGCGCAAATTGATGATCGCCTATCGTTGCCAGTACGAAACCGCCAATCGGGAGCTCGCCCGCCGGGCCCGGGCGGGAGAGTTCGGTCAGGTTCAATTCATCGATGCCGTGAACATGCAGAATCAGGGCGATCCCACGCAGTGGCGCCAGATCAAGGCCCTCTCGGGAGGTGGGTCGCTGCCGGATGTGGGGCTTTACTGCCTCAACACCGCGCGAGCGCTGCTGGGCGAGGAGCCCGTCGAGATCACCGCCATGATTCATACGCCGGACGACGCACGGTTCAAAGAGGTGGAGTCCACGGTGAGTTTCACGCTGCGATTTCCGTCAGGCGTGATCGCCAACTGCGCGACGAGTTACAGTCTCCACGAAAAGCGCTGGCTCAGCGTGAACGGGTCGAAGGGGCATGCGTACATCGCCAACGCATTCGCCTACGAGGGACAGCGGCTGCACGTCAGTCAGCGCGAGGGGCAGGCCGAAGTGGAGCGCGAGATTGCGCTCGGCGTCAAAAATCAATTCGCGCTCGAAATGGATCATTTTGCGCTGTGCATTCGCAACGACACGCAGCCGCGCACGCCGGGCGAGGAAGGCCTGCAAGACCAGCGCATCATGGCGGCGATCTACGAGTCGGCTCGCACGGGGCAGCCGGTCAAGCTCGATCCCGCGACGCGCCTGGATGCCTTTCGCGGACCTCCCCTCTCATGAAAAAGGCAGGACAGGCGATGCGCTTTGCGGTAATTTCGGACCGAACCCACCGGAGCGCAACTTCCCCGTGAACAAAGCTATTCGGCCGGCATTGCCGGTTGAGCCGCCGGCCCGCATGGCCATGGTGCTGGTGTGCGAAAAGTGTGGTAAGCGGATCGGCGACGACAAGAACCGCAGCCACCGGCTCGCCTCGCACATCAAGAAGGCCGCCAAGCGCCGGCTCGCGAAGGGCGATCTGCGCATCGTCATCACGTCGTGCATGAAGGTATGCCCCGACGACCGCATCGCAGCCTGCATCGCACCGAGCGGCGGCGAGGACGGCGTATCCTATTACACCGTGCCCGCCGAGGATCTCGAGTCCTCCGCCGACGCCATCGTCGACGCCGTGGTGGCGCTCACGCGCTGAAACGGCTGCCCCGTGGCATGCTTGGCTCAGCCGCCCGCACCGTGCGCGGGCAATCCGAACACCCGCCGCGCGTTCGCGCCGTAAATCTTGTCGATCACCGTCCTGGGCAATGCCAGCCCGCCGACGTCCGCCTGGATGGCGTCGATGTGCTGTACCGCCGGGGTGGCGAGATATGCCCAGTCGCTGCGCCAGAAGGCGTCCGCTTCGTGCGGAAATTGCGCCATGTCCAGCGGGGGATTCTGCGCGCGGTCGGCGGCCGTCACGGGACTGCGTGTCAGGTCGGTGCCGTAGAGCAGCCGATCCTGGTAGCCAATGAAGAAGCGGCGCACCTTTGCGCGGTCGGCTTTGGACTGGTACTGCACCTGTGTCATGCGGGCCGCGAGATCGACGGTGGCACCGGGATGGCTGTCGAGGAATCGCGCGAGGACATCGACGCTCCATTCCAGGCTGGCCAGGTGGGCGCCCACGAAGGCAAGCCGGGGATGACGTGAAACGAAGCGGCCCCGCGCGGCCATCAGTTCCTCGTAGCGCGGCATCTCCGGATGCAGGTACATGTGATACTCGGGATGCTCGCGGAAGTAGCTGCGGTCGTTCTCCGTGGTCATCGCATCGAGCGGCAGCCAGCAGTTCTTCGGTTCCGCCTGGTGCGCGATGAGGGGCACGCCCTTCGACTCGAGGTGCGCCATGACGCCGTCGAAGCCGGGATCGTCGATCATGATGAGGTGCCCGGCCGCGTTCCTCTCCACCATGCCGACATTCTTCCACACCTTGACGGCGACGGCGCCGCGCTTCAACTCCGCGTCGATGGCGCGGTCGGTGTCGCGGGTCCAGTGGTCGCTGCCGAAGTTCTTCATCGAGAAGGTCGTCGCGAAATGGAACCGCCGGGGGTCGGCGGCACGCAGCGCGTGGGCGATCCGCGCCTGCTCGGCCACGGGCGGGAAGTCGGGATAGTCCACGTTGATCGACAAGAGCTCGAAGCCGTCCTTGCGGGCGATATCGAGGAAGTCGCGCGAGTCGGCGTTGGCATGAACGTGAGCATCGAATTTATTGATGCGATCGAAGTCTGCCGCGGTGTAGGACACTTCGGCGCGGGCAGCACAGGTCCACCCCAGGACGCAGAGCGCCAGCACGCGCAGGAGATCCGCGCCCGGCCCAGGCACGGCAACCTTGCGGCCAATCATGGCGGGGCGCCGGTCAGCGATACGCCGTGGTCCGCC
>CAZZWZ010000334.1:0-3582 GCA_964657955.1 uncultured Steroidobacteraceae bacterium
AAATACGCCATCGAAAACACGCCGGTCACCACGCTTGCGTCATGATAGCCCCGGGGCGTTCTTGTCTGCGAGCGGCTTCGCGGACGCACCCCTACACCGTCACCCTCGAGCGAACCATGGATCGACTGCGAACGAAAATCGACGAACCGGCTCGCTTTGCCGACGCGATGCCGCCCGACGCCGCACCCGGTGCCGGTGCCGGTGCCCCCGGCGACGCACGGCTGGGCAGCGCCGCTGCGGTATCATCCCGCTACGATTTCCGAATGACCCCGTATCTCGCCTCGTTGCTGCAGGGTCGCGCCGCGGACGATCCGCTGACCCGACAATTTCTCCCTGATGAGCGCGAACTCCTCGCGCTGGCGCACGAGGCCGACGATCCCATCGGTGACCGACGATTCAGTCCGGTCGCGGGCATCGTGCATCGCTACCCGGACCGCGTGCTGTTGAAGGTGGCCCACGCCTGCCCCGTGTACTGCCGGTTCTGTTTCCGCCGGGAGATGATCGGCCGCAAGGGCCATGCACTGTCCGCGGACGAGCTGGGACACGCCGTGGCCTACATCCGCGCCCACCCCGCGATCTGGGAGGTCATCCTGACCGGTGGCGATCCGCTGTCGCTGTCGGCGCGGCGCCTGGCGGCCGTGTTGCGGCAACTGGCCACCGTCGGGCATCTCGGCGTGTTGCGCATTCACTCCCGCGTCCCCGTGGTCGCGCCCGACGCCGTCGACTCGGCCCTGGTCACGGCACTCACCCAGTCGCTGCCGGTATACCTGGCCATTCACGTGAACCATCCCGACGAGTTGACCGCGCCGGTGGTGGCCGCGATCGACCGACTGCGCACCGGCGGCATCACCCTGCTCGGTCAAACGGTGCTCTTGAAAGGGGTCAATGACCGCGCCGACGTGCTGGCGACTTTGTTCCGGAAGCTGGTGCGGCTGCGGGTCCGACCCTACTACCTGCACCACCCCGATCTCGCTCCCGGCACCTCGCATTTCCGAGTGCCCATCGAGGCAGGACAGGCCATCATGCAGGCGTTGCGGGGCACGCTGTCGGGATTGTGCCTGCCCACCTATGTGCTCGACATCCCGGGCGGCTTCGGCAAGGTCCCGATCGGCCCCGCCTACGTGGGCGGAAAATCCGCCGATGGTTCGCGCGAGGTGATGGATTCGCAGGGTGTGCGTCACCGATATCCGGAGTGACGGCCGCCGCGCGCCGAGGCATCTTACGGAGTAACGGCCGCCGCGCCGGCGCCTGCTCCGAAATCCTGCCGGCCGCGCCGCGCCCCGGCCCGCTTCAGGGCGGAGCGATCCCGTGCCGCGGCCAGGCCTCGAACAGATTGGTCGCATCCACCGACCCCAGGCCCGTGGCCTGATCGTAGCCGGGCGCCGCCGGGTAGGCGGGCTCGTTCTTCGACGACTGCTGCGAGAGTTCGCCGATGACGCTCTGGCCGGCCGCTCCGAAACAATCGTAGAACCGTCCGTCCGGATTTCGCCCGCAGGGGATGTCGATGTCGCCGCGCGTCACGTCGTGGAACACGCAGCTCGCGGCGGGCAACTCGCCGTTGCGCTTGCTGGCATCGCATACCGAAGGGCCCACATCGCGAAATTGCCGCCCGGCCAGCGCGTAATAAACGTAATTGGCGTCGCCCTGACGGCCGAATTTTTGATCGATCAACGCTTGAATGCCGGCCATGGCAGGCGCTGCGAACGAGGTGCCGCCGCCGCCCTGCACCACGGCGTCGTTGCGGATCGTGCAGGCCGCACCGCCCTGTTTGGTATCCGACATGCATTCCAGATAGAAGCTGCCCCAGACACCGTTGCTGGCGAACAAGGAAATGTCCGGCTGGTCGCGCAGCCCGTCGTCGGGCACGCCGGGAACGCCCTTCTGGTACCGGGGTTTCGGGTTACCGCGGCAGGTGCCCCCGACCACGCCGGGAACGGACGGCGTGCCCGTGAAGCACGTGCTCGGGCCGCCGCCGCCGGCCACATCGATCAAAAAACTCTGGCCCAAGGGAGAGTTGCAAAAGCCGTTGCTGCCGTAGGACTGACTGTACGCACCGTTGACAGGATCGCTGTAGATCAGCCGGCTGGTGCAGCCGTCGTTCCAGGGAATCTCCGGGATGTACGAGCGCGCGGACGCCTTGGTGACCGGATCGTTGGTGCTGCTCCAGTAGTCGCCGAGCGGCACGCCGCTGACGTCGGCGTTGTACTGCGCCATGAAGTCGGTGCCGCCCACATCCACGGCATAGGCCGACGAGGTGTTGTCGCCCCCGTTGATGCCGTTGGTGGCGTAATTCGTGGGCTCGGCCGGCGCACATTGATCCGCGCCGGCATCTCCTTCGGCGATGAAAAACGTCGTTCCTTCGGCGCTCGCGAGCTGCGCCTCGCGATTCTCGAGTGCGATGCCGGCGCGCCCGGTGATGGTCTCGCACAGGCCGTAGCTGTCGGTGATGATGTCGGGCGGCGCGAAATCGATGAGCCCGAGGATGGCCAGATCGAGGCCCGAGGTGGTGGCCGTGTTGGCACAGGCCGCGAGTTCGACCGCGGCATCGGGCGCCGCGGCGCTGGCCCACTCCACGTCGAGGGCCGCTTCGGTTTCGTCGCCGTTCTGGCCGGGATTCTTGCAGCCCGGATACACCTGCGCGAACTTGCCGTGGGAAAAACGCTCCAGGCCGAAGGTCCGACGAAAGTCCCGCCAGTCCTCGGCATGCAGCAGATTGCTGTCCTCGACGGCCGCGATGGTGATGCCCCTGCCCGTGATCCCCCGCTTCCACAGCGGCAGCAGATCGTAGATCGCCGCAAAATCATAGGGACCGATCGTGTGGTACTGCGCACCGCCGATCTTGATGTTGAACCGCGGCTTCCACGTGTTGCTCGCCCGATCGTAGGTCACCGGCCCGAGGGGCATGGCGTGCGTCCTCGGGAAAAAATCATGCAGGGAGGCGATGCCGCGGATCGCCGGCGCGATGGCCGCCGGCACGTCGGGATCGCGTACATTGGCCAGGTGACGCTCGCCGTTGCGAAGCACCAGCTGATGAATCTCGGTGTGGAACGCCTCGCGCACCTGGGCGGCGGAGCCGGAGAAATCGACAACCAGGCCATTGGTGTAGATGCGATTGACGACGAACCCGTGAGACTCCAACCAGTGCTGCACCAGGGCCAAATCCTCGTGCGCAAGACCGAAGCGTGCGCCGAGTTGTTGCGGCGACAGCCAGGCATGGTACGACGCGCTGGCGGGATCGTGCAGGTCGTCGATGAATTGCCGCAGCGCCGCTTCGCGCTGCGGGGTCTGCTGCAGCACCAGCAGCAGGTGCTCCAGCGGCTGGGTGTCGGCAACGAGTCCGCGATCGTTGTCGGGATCGAGCGCCGCGGGCGGTGTGTTGCCCTCCAGCGTGACGCGCTCCGATTCGACCAGGCGGCTGCTCAGAAATGCAGTGACGGTCTGCGCCGCCACCGGCGTTGCACAAAAGGCGAGCCACAGCCACGCAGCCACGCAGCGCATCGACCCAGCGAAGTCACGCATCCCGAACATCCCCTGATCGTCATCGCCGGCCTCCATCCACCAGAGTACTGATCAAGATCCGCG
>CAZZWZ010000335.1:0-3570 GCA_964657955.1 uncultured Steroidobacteraceae bacterium
TGGAGTTGGCCGGCGCGGTGGAGTTGGAGGGGGCGGCCGGGTTGATCAGCTGGTTGGTCCCCGGATTCGCCGGCGTGCCGATGGTGCCGGTGGTGGAGTTCAGCGTCTGCACCGACGAACCCTGATTCCAATTGGTGGCATTGCTGCTGCCGGCTTGCATGAGCGTGGAGATGAAGCTGGAGGACTCCGCGAGGGGGTTTCCCTTCGTCTTGGAAGAGCCGGCATAGACGCGGACGACCACGCGTTTCATGCTGGTGAAGGTGGTGTCGAAGTACCGGGTGTCGTAGTGCCAGGGGCGGCCGGCGAAGTCAACGTCCGCCGCGTCGGTGTTCTGCGCGAACTTGTTCTTGCTGTTCAGCCGCACTTCGCTGATGCGGTTGAGCGCGATCCACTGCGCCAGCGTCTTGTCCCGCAGATAACCGCTGGTGCGCGCGGCACCGCTCACCGCCACCATGAGCGCCGACAAGCCGATCGCCACGATCATCAGCGCGACCAGGACCTCGACCAGCGTGAAGCCCCGTGCGTTGCGCGCGCTCACGAGCGGCGGCCCAGGTGATCCGGTGAGCTTTGTCGATCCGATGAGCCTTGGCGATCCGACGAGTCCCGGTGATCCGACGAGTCCCGCGATACCTTGCCGAGCGCATCGCCGCTGACCGACGCCTTGGCGTTGGTCTCGGGGCGCAGCAGGGTCAGGCGAAACGGCGTGCCCTCACCGCTGGCGGCGATCGCGATCTGCGGCGCCGAACCCGACTGGTCGCCCGACATGTTGCGATCCGGTGCCTTCAACACCACGACCTGGGAATCCAACTGCAGCTGGAAGCTCAGGCCCTTGGGCAGATCGCGGTGGCGGAATTCACGATCCTGATCCACCGGCTGCCAGCGATCGCGATACGGTTCGTACACCACGAACCCGTACGCCGCGGGTTCGACGCGCAGCCCGAAATCGCGCCCTTCGAGCAGCGCGCGCTCGTGCAGCAATCCGATCAGGCCTTCGAGCCGCCGCGACTCTTCGTCGAGCTGGGCGTCGCGACCCGTGACGCCGATGGAGAGCACGGCCAATGAAATGACCACCGCCATGATCACCACGACGACCAGGATTTCGACCAGCGTGAACCCGCGCTCGCGCCGCTCCCGGCGCGCGCCGGCGGGCGGATCAGCGCTGATCGAGGGTCGTGGTGCTGATGTCGGCGTCGTAACCTTCACCGCCCTGCTTGCCGTCGCGTCCGTACGAGGTGATGTCGTAGTCGCGTCCGTCCGCCCCGGGACTCGCATAAAGGTACAGGTTGTTCCAGGGGTCCTTCGGCAGCGAGGGAAGATAGCCGCCCGCGCGGTAATTGGTGATGGTGGGATCCGACGGCTGCTTCACCAGCGCCTGCAAGCCCTGCTCGGTGGTCGGATACTTGAAGTTGTCCAATCGGTACAGGTCGAGCGCGGTTTGAATGGCCCGGATGTCGCTCTGCGCCCGGGTGACGCGCGCCTTGTCGACGTTCTCCAGAATCTTTGGCACCACGAGCGCGCCCAGCACTGCGAGAATGACCACCACGACCATGATCTCGATGAGAGTAAAACCGCTTTGGCGATTACGCATGTTGACCTCGAAAATTCCGCAAATTGTACCAAACTGAGCGGCGGCGATGACCCGTGACGGCGCAAATCGCTCGGGCGGCGCGGCCGATCGGGCCGGCGCCCCCGCGGACAACCCGCCGGGAGCGCCCGCCGGCGGCGAACCCCGGCGGGCGCCGGGCGGCCCGGGGCGCATCGCCGGCATCGTCACGGCGTTGCGCTGGGATCGCGGCCGATGGGTTTGGTTGTTCACCATTCTGCTGGCGCTCGGACTCGTGTGCTTTCTGCGAGACAAGACCGATCTGCTGTTTCGTTACGATCGCGGCGCCATCGCGGCGGGCGGCTGGTGGCGGTTGCTCACGGCCCACACGGTGCACCTGGACCTGCATCACCTGTTGTTGAACGAACTCGGCATCGTCCTGCTGTGGGCGTTGTTCGCCGACGACTTCTCGCCCGTCGACTGGTTGGTGATCGTGCTGGCGGGTGCGCTGGCCGTGGCGTCGGGCCTGTGGTGGTTGAGTCCGAGCGTCGGTTGGTACGTGGGGGCATCGGGGGTTCTGCACGCCGTCATGGCGGCGGGGACGGCGCAGCACGTCATCGACCGGGCCTGGGACCGCTGGCTGCTGACCGCGGGGCTGTGCGCCAAGCTGGCCTACGAGCAACTCGGTGGACGCGAGCCGCCGCTGGTGGTGGTGGACGCGCACCTGTACGGCGCCGTGTGCGGCGTGGTGGTGGGGGCTGCACTCTGCGGGCGGATCGCTATAATTCGCCACCGTCGTCGCGCCTAGAGGAGCCGCATGTCAGTCGCGTTCGTTTTTCCAGGACAAGGTTCCCAGTCCGTGGGCATGCTCAGGGCATTGTCGGCGGTGTCACCCACGATCGAGGCCACCTTCGGCGAAGCCTCGCAGGTGCTGGGCTACGACCTGTGGCAGCGCTGTCAGGAGGGACCGCCGGACGCCTTGAACGCCACCGAATGCACGCAGCCCGCGATGTTGACCGCGGGGATCGCGACCTACCGTGTGTGGCGCGAGCGCGGCGGCGCCGTGCCCGCCTTCATGGCCGGTCACAGCTTGGGTGAATTCAGCGCCCTGGTGGCTGCCGGTTGTCTCGACTTCGCAACGGCCGTGGCGCTGGTGAAATTTCGCGCGGAGGCCATGCAGGCGGCCGTGCCGCAGGGCGCGGGCGCGATGGCCGCGGTGCTGGGCCTGGAGGATGCCGACGTCGAGGCGGCCTGTCGCGAGGCGCGCGGTGAAGCCGACTCCAACGACGTGATCGAGGCGGTGAATTTCAACGCGCCCGGACAGGTGGTGATCGCGGGCACGGCAGGCGCGGTGGCGCGCGCCACCGAGGTGCTGATCGCCCGCGGAGCGCGCAAGGTGATGCCTCTGGCGGTGAGCGTGCCGGCGCACAGTTCGCTCATGGCGCCGGCGGCTGAACGCCTGCGGTTGCGGCTGCTCGACACGCCGGTGGCGCAGCCGCGGGACACGGTGGTCTACGGGGTGGACGTGCAGCGTCACACCGAGCCCGATGCCATTCGTGCGGGCCTGGTCAAGCAGCTGCACACGCCGGTGCGGTGGGCCGACACCGTGCGCGCGCTCATCGCGGCGGGGGCGACGCGGATCGTGGAATGCGGTCCCGGCAAGGTGTTGACGGCCCTGAATCGCCGGGTCGACAAGAATCGCGACCTGAAGATGCTCGCACTCGAAGATGCCGAGGCCCTCGGGCAGGCACTGGCCTCGTCCGGCGAGCGGTCTTGAAGCTTCGCACACGGTGGGAGGAAGTACGCACATGTTGAACGGACAAGTTGCCCTGGTCACGGGCGCATCGCGCGGCATCGGGGCGGCCATCGCCGCACGCCTGGCGGCCGACGGGGCGCGGGTGGTGGGAACGGCGACCACGCAGGACGGCGCGGCGCGCATCACGGAAGCGCTGGGCGCCCATGGCGGCCGCGGTGCCGTCCTCGACGTCACCGTCCAGGCATCCATCGACGCGCTGATCGCCGACGTG
>CAZZWZ010000336.1:0-3560 GCA_964657955.1 uncultured Steroidobacteraceae bacterium
CGGGTTGCAGATGCGACGCCGATGTCCGCGACGCCGACCATTGCGAATGGTTGTCACCCCGACGCGCAACCTCGTGGCCAATTCCGGGCGACCTGCATGAACACGCCGGCTTCGCGGCCCGTCCACCGGACCACCGCTGAAAACCTTCCACGCTCCATTGAAACTAACGCGTGCCGTCCGCCGCCGCCGGATGGAACTCGATGTCGATGCCGTCGAGCGGCGCCTCGCGCCGGAAGGTCGCCGATCGATAGCCCGTCACCCACAACGACCGGGGCCCGTGCCAGGACACCATCACCGGCTGTTCGCCGGCGGCGGACAGGACGTTGCCCGGCTCGCCGCGCAGCGAGTCGTGAAAGGGCATCAGCGACACCTGGGTGCTGACCCCCTCGGGCGCGGGGCACTTGCGATGAAAGATGAACGCGATGTTCCGGCCGTCCGGCGAAGGCAGTCCGTAGAACGCCTGGTTGTCGCAATGCGGGCGTGCGCAGCCGGCGGCCATCGCGAGCGTGCAGGCGCAGACGAACGCCCGTGCGCCGCGACTCGGTGCCGCGCCCATCCGCGGCGTGACGCGCACTGCGCCGCCCGTCCGCTCGTCAACGGAGCGGCCGTTCGCTTTTTCGACGTGCATTTCGCCTCCCTCACGCCAGTCTGGGTTAGTCTGACTCATCATTGAACTTGCGGGGCGGATACCATGGGTTTTTTTCGATGGACGGCGATGGCGCTCGGGTTGGCGGCGGGCGTCAGGGCGGCTCCCGATCCGGCCGCCGAGCTGGGCTTTGCGCCCGACGTGGCGGCCGCCATGCAGGGCATCGATCCGGAGCGCATCCGCGCGCACGTGAAATTTCTCGCCGACGATCTGCTGGAGGGCCGGGGCACGGGGACGCGCGGTGGGGACATCGCGGCCCACTACATCGCCACGCAATTCGCTCTGTACGGATTGAAGCCGGCGGGGGACGACGGGACCTATCTTCAGAAAGTGGCGTTCATGGGCGTCCACACCGAGGCTGCGTCCACCATGGCGTTGCTGCCGGCGAAGGGCGGGGCCATCGACCTGAAACTTGGCGACGATTACGTCACCAGCAATCAGACGCAGACCCAGGACGTCGCCGTCGATGCACCGATCGTGTTCGTTGGTTACGGAATCGAGGCACCCGAATACCGATGGGACGATTTCAAGGGCGTGGACGTGAAGGGCAAGGTGGTGCTCTTGATCGTGAACGAACCGCCGTCCAAGGATCCGAAGTTCTTCGAGGCGGAGGCGATGACGTACTACGGGCGCTGGACGTACAAATTCGAGGAGGCGGCGCGCAAGGGCGCGGTGGGCGCGCTCATCATCCATCGCACCGATCTGGCGAGCTATGGCTGGCCGGTGGTCAAGAGTTCGTGGAGCAACGAGCAGGTCTACCTGGCCGATGACAAGGAGCCGAAGCTGAAGGCTGCATCGTGGATCCAGCTGGACGTGGCGCGCCGGCTGTTCGAGGCGTCGGGCTTGAAACTGGACGACATGATCGCGCTCGCCGGGACGCGCAAGTTCAAGGCGCGGGAACTGCCGGTGCGGCTGCAGGCGCACCTGGTCAGCAAGGTGCGCGAGTTCACGTCGTACAACGTGCTCGGATTGCTGCCGGGCAGCGATGCCGGAGCGGCCACCCAGGCCGTCATGTACTCGGCGCACTACGATCATCTGGGCATCGATCCGACCAAGGGCGGCGATCAGATCTACAACGGCGCGGTGGACAACGGGACCGGTTGCGGGATCCTCATCGAGCTCGCGCGCGCCTTCAGCCGTTCGGCCGTGAAGCCGCCGCATCCGGTGCTGTTCGCCTCGGTGACCGCCGAGGAGAAAGGCCTGCTCGGCTCCAACTATCTCGGCAAGCACCTGCCCATTCCGGCGGCGCAGGTGGCGCTCGACCTCAACTTCGACGCGGTGCCGCCCATCGGTACGCCCGAATCGGTGAACGTGACGGGCGCGGAACGCACGAGCTTCTTCCCCGTCGTGGAGAAGACGGCCAAGGCCTTCGGGTACGACATCGAAGCGGACGCCGAGCCGTCCGCCGGCCACTACTACCGGTCGGATCATTTCAGCATGGCGCGCGTCGGCGTTCCCGCGTTCTCCATCAACACGGCGCTGAAATTCGCCGGTCATCCGCCCGAGTGGGGCAAGGCGCAGCGGGACGATTACACCGCGAAACACTATCACCAGCCCAGCGACGAATATCTCGCCGACATGGATTTCTCGAGCAACGCGGCGCTGGCCCGGTTCGGCTTCGCGCTCGGCTGGCAGGCCTCCACGGCGGGACGCAGCATCGGCTGGAAGCCGGGCGACGAGTTCGAAGCGGCGCGGCTGCGCTCGGGCGCCGGCCGGTAGTCCGCGCGGCCGGCGCGCGTCAACCGGCCGCGGATTGGAAGGACGAGGCTTCGCTCACGATCAGATGGGCAGCGACGGCACCGAACACGATGCCGCCGCCGACGAGGGTCGGGGCACCGGGCGCCTCGTGAAAGGCGAGCCACACCCACAAGGGGGCGAGCGGCGCGTCGACCGCGCCGATGAGCGCGGTCTCGATGGCGGGCAGCAGCCGCGCGCCGTAGGTGAACAGCGGCAGCCCGATGGCGAAATTGACGAGGCCGAACAGGGCCAGCAGCAGCATCTGAGGTGCCGTGACGGTGAGCGGCTCGCCGAACGGCCAGGCGACCAGCCCGCTGAGCAACGAGGCGATGCAGGCCGTGGGCAGGATGGGGATGTCCCGGTAATGCCTGGCGATCACCATGGTCGCGGCCATGGCCCAGGTCATGCCCAGCGCCAGCAGATCGCCGAGCAGCCCGCGCCGGCTGCCGAAGCCGACCATGAGCGCGACGCCGACGAGCGCGACGAGACTCGCCAGCAGCGAGCGGGTGGTGGGCCTTTCGCGCAACACCAGCCATGCGAGTCCGGCGGCGAGAAACGGTGCGGTGGCATAGATTACGGCCACGTTCGCGACGCTGGTGTGTCGCAGCGCTTCGAGATAGCAGATCATGCCGACGGCGGTCTGGATGACGAAGAACCATCCCAGCCATCCCATGCGGCGCAGACTCCGCCACACGCCGCGCTGGCGCATGGCGGCCATCGCTGCGGCGAGGCCGAGCGCGCCGAACACGCCGCGCCACGCGAGCAGGGTCCAGGTGTCGACCTGGATGACCCGGGTGAACAGGCCGCCCAAGCTCCAGGCCACGGCGGCGCCGCTCACCAGCAGGAATCCCAGGCGGTGATCGGCTCTACTCACGGCGAACCCCCGAGACGGCGTCCCGTTGGACATATTGATTTGCCTTTGCCGATGCGTGTGGCGCGTCGCAGCCACCGGCCGGGATAACCGTTACGCTCGACTCCGAGGTCATTTCAGGAGCTGCGATGAGCGATGAATCGATGACGGGCACGTTCCGTCTGAATCTGCCGGAAGAGCTGGTGTCCGCATCGGCGCACACGGCCCCCAAGAACGACCAGCTGCGGGTCGAGGGCTGGCACCGGTCGTGGTGGACGCGCATCACGGAGCTCTCCGTGATCGTTCGCTACCTCGCCGACAAGCACC
>CAZZWZ010000337.1:0-3557 GCA_964657955.1 uncultured Steroidobacteraceae bacterium
GCACCTGCCGGCATCTCTCTCCCGGAGTCACCGCGGAACGCCTGGCGCGGGGCGGCGAAGCCGTCGTCCTGCGTCTCGGGATCGTTTACGGACCCGGCAGTGCGCAATGGAGCGGCCGCATCGCCACGCTGTTGCGCGCGCACCGGCTGGGAGACCTGGGCCGCGGCGGCGACGGCTATTGCAATCTGGTCTATGTCGGCGACGTCGCGGACGCCGTGGGGCGCGCGCTGCGATCGCCGGAGGCCGGCGGCCGGATATTCAATCTCGGCCTGCCCGCATACCCCACGTGGAACGAATATTTCACCCGCTTCGCCCTCGCCCTGGGCGCGGTGCCCGTGGCCCGCATCTCAGGCCGCCGGCTGCGCATCGAGTCCAAACTCGTGGCACCGCCATTGAAAATCGCCGAGATCGTGGCCGGGAAGGCTGCAAAATTCCTGCTGCGCCGGCTGCCGCCGCCCATTCCGCCATCGCTCGTCAGATCGTTCGGGCAGGAAATTCGGATGAACGTGGAGCGCGCGCAGGAGAGCCTGGGCATGCAATGGACGCCGCTCGACGAAGGGATTTCGCAGACCGTGAACTGGCTGCGGAAACAGGTCGACTGAAACGGGTCAGACGGACTCGGAAGTCCGGGGGGCACTCGCGGTCAACGAGGACGCATGGGCCGTCCGCGGCCTGACCTGTACGTCCGTCATGGGAACCAACGCGAACACGCGCGGACCGCGGATCAGATAGCGCCTGGCGAGACGGCTCGGATCATTGGCCAGGCGATACAGCCATTCCATGCCCGTTCGCTGCATCCACAGCGGAGCGCGCCGTTCCACGCCGGTCAGAAAATTGATGGAGGCGCCGATGCAAAACGCCATCCCCCTGGCGATTCCGCGTGCCTTGATCTTCTGCGCGAGAATCTCCTGCTGCGGGGCGCCGACGGCCAGGAAGCAGAACTTGAACGGACTGCACGCTTCGACGAATTCGATGCACCGCTGAACCTCGTTCGGATCGCGGATGAATCCCATGGGAGGGTTCAAGTGATGCAGCGCCGTCAGCCGGTACTGCTGCCTGAGCTTTTCGGCCTGCTCCGGATCACCGCCGATCAGCACCACCTTGTCCTCGGGCGCGATCACCCGGGCGAGCAGTTGGGCCGTCAGGTCGCTGCCGGTGCAGACGCGGACCCGGATGGCCTTGACGATGCGAAAGACGTAGGACAGAAACCGGCTGTCGAGCAGTACGTAGGACGCATCGGCATACAGGGCCCGGAACGCCGGATCGTCATGAAACCGGATCAGATGATCGACATTCGGCGTGACCACGTAACCGAACCGATCGGTGCCGAATGCAGAGGCCACCTTGAGGAAGCCGTCCACATCGTAATCATCCAGGACGTATTGCATGGGTTTGGACATGTCAGACATCATACCGCAACGCCGCCGCCCGAAATGTGATGCACCTTTCAAGCGCCGACCCGGTAAAGTCAAATCGGCAACGGCGTCTGCCATCGGCTGTACCGATTGCCATATGTCAGCCTCCCCCGAGGGGCTTTTCCATGCCCGGCTGGCGACAATATAACAAAACCCCCATCTGTGCCACTGGCCGGGATTGGCCTCGGGGGCGTCCCCGGCCGGCATACCCTGGAAAGGGGTTGGATGACAGGGGTGGCGATCCCGCCGATCGAGGCGACGCAGCAAAGGCACCCTGGAGCGGAGCGCCGTCCGGCTGAGCGCACGACCGGACCGAAGCCGGCGCGCGTCGGCGCCGCAGGTCGCCGGACCAGGATCGAATCTGCACGCGGAAGTCCGGTGCATCATCGTGACCGATCAATCCAAAAGTTTTGAACGATCGTTCAGTTTTGACGGAGCCGTGCGCAGACGTCGCTCGTTGCATGGCACAGCGGTCATCTGTGGAATGCATCACACCTGCAGCAAGTCTCATGCAGCCGACCATGGGCTCCCGACCGTCGGCCCCCGCACCTGGCTCACGACCCGCGATCCACGGGATCGTTGCGTGAAGCACCACGGACGGGCCGAATCGTGTGCCGGATCCACCGCCGCGTTGACGCCGTTCACACTCCCGGACATTTTTTATTCATCGAATGATATTTCTGCGTCGCTGTTTCCAGACACATTTACAAGCTTGAGTCGGTGTTTCGAGACATTTGCGACGCCGGTTTTTTGAACGTAAAACGCATCCCGTGTTCCGTGATTGTCGATGCTGAGAATTTCATGACGCTCAGTGATCGCTGCGTGAGCTATGTCAGCCAATCAATATCATTCGAGTGAGAGAGATGCCAAAACTTACCAGCATGTTTTTCTTCCTTGGCGCCGCAGCGATCGGTGCAGCGCAGCCGATCAATGCCGCCACCGCCGTCGTCACCTCGACGTCCTGGGTCTATTACAACGGTACGTATGACTGGCAGACGGACTACTCGTTTTCAGCCACGCCGAGCTATCGCGACACCACCGGCGAACCGACCAACGGCACGCGCGACGTCGAAGTGCAGATCACTTCGGCCTGGGGCGGATGGGCGCCCGTCGCCAAGAACTATTCCTTCGACGCCCGGCCGTACAGCAAGATGACGGTGTCGCTGAAGCCCACGGTTGCGAATCAGAAGTGGCAGATCTACTTCACGGGTGCGGGCGGCCAGGCTCTCGCCAACAACTGCACGCGCAACGTGACGAGCTACGGTCCCGCACCGGCGGTGGGCAAGTGGGCCACCTACACCATTCCCCTCTCGGACCTGTGCGTCTCGGGGAACGGCTCCATACTCAAATTCGTGGTTCAGGACACGACCGGACTTTCGGACAACCGTTGGTTCGTCAACAACGTCGGATTCGAGGCGGTGGGCGGCGGGACCGTAGCGGCGCCCACGCCGGTCCCCCAGCCGACACCCACCCCGAAGCCGGTTGCCACGCCGACGCCGACGGCCGGAACGTCATGGGTGTACTACAACGGCAGCCTCGTCTGGCCCGGCGACTACTCGTTCTCCGCGTATGCCGATTACTGGGATACCAGCGGCAATCCCCTGAGCGGCGGCTACGACACCAAGATCTCCTTGAGCGGCCCGTATGGCGGATGGCAGCCCTATGCCGTGAACAAGAACTTCAACACCGCGGGCTACAGCAAGCTCACCTTCGCGCTGAAGCCGACCCAGGACAACCAGCAGTGGAACCTGTATTTCGTCGGCATCGGCGATCAGGCCCTCGCCGACTATTGCACCGTCAACGTGCTCGACTACGGCCCGGCGCCGGTGGTGGGCAAGTGGGCAACCTACACGATCCCGCTGTCTTCGCTGTGCGTCGCCAACAGTTCGATCTACAAGTTCGCGATCCACGACGAAACCGGATCCTCGTACAACGTGTGGTACGTGGATAACGTCGGCTTCGCGCCGTAGAGTCGGAGCGACCGATCCGCCGTCCGCGGGCTTCGTCACCCGCGGACGGCGTTAGTCTGGACTGGCAGTCTGGACGCAGCGAGCAAGACGTGCGGCGAGGCCTTCACCGGGTCAAGATGGCGTCCCCACGGGGATTCGAACCCCGGTTCTCACCGTGAAAGGGTGGTGTCCT
>CAZZWZ010000338.1:0-3549 GCA_964657955.1 uncultured Steroidobacteraceae bacterium
GGTCCGTAATTCAGTCCCAGCACGATGGCGCTTCTGGCGGCGGGCCAGAGCGCCACCGTCGACGGCGGCGAGGGCATCGTCTATGCGCGCAGCCTGCCGGTGGAGCAGCCGCGCGAGCAGGACGATGTACATTTGACGCGATTGGTCGAGTGGGCGCGCCAACGGTGCCCGGTCCGCGTGCTGCGGCCGGCGGAGGCGACCGAGGCTGCGGCCGGTGCGTCCGCGGACGGCGGGGCGGCGGCGCGCGACGTCGACGCCGCGTTGGCGGCGGCCGGCGCGGATGCGGAACCTGCACTGTTTGCCGGCATGCAGACGGTGACGGGGTCGGCGCTCGCGACGCCGGCGTGCGCCGTGCTGGCGGTCCGCGGCGGCGTGGGTACCATCGTGACCGAACCGGTGCTGCCGGCGCTGCTCGCCATCCTGCGCATGCCCCGATGAAGGACATCGTGAACGAGGTTCGTGCCTTGCTGCGGCAGCTGCACGAGTCCGAATGGCGCTCCATGCACGTGCGGACGTCCCGCTACGCCGTGTTCCTTGCCAAGGAGGGGGGCGGCTCCAATCCTCTGCTGCGCGGAGCGGGCGGAACGCCCGTCCGGGCCGATGTGCCTTCGCCCGGCTCGGATAGCGCTCTGCATGACGATGCCTGCGCGGGCGAGGGGTCCGTGGTTGGCCCCGCACCGGGCAATGCCTCCGCGGCGGCCGAGGCGCTGCTCGTCACCGTTCAGGCGCCGCACCTGGGCACCGTGAAATCGCTGGCGGGCGTCGACACCGCCGTGGCGGCGGGAGACGTCGTGGGTCAGCTCGCCGTGCTGGACACCGTCACCGATCTGGTCAGCGACGCGGCCGGCGTCGTCGAGGCGGTGCTGGCGTCGGCCGGTGCGCTGGTGGAGTTCGACGCGCCGCTGCTGCGGATCCGTGGCGCGGCTATCCCGCGAGCGCCGTCCGCTTGACCAGCAGTTCGGTATAGGACGGCAGCACCTGGCCGAACGCGGCGAAACGCCGGTCCGCGGTTTTGCCGCTGGAGAACAAGTAAGCTCCGAGTGCGATGATGGCCGTCACCTTGGCCTGTCCCAGCACCTCGTAGCGTTTGACGTCCACGGCCGTGCGGCCCGTGCCCTTCTCCCACTCGTCGATCATGCGCTGACGGGACCACCAGCCCGGCAGGCCGAACCCGGCGTCCGCCAGCGAGGCTTTGCCCTGATCGTGGAACATCAGCACGTAGCCGAGATCGAGCAGCGGCTCGGACACCTGGGCCATCTCCCAGTCGAGGAATGCGGTGAGCCTGCCCTCGTGCCACAGACAGTTGCCGTGCTTGGGATCGCCGTGCACCGGGGTGGCGGGTCCGGAGGTTCGCGGCGGACGCGACACCAGGCTCTCCAGCACCGCGATCAGGTCCGGCGTGGCCTGGGCGTTGTGGGCGACCTTCAGCCAGTGCTGTGCCTCCTGCAGCACGCTGCGGCCGCCGGTGGGCATGTGCTGCACGGGCATGCGATGCAGGCCGACGATGGCATCGAACCATTGCCGACAGACGGCATCGGCGCCGTGGTCCGCGTCCTGGGCCAACCAATCCGGCACCGCATATTCGAACGCTTCCCCGGGCAATCTCTCCATCAGGAAGAAGGCATCGCCGATGACCCCGGGATCGGTGCACAACTCGTGCACCCGCGGCAACGGTACCGCCGGCGCATGTCGCTTGACCGAACCGATGATGGCGTGCTGCTGTGCCATGTCGTACGGCGGCAGGAGGCCTTCCTCGGAGGGCGGCATGCGCAGGATCTCGTCGATCCCCTGCACCAGGTAGGTCTCGTTGGAGTGGCCGGCGGACAGGGTCTTCACGCCGGTGATCTTCGCGCCCCGCGCCAGATACCCGCGCAGTCCTTCGGCAATGAGCTTGGTGTCGCGTGACATGCGTCCGTCCTAGATGAGCGAGTTGGCGGCGGTCAGGCCCAGTTCGGGATGCTCGCCGTGGATGATGGACTCCATGATGCCGTAGCCCGTCCATTCCCCTTCGCTCACGCGAATGGGGCAGTCCCGCACCTGGCGGATGCGCTTGAGCGTGGCCACGTCCAGGGTGTCCTCGAACATCTCCCCGTCGGTCTCCAGGGGGCCCTTCCACGACCCGTGCTTCTTGCCGTCGAATCCCAGATACAGTCCGGGTCCGAGGTGCACGCCCGATTCGCCCGCCACCTCCACCTTCACCGTGTGAGTGCCGCCCTGCATCATGTCGAAGTGCACCGCGCCGCCGAGCAGCCGGCGCGTACGGTCATCGAAGCGCAGTTCCGGTCTCACGCGCGCCACCTTTTCCTGGGTGCCGTCCGGATGATTGCGATAGCCCGAGGAATAGAAAATTCGTCCCTGCTTCGACATGAAATAAAAATGGTACGCGACCTTCTCGCCGCCGGGCGAGACCAGCATGAAGGGCGACCAGATCAGCACGAACTCGCCCTCGCCGAACCTGACGTCGCCGAAATCGGAGGTGGGCCTGATGTCGGCATTGTGCGCCCCGACGTCGAGCCGCGTGCCCCAGCTGTGATCGCGATACTCCGTCCATTCCTCCGGCTTGATCTCGATCCGTGAGCCTTCGAGCTCCACCCAGCCGGAGGGGGTGCCGATCTGGTGGTATCGGATGACGTCGGAGCCGATGCGAAAGCCGTCGCGCTCGCGCTGCTTGTGCCGGTCCTCGAGGAACGGCGGCATGTCCGAGGTGAAGGTCACGTCGTAGGCGATGGGCTGCATCGGGTTGCGGTCCAGCTTGTACCGCACCTTGTGCAGCGGCTCGATGATTTCGTAGGTCAGCGGACCCACGGTGGTGATCGCCGGATCGTCGCGCAATTCCCGGTTGGCGCGCACCGTCCATTGTTTGCGCCCGCGCGACACCGCGGCCCAGCCGTCGAGGATGCCCCGGTTGTGATAGCGGCCCAGTCCGAAATCCACGGCGAGCGCACCATCCTTGCGGACCATGGCGGACCAGATTTTCTCGGTCCAGCTGTGGTCCGAGGTCGCGGTCGACGCGAAGGTGTCGACGATCTGGTGATTGAGCATTTCATCCAGGCCGACCAGATAGCCGATGTCACTCATCTCGTTTCGAACGAACTTGCGCATATCCATGGATCCTCTGTTAAAGATTCGGCCCGGTCGCGCCGGGCAGCAGCCTGCTCACCTGGAGCACCGGATTCACGTCGGTGTAATTCTTCGCATCCTCGAACAAGGCTGCGCCGCACTGCTTGATGGCCTCGTCGAAGGCTTCGCGAGAACTGAAATGCATTTCGCTGACGGCCCAAAATGCCGGCGGGCCGCCGGCGAGATCGTGCAATCCAACCGCGATCCGCAAGGCCAGCAGTCCGTGCGGCGTCAGCAGGCGTGCCGCGAACTCCGTGTGCCGCGTGGTGTAGTACGTCTCGTCGAACCGGCTGCCCCGGGTGTTCGGATAGAGCGCGGAAACGCAGATCATGGCCAGCTCCACGGACGGGAAGGGTCGAACGTCTCGGACACCTCAACGTGTCGGACGATATCATCAGGCAATACTGACACCTCGGCGCTCGGTCATGC
>CAZZWZ010000339.1:0-3544 GCA_964657955.1 uncultured Steroidobacteraceae bacterium
GGCGGTGGATCTCGGCGTGGCCCAGTGGGCCTTCGACCGGGGCGATCCGGCGGGGGTGGGCACCGACACGCTGCCCGGCAGCGAGGCGTTGTATCTGCCGTTGCGCGCGCCGGCGCAGGCGCGCGGCGTGCTCGCGGTCAAGGCGCAGAACCGCCGCCTGCTGCGGATTCCGGAACAACGCCAGCTGCTCGACACCTTCGCGGCGCTGATCGCCATCGCCCTCGAGCGCGTGCACTACGTGGGCGTGGCGCAGGACGCCGTGGTGCGCATGGAGTCCGAGCGCCTGCGCAATTCGTTGCTCGCCGCGCTGTCGCACGATCTGCGCACGCCGCTCACCATTCTGGTGGGATTGGCGGAATCCCTGGCGCTCACCAAGCCGCCGCTGTCGCCGGATCAACTGGAAACCGCCGCGGCCATCCAGGAGGAAGCGCGGCGCATGAGCACGCTGGTGAGCAATCTGCTCGACATGGCACGGATCGAGAGCGGGGAGGTGACCCTCAACCTGCAGTGGCAGCCGCTCGAGGAGGTGGTGGGCGCCTCGCTCGATTCGGCGCGCGGCATGCTGCACGAGCATCGCGTCGAGGTGCGCCTGCCGCTGGATCTGCCGCTGGTGCGATTCGACGCCGTGCTGGTGGAACGCGTGCTGGTCAATCTGCTGGAGAACGCCGCGAAGTACACACCGGCCGGCAGCACCGTGGTCTTGTCGGCCGAGGTCGCGGCCGACAAACTCAAGGTGAGCGTGACCGACGACGGTCCCGGATTGCCCGCGGGCTCGGAGGAAAAGGTGTTCCAGAAATTCACGCGCGGCGATCGTGAGTCGGCCACGCCGGGCGTGGGTCTGGGCCTCGCGATCTGCCGCGCCATCGTCGAATCGCATCATGGCACCATCGTCGCGACCAACCGGCCGGCGGGCGGCGTCGCCTTCACGTTCACCCTGCCCCTGGGCAGCCCGCCGGAGACCGCCAATGGCTGATCCCGCGCCGGTCGCCATCCTCATCGAGGACGAACGGCAGATCCGGCGCTTCGTGCGCACCGCCCTGGAGGCCGAGGGTTGGCACGTCGTGGAGACGGACACGGTGCGGCAGGGGCTGGCGGACGCCGGCACCCGCAAGCCCGACCTCGTGATCCTGGACCTGGGGTTGCCCGACGGCGACGGCATGGAATTCATCCGCGACGTCCGCGGGTGGTCCCAGGTGCCCATCATCGTGCTGTCGGCACGGGTGGGCGAGCAGGACAAGATCGAGGCATTGGACGCCGGGGCCGACGATTACCTGACCAAGCCCTTCGGCGTCGGCGAGTTGCTGGCACGCGTCCGTGCCGCATCGAGGCGCCAGCAGGCGACCGGGGCGGCCCCGGGCTCGGTGTTCCAATTCGGCGACGTCACGGTGGACATGGGGCTGCGCACCGTGCGCAAGGGCGAAGCGCCCGTGCACCTGACACCCATCGAATACCGGCTGCTCGGTCTGTTGATCGCCAATGCCGGCAAGGTGCTCACGCACCGCCAGATCCTGCGCGACGTCTGGGGTCCGTCGCATGCGGAGGACGGGCACTATGTCCGCGTCTACATGGGCCATCTGCGCCACAAGCTCGAGAACGATCCCGCCCAGCCCAGGCACCTGTTGACGGAGACGGCGGTGGGGTACCGCCTGGTGCAGCACGCCAGGGCCTGACGGCCTCGCCCGACGGATGCGCACGTGGCCCGCGGGAGTTGCGCGCAGGCGCCCGGTGGACGTCCGCTCAAATCCGGCCGTACGGTCCGCGGCGCGCGCGTTCCAGGTCCCGGGGCGTGTCCACGTCCGCGGCCGCGGAGGGCAGGGCCAGCCGCTTGATCTGTCCCGCGGGAAGGCCGTTGACGAATTCGCGCAGTCCCCGGTCGCCGGTGACGCGCGCGGCCGCCGCGAACAGGCGATGCGGCAGGATCAGCGGGATTCCGGCCGCGCCCTGCGGCAGCCGTCGCGCGATGACCTGCCGCCGCGCGACCTGCCAGGACTTCAATAAACGTTGCACGTCGCGTCGCTCGAGCCGTGCCAGATCGACGGGCAGCAGCAGGACGGCCGCGTCGCAGCGGGCGCGGGCGAGCGCGGCACGCACCGAACTCGACAGGCCGGCCGCACGCTGCGGGTTGACCATCCAGTCGGCGCACGGGACACCCCTCCGGTAACGGTTCGATCTCGGCGGGATCACCACGGTCACCGGGCATCGGCCCGTGAACGGCGCCAGCACCGCCAGGGTTCGCTGCAGCAGAGTCGCCCCGCGAACGCGCGCCAGGGCCTTGGGCCGGCCGAGGCGGGCGGAGAACCCGGCCGCCAGCACCACGATCCGTACACCGGGCCCCGTGCGGGTAATCGTTGTTATCATGCACCGATGACACGCGACCACGCGAGCCTGCAGCGCCGACCGTTCCTCACGCCCATCTGGCTGGTAGTGTTCGCCGGCTTCGTCGCCGTGGTGGTCCTGGTCTTTGCCGGTTGGGTCTGGGGCACCGCGAACTCGACCACGGTGGTCGTGGTGCGGCACGCCGAGAAGCAGCCGGACGGCGGGGACGACCCACCCTTGTCCGCCGCCGGCGAGGCGCGCGCGGACCTGCTCGCCCGGATGTTCGGCGATCGACGGGAGGGCTGCATCGATGCCATCTATGTCGCACCCACGCTGCGCAGCCGCTCCACGGCAGCGCCGCTGGCGGCGCGGATCGGCGTGATGCCCGTGGCCGCCCCCGCCGACGCCCCCCGCGATCTGGCGCGGCGCGCCTTGCACGAACATGCCGGCGGGCGGATTCTGATCGTCGGGCGCAGCGATACGGTACCCGGCATCGTCGAGGCCTTGAGCGGCGTCAAACGACTGCCCCCCATCGCCGATGAGGACTACGGCACCCTGTACGTGGTGAGCGTGCCGCGGATCGGGCGCGCGAACGTGCTGCGCATGACGTTCTAGGCTGGATTGGCACGCAGCAGGATGGCCTTGCGCACGAATTCCTCGTGCCGACCCACCAGGATGTCCGCCACCATCACGTCGCGGATGCGCCGGCTCCCGTCGACGAGGAAGGTGGCGCGGCGAACGCCCAATCCCAGCGGGCCGTTGACGCCATACATCTTGATGACCTCCTTGTCCTGGTCGGACAGCAAGGTGAAGGGCAGGCGGTATTTCGCGCGGAACTTGGCGTGCGACTCGGGGCTCTGCGGACTCACGCCCACCACGGTGAGCTTCACCCGCTGCAGCTCCTCGTGGAGGTCGCGCATGCCGCAGGCCTGGCGCGTGCAGCCGGGGGTGAAGTCCGCCGGGTAGAAATAGAGAATCGTGGCGCCCGAACCCAAAAAATCAGTCAACGAACGATCCTTGCCCGAGTCGTCCGGAAGCGTGAATTCCGGCGCTCGTTCGCCCTCTTTGAGCATTCAACCATCCCTCCTTGCGGGCATCGTAGCGAGTTTTGCCCGGCGATGTGGATACTTTGGCTCGGGGCCCGGTTTGCTGCTAGACTTCGGGGCCCTTTCACGGGGGAGTAGCTCAGTTGGGAGAGCGTCGCGTTCGCAATGCGAAGGTCGAGGGT
>CAZZWZ010000340.1:0-3538 GCA_964657955.1 uncultured Steroidobacteraceae bacterium
TCTGATCAGCGCGTCCACCGCGATCACGCCGCAGCCCGCGGGACGTACGATCACGGGATTGACGTCGATTTCGAGCAGCGTGGCCGCGTGCGCCGATGCATAACGTCCCACCGCCACGATGGTGTCGACCAGTGCCGGCACATCGCCGGCCGGCTTGCCCCGGTGGCCCTGCAGCAGCCGGTGGGCGCGGAGCCTCGCCAACCCGGCCTGCACCGCCGCCGGCGTCCACGGCGGCAGCAATGTCACGCGGTCCGCCAGCAGTTCCGTCAAGATACCACCGGCCGCGATGACCAGAACCTGGCCGAACTGCGGGTCGACCACCACGCCGATCAGGATTTCCGCGACCCCGTCCGTCGTCATCCGTTCCACCAGCACCCGGTCCGACAATACCGCCATGCGCTCCGCCGCGGACTGGGCGTCCGCGGCGGTGCCAATGTACAGCGCCACGCCGCCCACGTCCGATTTGTGCTCGAGGTGGGCGCCCACGGCTTTGACCACCACCGGAAAGCCGAGGCTCCGCGCCGCCGATGCCGCCGCGTCCGTCGCGACCACGCAGCCGGCGGGGACGGTCACGCCGTAGGAGGCCAACGCACGTTTACCCTCGGCCTCGCTCAGCGTTTGCGCGTTCGTGCAGGCCGTGCCGGCCGTTCCCTGCAACAGGGCCGACGTGCCGGCGCGCCATGCGATCCCCATGCCCCCCACGAGCGACAAGGCCTCGAGCGCTTCCCGCTGACCTTGCAGCGGCACCACGCCGCCGTCCAAACAGCGCCGGCGCATCCGCACACCGATGGTCTCCGGCAACGAGGCGATCAGCACGGCACGGGACGCCGTGGCCGGAGCGCTCCCCGCCGCACCGATGAACTCATCGATGACGGCATCGAACGAACTCGAGTCGGCCCTGCCTTCGGGGGGACAGTCGAGCATGAAGCCCACCGCGTCGTAGCCTGCATGCAGAGCGGCCTTGAACACCCGGCCGAGGGATGGCGGATCGAACCACAGGTAGGTGTGCATATCCAATGGATTCGCCAGGGTAACGCGGTCCGTGAGCAATCCCCCGAGCACGCCGCCTGCATCGCCCGGAATGGGCGGAAACTCCAGGTCCAGGTCGCGTGACACGTCGGCGGTCATGGCCATGTCGCCGCCGGAGGCTCCGAGGACGAAGATCCGGCGTCCCGGCAGCACGCCCCCGACGTGCAGCAATTTCAGCGTCTCGCACAACGTGCTCAACGTATCGCAGCGGGCGATGCCGGAGTGCCGGCAGAACGCGTCGAACACCGCATCGACGCCGGCGAGCGCGCCGGTGTGACTGTGCGCCGTTCGCGCGGCGGCGGCGGTGCGTCCCGATTTGATCATGGCAATGGGCTTGCCCGCCAGCCGCGCCTTGTCGGCGGCGCGGGCAAACGCCGCAGCATCCTTGATGCCCTCCAGATAGAGGCCGAACGCCGAGACCCGCGGGTCGTCGCACAGATGGTCGATGAGATCCTCGACCGCGAGACGCGTCTGATTGCCGACCGTGAACAGGCAGCCGATGGGCAACGAGCGATCGTTGAACATCAGCGTGAGCGCGATGGTGCCGCTCTGGCAGATCAATGCCACGCCACGCTCCACGCGCGCGCCCACCACTTGATCCGGAAGCAACGCCGCCCCGTCGAAAAAATTGACGAAGCCGTAGCAGTTCGGTCCGAAGAACGGCAGTCGTCCCGCCTGCTCCACCAGCTCGCCGGTGAGCCGCGCGCCGGTCGCGCCGCCGGTTTCGGAAAAGCCCGCGGTGAAGCACACGAAACCGCCGGCGCCGCGTGCGGCGAGCGCGCCGGCCACCGCGGGCACCTGCGCTTTCGGCACGGCGACGAAGGCCGCATCGGGCGGCCCCGGCAGCTCGTCCACGGAACGAAAATAAGTCGCGTGCTCGTTCGAAACGCGGGTCGGATGCACGCGCCACACCGCGCCCCGGTAACCCACCGCCCGGTTGCCGGCGGCCACCGCATCGGTCCAATCGCCGGCGCCGATCAACGCGATGGAGCGCGGCGCGATCAACCGGCGAAGATCGGCCCGCATGCGACTCAGCGGCGCACGAGTGCGATCTTGCGCGACGCGGGCGCCCACGCGGCGGCGGCCTCGGGCGCGAGCGCCACCGACTCGATCAGGGCCTGGATGTCGACGGGCAGCGGCGCGCTCTTCGGGGCGTCGCCCTGGTGAACGTGCAGCAACATGGCCTCGCCCACGGCCAGCGCGCCGTCGATGCGCGGGCAGGTGAAGCGGCAGCCCACGTGGATCCGTTTTCGATCCACGGCCAGCACCGATGTCGTCACGTCGACCGCGTCCGTACGCTTCACTTCGTGCAGGTAGTGCAGATGCAGTTCCAGCGTGTACAGGGTGCACCGGGTGCGGTCGCGGTAGGCCGCATCGAGCCCCACGCGATCCATGAGATCGTCCACGGCATGGCTCATGATGAGCCCGTAGTAGGCATCGCGCAGGTGCCCATTGTAGTCGATCCAATCGGGCTCGATCCGGACGTGGTAGGGCGGGAATGCGTGCATTGCCGGTCAGCGCAGCTGCAATTTCTCGCGTGCCTGGGCCGCGGTGAGCACGCGCGCCCCCATGGCCTCGATGATGGTGCGGGCCTTCTCCACCAGTTGTGCGTTGCTGGCGTAGACGCCCTTGCTCAGATACAGGTTGTCCTCCAACCCCACGCGCACGTTGCCGCCGAGGAGCACGGACTGGGCCACCCAGGGCATCTGCATCCGGCTGATGGCAAAACTGCCCCAGTTGCAGTTCTCCGGCAGCGAATTGACCATGGCAAGCAGGTGGCCCACGTCGGCGGGAACGCCCCAGGGAATGCCCATGCACAGCTGGATGAGCGACGGTGCCGCCAGCAGGCCCTCCTTGATCATCTGTTTCACGAACCACAGATTGCCCGTGTCGAAGACCTCCAACTCCGGCTTGACGCCCAGATCCTTGCAGATGGCAGCTCCCTGGCGCAGGTAGTTGGGTGTCGACACGTAGGCCCGGTTGCCGTCGCCGAAGTTCAGGCTGCCGCAGTCCAGGGTCGCGATGTCGGGCCGGTACGAGCCTTCGTGACACAGGTCGATGACGTGCCGCATGCGCGCCTCCTGGCTCACGAAGTCGCTGCCCGGCGCGGGCGTATCCTGCAGGCCGTTCTCGCCGATGACGATGTAACCGCCCATGCCGCAGGTCAGGTTGACGATGACATCGACCCGGCTCTCGCGGATGCGTTTGACCACCTCGCGATAATGGCGGGTCTCCATGCTGAACACCCCGGTCTCAGGATCGCGCACGTGGATGTGCACGATGGCGGCCCCGGCCTGCGCCGCGGCGACCGCGGTGGCGGCGATCTGTTCCGGCGTCACGGCGCAATGGGGGCTTTTCGTGACCTTGGTGTCGTCACCGGTAACCGCACAGGAAATGACGACGTCATGATTCATGCAAGCACCTCACAGGCCAGCCCAGCCGCTGGTTATATTATTGTCATGATAATATTTAAGCCGCGCCTCGGCAACTGCGGGCGGCCCACAGCCGG
>CAZZWZ010000341.1:0-3512 GCA_964657955.1 uncultured Steroidobacteraceae bacterium
GCCGTCATGCTTCGGTCGAGATGACAATGTTTGGGTAGGTCGAGATGACTACGATATGGGTGATTCTGTTAGAAGAACGTGCGAGCGGCAGCGGCTGCATCTTTGATATCCACATGAATGCGATGCGCAGCCACCACAGCGAACAGCAGGGCCAGAGCCGATTCTGCCAGCGCAACAGGAAGATCGCGTCCCACACGCCGGGCCAGATACATACGCAGGTGATAGCCCCCATATGTGCCGATGAGCGCGCCGATACAGCAGAAGAGAATGCCCCCTGCGAGCGGCTCCTGGAACGAGGCTGCCACCATCGCACCGGCGAGTGCGGCAGCGATCAGCCGCGCGGACACGCCCAGAATCCGGGTGCGGCTGGACGTCTGCGGCAGCGTGTCGATGTAGTACTCGCTGAGCGCGCACAGCGTAAAGATGATCACGGAGACGATCTTCGCGGCCCAGAAGGTCCAGTTATCGACCGGCAGCAGGGCCAGGGCCATAAACCAGCAGAGCACGGCGAGCGGCGTCACACGGCCCGGAAGGAATCGCCTCATGCCGCCCGGTGCAGCAGCGACCACGCGGCGAGGGCCATCACTTTCGCCGACGCCACCATGTCGTCGATCACGACGTACTCGTCGGGCTGGTGGGCCAGGTCCAGGATGCCGGGCCCGTAGGCAACGCAGTCCTTCAACCGGCCCACCCGGTCGATGTGCTTTTGATCGTACGTCCCCGGCGAGCAGATGAATTGCGGCTCCCGGCCGAGCACGCTGCGGATGGCGGCCGCCGTCATGCGGGCAACGGGCCCCTCGCGATCCGTCATGGTCGGGTGGACCTCGAAGATGTCGCGGAGGCCGTACGAAAAATCCGCGCGCTCCGCCTTCAGTCGCTCCAGCAGCTGCACGATTTCCTGCTTGGCCTCATCCATGGTTTCTTCGATCAACAGCCGGCGGTCGATGACCATGCGGCACGAGTCCGCGACGCACGGCGCCGGATAGGCGCCGGGCGCCTCGGCCTGCCCGCCGTGAATGGAATTGATGTTGAGCGTGGATGATCGGGCACCCGCCGGCACCACCGGCATGTCGGTGCGCCGCGCGGCAAGCCTCGGGTACAGCTCCCGCTCGAAACGGTCGATCACCGCGTGCATGTGCCGGATCGCGCAGTCGCCGAGGAAGGGCATCGAGCCGTGCGCGATCCGGCCGTGGGTTTCGATCTCGGCCCACCACACGCCGCGGTGGCCTATGCACACCCGGTCGACGTTCAGCGGTTCCGGAATGATGACGTGATGCACCCGCGGGGCCGAGAACCAGCCCCGCTCGGCCAGATGATGAACGCCGCCGAAGCCGCCCGACTCCTCGTCCACGGTGCCGGAAATTTCCAGCGCGCCGGGAAGCTCGGCACCCGAGTCGATCAGCGCCTCGACGGCGATGACGGAGGCGGCGAGCCCGCCTTTCATGTCACAGGCGCCGCGCCCGTACACGCGGCCGTCGCGCACCACGCCCGCGAAGGGATCGAGCGTCCAGCCGCCGCCCGGCTGCACCACGTCGAGGTGGCTGTTGAAATGCACGCAGGGGCCGTCGCGAACCCCGGTGCGACGCGCCACCACGTTGATCCGCGGATACCGATCCGTATCGCCCGGCGTTCCGGCGGCACGCACGTACTCGACGGCGAAGCCGCGCTCGAGCAACCTCCGCCCGAGGAACTCCGCACAGGGCCCGTAGGCGTCGCCCGGCGGATTCACGGTCGCGAAACGGATCAGGTCGCAGGTCAGCCGCACGAGTTCGTCGCGCCGTGCGTCGATGGCCGCGAACACCGCCGCCGGGAGCTCGCCGCTCATGCGACCGCCCGGTCGGCATGCCGCGCGCGCGTCGAGGCTGCGCGCTCGCGCGCCTGCCGGGCGAGTTCGGGCAGCCCCAGCTTCTGATACAGGTCGGCGAGCGCCGTATTGACCGGCACGCCGTCGGGATCCGCGGCGCGCCGTTGTTCGAGCAGTTGCTGCGCCAGCGTCGAACGGCCGCTGCGGATCGCGGCGTCGAGCCACAGTTGCTCGAACAAATCGCGCTGGGCGTGGCTGCCGCCCGTCTCCATCATGCGCGGCAACGCGGCACCGAGGTGACGCCAGGCCGCGTCGAAGTCCCCGGTGGCATGGGCATGCAGTCCCTCGCAGGCGGGCAGCGCGATCTCGCGCCAGATTTCCGCATCCCACGACGCGGCGTTGCCCGCGCGGTCGCGGATCGAGCGCAACAGAAGTTCGGTTTCCGGGCGTCCGGCCCGCGCCAGCCCGTAGAGATATTGCATGGTGAGGAACGGCAGCACGGTGTCGCCCGCCCGCGCGGCGAGGTGATGGCCGAGTTCCCGCCAGCGTGCGCCCACGTCGATGCCGCAAAGTTCCATGCGCGCGAGCAGCGACACGGCGCCCACCTGATCCTGCGAATAATCCTTGGCCACCGCCCAGCAGTAGCGGTCGTACAGAACGGCGACGGTGGCGTGCCGCCCCTGGCTGAGATAGAAGAGCGCCAGGTGCCACCAGAGGTGGGTGAGCATGAAGGAGTTCAGCCCGCTCCAGGTGTCCTGCACGCCCTCGAGAAAAGCCGCCCCCTCGTCGATGCGGCCCTGCGTCAGCATCACGTGCGCCAGCGCGTGCTGCGCCCAAGGTTCCTTGCGTCGCAGGCCGAGCGCCCGGCGTGCCGCCGCCTCCGCTTCCGGCAGCAGGTGGCATTGCTCGTAGGCGAAGGCGGTCATCCCGTGCAGATACGGCACGTCGCCGTTGTGCTCCGAGACCTTGAGGACCACGCGCAGCATCTGCGGCGAGCCGCCCCGGTTGAACTCGAAATACTGGTGGATCTTGACCACGACCAGGTCGCGCGGGAATTCGTCGGACACCCGCTCGCACACCCGCAGGCAGGCGGGATGATCGTCGGCCATCCACGCCCGCAGCAACGCGAGATTCAGCCGCTCGCGTTCCGTGGCGTGCGCCGATGAACGCGCCGCGGCCGCGAGGTACGGTGCCGCGCGCTCCGCGGCGCCGGGCGCCTCGAGGAACATCCAGAGCAGTCCAGCGTAGATGTTGGCCAGGCAGCACGCCGGCGCCGCGTCCGCCGCGGCGACGATCCCCTCAGCGCGCGTCTCGTACGCCAGGAAGCCTTCGACGAAGTCGTCGATGGCGCGAAGCGTGGCCGGCTCCATCGCGCTCACCGGGTTGCCGAGAACGTCCGTTTGCATGCATCGATGATACCGGAGGGCAATGCGTCGCGCGTCAGCGGGCGTCGCGAAGAAACTGCGCGGCGTCGGCCGCGGATCGCCCCGGGATTTCGATCTGCGGCAGATGTCCGACGTGCGGGTACAGCACGAGCTTCGCGCCGGGTATGGCGGCCTCGAATTTGCGCGCCGCCGCGGGCTCGATCAGAGGGTCGTCTTCACCGTGCAATATCAACGTCGGCACTCCGATTGCCGCGAGCACGGGGGCGGACGCCTGACCGAATCGGGTGGGATGGAAGGACATGAGGATGGCGCGATGCCCGGGA
>CAZZWZ010000342.1:0-3508 GCA_964657955.1 uncultured Steroidobacteraceae bacterium
GTCCAGCACCTCGCGCTCGATGTCGAGCGCTTCTGGTGCAGCGCCATCATCGCGGGCGAGGGGGCCGATCTCGAAGCGGACGACAACGCCTGGCAGGTCGGCGCGGACGTATCGGCCGAAGCGATCTTCGCGGGCGCCGAGCGGCGCGGCATGCGCCGGCGTATGATCGTGGCCCGGAAGGCCGCAGGTCGCTCATGAGTCTAAGCGTTTTCGATATCTTCAAGATCGGCATCGGTCCGTCGAGCTCGCATACCATGGGGCCGATGAACGCGGCGCGCACCTCCGCTCTGCGCCTGGCCGAGGGCGGCCTGCTGGAGCGCACCGCGCAGGTGTCGGCGCAGCTCTACGGCTCGCTGGCGCTCACCGGCCGCGGCCATTGCACCGATCGCGCCGTCCTGCTGGGCCTCGAGGGCCTGAGCCCCGACACCATCGATCCGGGCGTCATCGAGCCCACCCTGCAACGCATTCGCGCCGACGGGCGCATCAACCTGCTGGGGCGTCACACGATCGGGTTCGACGAACCGCTGAATTTATTGTTCCACACCGATCAGATCCTGCCGGGTCATACCAACGGCATGCGCTTCACGGCGCACGACGCTGCGCTCCAGGTGCTGGCGCGTGAGGAGTACTACAGCATCGGCGGCGGCTTCATCCAGCGGGCGGGTGCCGAGGCCACGGTGGGCGAGGCGCGCGCGACGCCGCCCTACGAATTCAACTCCGGTGCGCGGCTGCTCGAACACGGCCGCACCTCGGGACTGGAGATACACGAACTGATGCTGGCACGCGAACGGACCTGGGCGGCAGACGCCGACATCCGCGCCCGGCTGATGCGGATCTGGCAGGTCATGCAAAGTTGCGTGCGGCGCGGTTTCGAGGCCCAGGGACTGCTGCCGGGCGTGCTGGGCGTGCGGCGGCGCGCACCGAAGCTGTTCCGGCAGCTCATGAGCGACACCATGAGCCCCATGCACGCGCTCGACTGGGTGAACGTGTTCGCCCTGGCGGTCAACGAGGAAAACGCGGCCGGCGGCCAGGTGGTGACGGCGCCCACCAACGGTGCGGCGGGCATCGTGCCGGCGGTGTTGCACTACTATCGTCGGTTCGAGCCGGGCGCCGACGACGACGGCGTGATGCGTTTCCTGCTGACGGCGGCGGCCATGGGCATGTTGTACAAGCAGAATGCGTCCATCTCGGGCGCCGAGATGGGCTGCCAGGGCGAAGTGGGCGTCGCCTGTTCGATGGCGGCCGCGGGACTGGTGTCGGCCTTGAACGGCAGCAACGAGCAGATCGAGAACGCCGCGGAGATCGGCATGGAGCACAACCTGGGCCTGACCTGCGATCCCGTGGCAGGCCTGGTGCAGATCCCGTGCATCGAACGCAATGCCATGGGCTCGGTGAAGGCCATCAATGCCGCGCGCCTCGCCCTGCGCGGCGATGGTTCGCACAAGGTGTCGCTGGACCAGGTGATCTCGACCATGCGCCAGACCGGTCTCGACATGTCGACCATCTACAAGGAAACCTCCCAGGGCGGCCTGGCCGTCAACGTGCCGGAATGCTGATGCCGCGCCGCCGCTCAGCCCGTTGCCTGCAGCCCTAGTGCGATTCCGCTGATGGTGGTGCGCAGGGCGCCGAACAGCGCCTCGTCGCGACGCCCGCTGACCCGCCATCGTTGCAGCAGATCGACCTGCATCAGGTGCATGGGATCGATGTAGGGATTGCGCAGCATGATGGAACGCTGCAACGTCGGATTCCCGTCGAGCAGATTGGCGGCGCCGCGGATCTGCAGCACGCGCTCCACCGTGAGCGCGTATTCCTGGCGGATGCTCGCGGCGTGCGTGCGCGGCGACCCGGTGGCGAGCGCGTCGTAGCGTGCTGCGATGTCGAGGTCGGTCCGCGCCAGCATGGCTTCGACGTCGTCGAGCATGTGACGGAAGAAGGGCCATTCGGCCGCCATTTCACCGAGCACCGCGCCGCCGTGCTCGTCGCACGCGGCGGCCAGACCGCTGCCGAACCCGAACCATCCGGGCAGCATGTGCCGGCTCTGGGTCCACGCGAACACCCAGGGGATTGCGCGCAGGGCTTCGATGCCCGTGCCTGGGGCGCGAAACGCAGGGCGCGATCCGATGTGCATGCGTTCGATCACGTCGAGGGGCGTGGCGGCGCGAAAATAGGCCAGGAACTCGGGGTCGCCGTACACCATCCGGCGATAGGCATCGAGGCTGCCCGCCGCAATCGTCTGCATGGCGGCCGCCTGGGCGGGCGGCGCGGACGGCTGCTCGCTGTGCGCCGTCGCCAGCGCCACCGCGGCGAACGTGCGCTCGAGGGTGCGCATCGCGATGGGCCGCAGGCCGTAGCTCTGATTCACCACCTCGCCCTGCTCGGTCAGTCGCAGCGCGCCGCGAACGGCGCCATGCGGTGCCGACTCGACCAGGTCTTCGGTGCGCCCGCCCCCGCGCGACGGCGTGCCGCCCCGCCCGTGAAACACGCGCAGGGTGATGCCCGTGGCGCGCGCCGCGTCGAGCAATCGAAGCTGTGCCGACTGCACGGCCCAACGCGAGGCCGCGATGCCGCCCTCCTTGTTGGGATCGGAGTAGCCGATCACCACCATTTGCCGGTTGCCGCGGGCTGCGAGATGCTGGCGGTAGGCCGGTTCCTCGTGCAGCCGCCGCAGCACCTCGCCCGCCTCCTGGAGCGCGGCGATCGATTCCAACAACGGAGCCACGTCGAGCGGGCACTCGCCCGTGCGCTTGTCCGTGATGTCTGCCCAGCGCGCGAGCAGCAGCACGGCCAGCACGTCCTCGGGGCCGCGTGCGCCGCTCACGATGTAATCGCCGATGGCGCGTGCGCCGAACTTGTGGCGCGCATGCGCGACAGCCTCGAACACCCACAGGGTGCGCCGGCCCACCGCATCCAGCGGACCGACGGGACCCTGGTCCCGTGCCAGGAGGTCGCGCAATTGGCGGAGCCGCTCCGCCGCGGGGAGCGACGGCCATTGTGCAATGCCCAGCCCCTGCGCGATCACTTCATCGTGCAGGTGTGCGTGCTGGGTGACATCCAGGGTGGCGAGGTGAAAGCCGAAGGTGCGGACGCGCCGCATGAAGCGGCGCACGAGGAAATAGCCGGCGTGCCGGCCGCGATTCTCCACCAGGCTGTCGGTGGCGAGCTGGACATCGGCCAGCAGTTCGTCCGAATTCGGATAGCCGTTGGGCCGCCCGTCGTAGGCGGCCTTGAGGCGTTCACGAATCTGGCCGAAGAAGATGCGGTAGGGCTGGTGGTCGTGCCGTGCGGGCGCCGTTTCCTGTGCGGCGGGCAGCAGGGTGCGGTAGGTGTCGATGCGCCGGGCCAGCGCGGCGGTGACCTCGACGCGGTTGGCGCTCTGGCTCAGGGTCTCGGCCAGCTGCGCGCACTCGTTGAAATAGGTGGAGACGATCAGCTGTTGATGGCGATGCAGCGTCTCGCGGATGGTCTTGCCGTGCACGTCCGCATTGCCGTCCATGTCGCCGCCCACCCA
>CAZZWZ010000343.1:0-3502 GCA_964657955.1 uncultured Steroidobacteraceae bacterium
TTCGGACCGGTGGCTCAGATCGAGCTGCCGGGCGGCGCGCACGTCGTCGAGGCGCCGCACCGGGGTGGAGTGGGGCGCGGTTCGCAGCGTATCCGGCTCGCGTTCCATCTCACCGCGGATCGCGATCATGGCTTCGCAGAAGCGGTCCAACTCCTCCTTCGATTCGGTCTCGGTGGGCTCGATCAGCAAACACTCGGACACCAGCAGGGGGAAATAGGTGGTGGGCGCGTGACAGCCGTAGTCGAGCAGCCGCTTCGCCACATCCATGGCCGTGATTCCGTAGCGGTCGCTCTCCCGTTTCAGCGTCACGATGAATTCGTGACTGGCACGCCGTTTGGGGTAGGCGAGTTCGTAGCCGGCGGCCTGCAGACGCTTCATCAGATAATTGGCATTCAGCACGGCGAATTCGGCCACGCGCACCATGCCCTCGCGGCCCAGCATGCGCATGTAGACGTAAGCTCGCAGATTGACGCCGGCGTTGCCCATGAAGCCGGAGAGGCGGCCGATGGACGTCGGGCGATCGCGTTCGGTCAGCCAGCGCAGGCGGCCGCCTTCCTCGCCCACCAGGGGAATGGGCAGGTAGGGCAGCAAGCGCGCACCCACGCCCACCGCGCCCGAACCGGGCCCGCCGCCGCCGTGCGGGGTGGAGAACGTCTTGTGCAGATTCATGTGGATGACGTCGAAACCCATGTCGCCGGGGCGCACCTTGCCGAGGATGGCGTTCAAGTTGGCGCCGTCGTAGTAGAGCATGCCGCCGGCGTCGTGAACGATCCGCGCGACTTCGGCGATCCTGCGTTCGAAAACGCCCAGCGTGGACGGGTTGGTCAGCATGATGCCTGCCGTCTTATCCCCCACCGCGCGCCGCAGGGCATCCAGGTCGATGTCGCCCTGCGCGTCGCACGCCACTTCGCGCACGGTGCAGCCGCACATCGCGGCCGTCGCGGGATTGGTGCCGTGGGCGGCCTGCGGCACGATGATCTCGTCGCGCGCCGCATCGTTGCGGCCGCGATGATAGGCGCGAATCATGGCGACGCCGGCAAACTCGCCCTGGGCACCCGCCATCGGCGTCAGGCTCACGCCCTGCATGCCGGTGAGAGCCTTGAGCATTTCCTGCAGCTCGAACATGCAGGCGAGAAAGCCCTGTGGGTCCGCCCGCAACGGATGCTGCGCGAGAAACTCCGGCAGCATCGCAAAGGCATTGCATGCCTTCGGGTTGTACTTCATGGTGCAAGAACCCAGCGGATAGAAATGCGTGTCGATGGAGAAGTTCATCTGCGACAGGCGGGTGAAGTGGCGCACCACCTGCAGTTCCGACACCGCGGGCAGTGCCGGCGGGCGGCTGCGCGCCAAACCCTCTGGAATGGACGGGGCTGCGGGCCCCGTGGAGGGTTGGGGAAATTGACTGGGCGCGCCGCGGCCTGCCCGGCTTAGGTCGAAAATCAGCGGTTCGCGCAGTGACGGCTCAGGCATGGGCCACCTCGACGCCGGTACGCACTTCGGGCGCGCCGCGCAAAATGTCACCCAGCTCACGGACGAAGCGTTCGATGTCCCCGTCGGTTTTTGTTTCGGTGGCACACACCAGGAGCCCGTTTCCCAGCTCCGGATACCGATCGGCCAGATCGAGGCCGCCGAGAATTCCCCGCCGCGCCAGGGCCGCGAGCACGGGCGCCACGGGACGGTCCAGCAGCAGCACGGCCTCGTGAAAATTGGGCGCATCGAAGGCGGGTCTGACGCCCGCGATCCCGCCGAGCGCGCGGCACAACTGCGCGGTGCGATCCCTGCAGGCCTCGGCCACCCGTCTCAAGCCCTCGGCGCCGAGCAGCGACAGATGGATGGTGGCGGCGGTGACCATGAGGCCCTGGTTCGTGCAAATGTTCGACGTGGCCTTGCTGCGCCGGATGTGTTGCTCGCGCGCCTGCAGGGTCAGGGTGAAGCCGGGCCGGCCCTCGCTGTCCGCCGTGCGTCCGACCACCCTGCCCGGCATCTGGCGCGCGTGCGGCGTGCGCGTGGCCATGAAACCGAAATAGGGGCCTCCCGATGCCAGTGGAATCCCCAGCGGCTGCCCTTCGCCGCAGACGATGTCGGCACCGCGCGGCTCGGTGGTACCCCAGCGACCCGGCGGCTCGAGCACCCCGAGTGAGATGGGATTCACCACGGCGATCACCAGGATGCGATGTCGGCGGGCCCAGTCGGTCAGATCGTCCACGGGTTCGAAGTTGCCGAAGAAATTGGGTTGCTGGATGACCAACGCGGCGACGTCCCCGTTTTCGTACGCAGCGAGTGCATCGAGCCGGATGCACCCGCGCGCGAAATCGCAGGGCAGCACCTCGAATTCCACGCCCTGCTGTCCGGCGATGGCCCGCGCCACGTCGAGGTAGGTGGGATTGACCGAGCGCGGCACCAGGATGCGGCGCGACGTCGAGCCTCGATGGGCGCGGACCGCCATGAGCCCTGCCTCCGCCAGTGCCGACGCGCCGTCGTACAGCGAGGCGTTCGACAGGTCCATGCCCGTCAGGGCGCACATCATCGACTGGAATTCGTAGATCAACTGCAGCGTGCCCTGGCTCGCTTCGGCCTGGTAGGGCGTGTAGGCGGAATAGAATTCGCCCCGGGTGGCGATGGCCCAGACCGGCGCGGGTATGTGATGTTCATAGGCGCCGGCGCCGATGAAGTTCAGCGGCGTGCCGTCCATGGCGGCGCGTTCGCGCATCAGACGGCCCACCTCCATCTCGGTGGAGGCCTGCGGCACGCCCTGAAGCGCCGTGCTCAGGAGTTGCGGCGGAATCTCATCGAACAGTTCATCGACGGATTGCGCGCCGACCACCGCCAGCATGTCGGCGACGTCGGCGGCGGTATGCGGTATGTACGGCACGAGGTTCTCAATGCGCCGCAGACGCGACGAATTCCCGGTACTCGGCCGCCGTCAGCAGCGCCTCCCCGTCCGCCGGTGCGCCGGCGGCGGCTTCCATGGCGACGCGCAGCAACCATCCCTCGCCGTACGGGGCGCTGTTGAGCAGCTCCGGTTGGTCGGCGAGCTGCGCGTTCGCGGCGACGACCGTACCGCTGCAGGGACTGTAGACGTCGGAAGCGGCCTTCACCGATTCCACGACGGCGACGGCGGCGCCCGCGGTCAGACGCCGGCCGATCTCGGGCAGCTCGACGAATACCAGGTCGCCCAGCGCACACTGCGCATGGTCGGTGATGCCGATCTCCACCTCCTCCGCGCTCAGCCGCCGCAACCACTCGTGATTCCGGGTGTAGAACAAATCCTCGGGTACGTGGCTCATCGCAATCCTCCGCTGTGTTGGACGTCGACCAATATTCTGCCGTGCCGCACGAACGGCGGACGCACCACGCGCGCCGTCGTCGGCCTGCCGCGCATGTCGATCCGCACCGCCGAACCCGTGGCGGCGGGTACCCTCGCGAGCGCGATGGACTTGTTCAGCGTGGGCGAAAACGTTCCGCTCGTGATCTCGCCGCAGCCCCCGCGTTCGCCGGCATC
>CAZZWZ010000344.1:0-3390 GCA_964657955.1 uncultured Steroidobacteraceae bacterium
GCCGCGCCGGCGGGCGTCGCGGCCGAACCGCCGACCTGCTCGGAGACGGGCCGTCCCCTCTCGCCCATCGAGGCGGCCGAGCGTCAAGCGCTGCTCCAGGCCATTCGCGAAACGGAGGGCAATATGGCGCGCGCCGCCGTGATCCTGCAGGTCAGCCGGAGCACCCTGTACCGGCGCTGCAGGCGCTTGTCCATCGTGCATCGGTAACGCCGGCCGGGACAGGCCCGGCGGCTGGCATGCAACCTGCTTGTTGCAGCAGGATATGGCCGATGTGCATCACCACGCAGGCGCCGCGGGCGGCACGATGAAGCTCGCACCGGGTTGCGCGTTGAGCGGCGGTGGGCCGTCGCAGGCCATGATGCTGCTGCGCACCGAAGGGCAGGGACAGGTGCACCTGAACCGCCATGCGCTCGCCATCCTGGAACTGTGCGACGGCTCGCGCAGCCGTGATCGCGTGATCGTGGACGCCATGCTGCGCTCTCCCGGCGCGCTGCGCGCCGTCGATGTGGTCGAATTCCTCGATGCGGCGCGGTTGTGCGGCTGGATCGTCGAGGCGGATTGACCGGCGCACGGTACCGCCCGCCGGCGTAATATGGCCGCTTCCGGTCTGGAGGGCGTCGTTTGGAACCCTTTCACCCCGCGGTGGCCGCCTGGTTTGCGCGGACGTTCACCGCGCCCACCCCGACACAGGCCAGGGCGTGGCCGGCCATTCGCGCGGGGCGGGACGTGCTGGTGGCCGCGCCCACCGGCTCGGGAAAAACCCTGGCCGCCTTTCTGGCCGTGCTCGATGACCTGGTCCGGGAGGGCGGCCACGGCACGCTGCCCGACGAGACCCGGGTGCTGTACGTCTCGCCGCTGAAGGCGCTGTCGAACGACATTCACCGCAATCTGGAGGCGCCCTTGCAGGGCATCCGCGCGGAACTGGCCGCCCGTGGCCTTCCCGACGTGGACATCCGCACCAGCGTGCGCACCGGCGACACGGCGCCGGCCGAACGCGCCCGCATGCGCCGCCGGCCACCACAGGTGCTGGTGACCACCCCCGAATCGTTGTACGTGCTGCTCGGCTCCCCGTCGGGTCGTGCCATGCTCGCCACGTGCCGCACGGCCATCATCGATGAGATTCATGCCGTGGCCGGCAATAAACGGGGTGCTCATCTGGCCCTCTCGCTGGAGCGCCTGCAGGCGCTCGCCGGTCGCCGTCTGGTGCGCGTGGGCTTGTCGGCGACGCAGACGCCCATCCGAGCCGTGGCGCAGTTCCTGGTGGGTTCGAATGCGGCCGCCGCCGACGACTGTGTGGTGATCGATGCCGGCCACGCCCGCTCGCGCGATCTGGCGTTGGAATTGCCCGCAACACCGCTCGAGCCGGTGATGTCCGGCGAGGCGTGGACCCGCGTGTACGATCGGCTGGCGGAACTAGCCCGCACCCATCGCACCACGTTGATCTTCGTCAATACGCGCCGGCTGGCCGAGCGCATCGCCCGCCATCTGTCCGAAAGACTGGGCGAAACACTGGTCGCGGCACATCACGGCAGTCTGTCGAAGGAACGCCGCTTCGACGCCGAGCAGCGTCTGAAACGCGGCGAGCTCAAAGCGCTGGTGGCCACGGCCTCGCTGGAACTGGGGTTGGACATCGGCGACGTCGATCTGGTGTGCCAGATCGGCTCGACGCGTTCCATCAACGCCTTCTTGCAGCGCGTCGGCCGCGCCGGGCATGCGGTGGGGGGCACGTCCAAGGGCAGGCTGTTCCCGCTGTCGCGCGACGAACTCGTGGAGTGTGCCGCGCTGCTGGATGCCGTGCGGCGCGGCGAACTGGACCGTCTGGTCATTCCGACCGACGCGCTCGACGTGCTGACCCAGCAGCTCGCGGCCGAGGTCGCGGCGCGCGAATGGCCGGCGGACCAGCTGTTCGAACTCGTGCGCGGCGCCCGGCCGTATCGCGAGCTGCGGCGCGCGGACTTCGACGCCTGCGTGCACATGCTGGCGCAAGGATTCGACACGCGCCGCGGCCGGCACGGCGCGCTGGTTCATTACGACACGGTCAGCCGGAGTCTGCGCGCCCGCAAGGGGGCCCGTCTCACCGCCATCACCTCGGGCGGCGCCATTCCGGACAACGCGGACTACCGGGTCATGTTGGAACCGGACGGTCACGCCGTCGGCACGGTCAACGAAGACTTCGCCGTCGAGAGCCTGCAGGGCGACGTGTTCCAGCTCGGCAACACGTCGTACCGCATCCTGCGGGTGGAGCGCGGCACCGTGCGGGTGGAGGATGCGCGCGGGCAGCCGCCGTCCATTCCGTTCTGGCTGGGCGAGGCACCGGGTCGGACCAATGAACTGTCCGCCGCCGTGTCCCGCCTGCGCGCGGAGGTGGAGAGACGCCTCGATGAGCCCATGGCGGCGGAAGATTGGCTGTGCGGGCTCGGGCTCGACCGCGATGCAAGTGCCCAGCTGGTCGGCTATCTGGCCGCCGGCCGCGCCGCATTGCACGTGCTGCCCACGCTCGACCGGGTGGTGTTCGAACGGTTCTTCGATGAGTCGGGCGGCATGCAGCTGGTCATCCATTCCTGCTTCGGCAGCCGCGTCAATCGGGCCTGGGGGCTGGCGCTGCGCAAGCGTTTCTGCCGCACCTTCAACTTCGAACTGCAGGCGGCGGCCACCGAGGATCACATCGTGCTGTCCCTGACCCACGCCCACAGCTTCGAACTGGCGGACGTCGCGCGGTATCTGCATTCGAGCACGGCGCGGCAGGTGCTGGTGCAGGCAGTGTGCGCGGCACCCATGTTCGGGGTGAGGTGGCGCTGGGCCGCCGGGATCGCGCTCGCCCTGCCGCGCTTTCGCGGCGGCAAGAAAATTCCGCCGCAGATCGTGCGCATGAACGCCGAGGACCTGCTGGCGGGGGTGTTTCCGGACCAGGTGGCGTGCGCGGAGAACGTACCCGGTGAACTGGAGGTGCCCGACCATCCGCTGGTGCGGCAGACGCTGCGCGATTGCCTGGAAGAGGCCATGGACGTCGGCGCCTTCGAGGAGCTCCTGCGGCGCCTGGAAGACGGCCGGATCGGCATCGTGGCGCGCGATTCGACCGAACCTTCGCCGCTCGCGCTCGAGGCGTTGAATGCGAGGCCGTATGCGTATCTCGACGATGCGCCGCTGGAGGAGCGCAGGACGCAGGCCGTGATGGCGCGGCGTTGGATGGATGCCGCATCGGCCGCCGACATCGGGCGGCTCGATGCCGGGGCCATCGCCCGCGTCCGTGCCGAGGCGTGGCCCGACGCATCGAGCGCCGACGAGCTGTGCGACGCGCTGTCCTGGCTGACGTTGCTCACCGATGCCGAGGTGCGGGCTCGGCCGGGCTGGCCGACCTTGATGGATGCGCTGGCGACCGGCGGTCGCGTC
>CAZZWZ010000345.1:0-3337 GCA_964657955.1 uncultured Steroidobacteraceae bacterium
GGCTCTCCAGTCCCAGGGCGTCGCTCAGCAGGCCCCGGGCGCGATGCAATTGAGTTTTGCAGGTTCCCTCGGCCACCCCCAGGGCGGTGGCCGCCTCGGCATGGCTGAATCCGTAGATGCCCACCAGCACGAGGACGTGACGCGCGCCGTCGGGCAACCGGGCGATGGCACGTTCCACGTCGATGGGCGGCGCGTCGCTGCCGGCATCCGCCACCTCCGGCAACCCCGAGAGGGGCTCGCCGACCTCGCGCACGGCGCGCAGACCCCGGCGCCGCGCCAGCACGGTGCGGGCGGCGATCTGCTGCAGCCATGTGGAGAATTCGCTGCGGCCCTCGAAACGCCCCAGCGCACGCCAGGCGGCGATGAAACATTCCTGGGTGCAGTCCTCGGCCGTCTCGCGATGCCCCGTCAGCCGCAGGCACAATCCGTAGATCCGCGGCGAGAACTGCCGGTACAGCGTCTCGAACGCCTCCAGGTCACCGGACGCCGCAGCCTGGACCAGCCGCGGCGATTGGTTGGCGACGCCGGCATTCATCCTGGGACGGGGCCGTTGGACGGGGCGGAGAGGTTCATGAAGACTTAGATGCGAGCAACCGGCCGAAGGTTAAAATGATGCGAACCTTCGACGGAATTCCACGACGTCGCGCGCGGCGCACGCGGCCGCCAGACGGCGCGCCGACGGCGCATGCCGAATTAGACGCGCTGTCCGGCGCCGGACAGTGTCGGCTTCGATTCGGTCCCGGACTGCCGGAACAGATGACCGCGCTCGGCCACCAGCACGAATCCGAGGCTCACCAGCCCGCAGATCAGCGTCCCCGCGGCGAGCGGCAGGGTGCTGCTGCCGTTGAAATACCGGCCGATGGCGGCGCCCAGCAGCGCGCCGGCGAACGTCGAGATGAAACCTTGCAGCGAGGCGCCGATTCCGGCCACGGCGCCCACGGGCTCCATGGCCATCGCGCCGAAATTCGACACCGACAGGCTGAAGCAGCCCATGGACGCCGCCTGGAACAACACGAAGGTCCAAAGCCGCTCCATGCCCGATGCGGACACGGCGACGTGCGCCGCATTGATCGCGATGAAGCACAGAACCGTGGTGTGGGAGATGCGCCGCGTGCCCAGCCGCTCGACGATGCGCGAATTGGTGAACGCACCCGCCCCCATGGTGAACGCACAGAGGGCGAACATGGCCGGCATCAGCGAGGCGCGGTGGAACACGTCCGAAAAGATCTGCTGCACCATGCCGACGTACGCCATGAGCGAACCGTAGAACGCGGTCAACGCGAGCGTGTAGAACATGGAAAGCCGGTTGCCCAGCACCAGCCGCAGCGCCCCGGCGAGATGGCTCCGCGTCAGGGTCATGCGTCGCTGCGCGGGAAGCGTCTCCGGCAAACGCAACAAGGTCCAGCACCACACCACCCCGGCGAACACGCCGCAGGCGATGAAGATGGTGCGCCAGGGCGCGAAGTGCAGGATCAGCTGGCCCAGACTCGGCGCCAGGATGGGCACGATCAGGAAGACGACGAAGGTGAGCGACATGACCCGTGCCATCGCCCGGCCGGAGTACCGGTCGCGGATCATCGATCGTGCGATGGTGACGCTGGCCGCTGCCGCTCCGTGAACGAACCGCCACGCGAGCAAGGCATGAAAACTGGTGCTCAATCCGCACAGCAGGGCGGCCAGGACGTACAGGGCCAGCCCGAGGAGCAGCACCGGGCGCCGGCCGAACCGGTCGGACATCATGCCCCAGACCAGCTGCCCGCAGCCCAGACCCGCCATGTACGCGGTGAGGATCCACTGGCCGTGGTTCTCGTTCGCGACGTTCAGGGCCCGCACGATGACGGGAAACGCCGGCAGCATCGCGTCGATGGCGAGCGCCTGGCACGCCATCATGGCCGCGATGAGCAGAACGAATTCCGCGAAGCCGATCCGATCGTCCGTCAACAAGGCGTGTCTTTCAGAGCGCTTACCGCTTCATGGCGTCGAAGAAATCCGAGTTCGTCTTGGTGTCCTTCATCTTGTCCAGCAGGAACTCGATGGCGGCCAGTTCGTCCATGGGATGCAGCAGCTTGCGCAGTATCCACATCTTGGACAGCTCCGCCGGATCCGTGATCAGCTCCTCCTTGCGCGTACCGGAACGATTGATGTTGATGGACGGAAAGGTGCGTTTTTCGGCGATCCGGCGGTCCAGGTGGATCTCCGAATTGCCCGTGCCCTTGAATTCCTCGAAGATCACGTCGTCCATCTTCGAACCCGTGTCCACCAGCGCGGTGGCGAGAATGGTCAGGCTGCCGCCCTCCTCGATGTTGCGCGCCGCGCCGAAGAAGCGCTTCGGGCGCTGCAGGGCGTTCGCGTCCACGCCGCCGGTGAGCACCTTGCCGGAACTCGGCACCACGGTGTTGTACGCACGCGCGAGGCGCGTGATCGAGTCGAGCAGGATGACCACGTCCTTCTTGTGCTCGACCAGGCGCTTGGCCTTCTCGATCACCATCTCGGCCACCTGAACGTGCCGGCTGGCCGGTTCGTCGAACGTCGAGGACACCACCTCGCCCTTCACGGTGCGCGCCATCTCGGTGACTTCCTCGGGCCGCTCGTCGATGAGCAGCACGATGAGATACACCTCGGGATGATTGGCCGTGATGGCGGTGGCGATGTTCTGCAGCAACATGGTCTTGCCGGCTTTGGGCGGCGAGACGATGAGACCGCGCTGGCCCTTGCCGATGGGCGCCACCAGATCGATGGCCCGCGCCGTCAAATCCTCGGTGGAGCCGTTGCCGCGCTCCAGGTTCAACCGCTCGGTGGGATGCAGCGGCGTCAGATTCTCGAACAGGACCTTGCCGCGGGAGCTCTCCGGGGAATCGTAGTTGATCTCGCCCACTTTCAAGAGCGCGAAATAACGTTCGCCGTCCTTCGGCGGCCGGATCAAGCCGGAGATCGAATCGCCGGTGCGCAGATTGAAGCGCCTGATCTGGCTGGGGCTCACGTAGATGTCGTCCGGACCGGCGAGATAGCTCGAGTCGGACGAACGCAGGAAACCGAAGCCGTCCTGCAGGATTTCCAGAACGCCGTCGCCGTAGATGTCCTCGCCCTTGCGGGCATGGGCTTTCAGCACGCCGAAGATGATGTCCTGCTTGCGCGAGCGGCCCATGTTCTCGAGACCCATGGTCTCGGCGAGCTTGACCAGATCGCTGATCGGCCGCTTCTTCAGCTCCGTCAGGTTCATGGAGCTGCGGCTGCGCGCGAGATCGGTGGGCGCAATGATTTCTAGATCGTCGCCGCCCTCCGGCAGATCGCCGTAGTCTTCCTGCGGCGCACGTCCGCCGTTGCCGTTGACGTTGCC
>CAZZWZ010000346.1:0-3336 GCA_964657955.1 uncultured Steroidobacteraceae bacterium
ACGATACCGGCTCCCCGGAAGTCCAGGTCGCCCTGCTGTCCGAGCGCATCAACGGTTTGAGCCAGCACTTCACGGCGCACAAGGCGGATCATGCCTCGCGCCGCGGTTTGCTGAAAATGGTGAATCAGCGGCGCAAGCTGCTCGATTACCTGAAGAGCAAGACGCCGGAAGCGTACACCAGCCTGGTCGAACGGCTGGGCCTGCGCCGCTGACCGCCGGCGCCGCCCCGGGGCGGTCGACCGCGTGAATCCCGATAAATTTCCACTACAAGGGGCTTTGCGTGAGCAAACCTACGAAAAGTTTTCAGTATGGCGACCACACCGTCACGATCGAGACGGGGGAGTTGGCGCGTCAGGCCGACGGGGCGGTGCTCGTCACGATGAGCGACACGGTGGTGCTGGTGACGGCGGTGGGCATGAAGAAGGCCACCCCGGGGCGGGACTTCTTCCCGCTGACGGTGAACTACATCGAGAAGACGTACGCGGCGGGTCGGATCCCCGGCGGCTTCTTCAAGCGTGAAGGGCGGCCCACCGAGAAGGAGACGCTGACGTCGCGATTGATCGACCGCCCCATCCGTCCGCTGTTCCCGGAAGGCTTCGTCAACGACGTGCAGGTGGTCGCTTCGGTGCTGTCGGTGAACTCGGAGGTCGACCCCGACATCGCCGCGTTGCTGGGGGCCTCGGCCGCACTGGCGGTCTCGGGAATGCCCTTCATGGGGCCCATCGGCGCCGCGCGGGTGGGTTACGTCAACGGCAAGTACCTGTTGAATCCCACGGTCACGCAGTTGTCCGAATCGCAGCTCGATCTCGTGGTCGCGGGGACCGCCGAGGGCGTGCTGATGGTCGAATCGGAGGCCGACGGCCTGAACGAGGAGATCATGCTGGGCGCCGTGATGTTCGGCCACGAGCAGATGCAGGTGGCGATCCGGGCGATCAAAGATCTCGCGGCCGAAGCGGGCAAGCCGAAGTGGTCCTGGGCCGCGCCGGAAGCGAACACCGAACTGCAGAAGGCCGTCAGTTCCGTGGCCGAGACCGATCTGGCCGCCGCCTACAGCGTGACCGAAAAGCAGCAGCGCTACGCCAAGATCAAGGACGTGAAGACGGCCACCCTCGCAGCGCTCGCCGCCGGCGAGTCGGCGAAGTTCACGCCCGAGCAGATCGGTGGGGAATTCTTCAACCTGGAATATCGGCTGGTGCGCGAGCGCATCCTGGGCGGGCATCCGCGCATCGATGGCCGCGACACCAAGACCGTGCGCGGCATCAGCATCCGCACCGGCGTGCTGGCCCGGACGCACGGGTCTGCCTTGTTCACCCGCGGCGAGACGCAGGCGCTGGTGGTGACCACGCTGGGTACCGGACGCGACGCACAGATCATCGACGGGCTGATGGGCGAGCGCAAGGAGCCCTTCATGCTGCATTACAACTTCCCGCCCTTCAGCGTGGGTGAGACCGGCATGATGGGCTCGCCGAAGCGTCGTGAAATCGGGCACGGCAATCTCGCCAAGCGCGGCGTCAAGGCGGTGATGCCGGGGGTGGAGAAGTTCCCCTACGTCATCCGCGTGGTGTCGGAGATCCTCGAATCCAACGGCTCGAGCTCCATGGCCTCGGTGTGCGGCACCAGTCTGGCCCTGATGGACGCCGGCGTGCCCATCAAGGCGCCGGTCGCCGGTGTGGCGATGGGCCTGGTGAAGGAGGGCGACCGGTTCCAGGTGCTGACCGACATCCTGGGCGACGAGGATCACCTCGGCGACATGGACTTCAAGGTGGCCGGCACCAAGGACGGCATCACGGCCCTGCAGATGGACATCAAGATCACGAGCATCACCCGCGAGATCATGAAGGTCGCGCTGGACCAGGCGCGCAGCGGCCGCCTGCACATCCTCGACGAGATGAACAAGGTGCTCTCCAAGCCGCGCGAGAACATGTCCGAATGGGCACCCACCATCATCACCTTGAAGATCGATCCGGAGAAGATCCGCGACGTGATCGGCAAGGGCGGCGCGGTGATTCGGCAGATCACGGAGGAGACCGGAACCTCCATCGACATCGAGAACGACGGCACGGTCAAGATCGCCTCCGTGCAAGGTGCGGCGGGCCGCGAGGCGCAGCGCCGCATCGAGTTGATCACGGCGGACATCGAAGTGGGCCGCGTCTACGATGGCAAGGTGGCACGCCTGATGGATTTCGGCGCGTTCGTCACCATCCTGCCGGGCCGCGACGGCCTGGTGCACATCTCCCAGATTTCCGAGGAGCGGGTGGAGCGTGTGGGCGACAAGCTGAAGGAAGGCGATGTGGTACGGGTGAAGGTGCTCGAAGTCGACCGCCAGGGCCGGGTACGCCTGTCCATGCGCAACGTCGACGCCGACTGACCCGCGGGCAGCGGCCGGGCGGCGCGCGATCGGCGCGGCCCGATTCCGGCCGTTGCGATCACCCGGGTGGCGGGATCGTCGCGGTCGGTTTCTGCCGGGACGGGTTCACTTGTTGAGATTGGGCGCGTCGCGGTTGATGGGCGCCTTGTAGTGCTCTTCCTGTCGTGCCGGGGGAAAGGACTTCGGGCGTTCGCGCACCGTCTGCGGCTGCTGACTCATGAATTGTCGCAGACTCTGTTCGAGGTGACCGCTGACGGTGACCTGCAGGCCGGTTCCGTAGGACCGGATCACGTGGACCATGAACTCCTGGGTCAAGATGGGCTCGGAGAGATGTTCCTGCTCGGCGATCACCTGGAGCAGGATGCTGCGGGTGATGTCGGCGTTGTTCTTCTTGTCGACGACCACGAACTCGATGTGCTCCACCACCAAACGCCGGACGTCCGCCAGGGTGATGTAGCGGCTCTCCACCGTGTCGTAGAGACGCCGGTTCGGATACTTCTTGATCACTCGTGGATCGCTCATGGGGGATCCTCATTATTAAGGTGAGCACAGCGCGCTACCGAAGAATGCCGGTCCGTACTTGATGCCGTACCATCCCACTGCTTGTCGCCGCCAGAATAGCGCAATGCAGGAACAAGGCAAATCCGCGATGCCGCCGGAGGATTTGCGCCTGCGGGGCGCAGAACCCCGCGCGTTATGTCGTCAAGGGCAGTACCAGCCGGCGGGGAACGCGGGCGGCATCCCACCGCCCGATGGCCCAGGCCCAGATGTCCCGGACGCCGGACTGCAGCAACTCTGCGGGGGGCGACAAACCCAGCAACGTGAGCGCCTGGAGCAGCTGGGGTTGCCGGTGCCGGTCATCCATGCGGATGCTGCGGGCCGACTTGGCCAGTTTTCTGCCGTCGCCCTCGGTGAGCACCGGCACATGGGCATAGACGGGCGTGGCGAGATCCAGCCGTTCCTGCAGA
>CAZZWZ010000347.1:0-3332 GCA_964657955.1 uncultured Steroidobacteraceae bacterium
GTGAGGGTCAACCTCGCCGGCTCGAAGACGGCCGCGGCGGTGTATCTATGCCAGGCAACCAATCAAAACGGCAGCTGGGAAGCCGAAGCCGTGTCCAAGGTCAAGAGTTAAAACCGACGTTCACGCGTCGTTCATCCGCCGGAGACATCGAAATGCAGACCGAACGCTTGCGATTGATTGGTATGACGTCCAGCGGCTGTGCGAACGTGATCGCCGCGGCACTCAAGCGGATGGGCGGTGTGCGCGAGGTGGCGGTGTCGTATGCCGCCGGCGATGCCACCGTGAAGTACGACGAATCGCTGACCTCTCCGGACAAGTTGAAGCTGGCGGTGATGGGCGCGGGCTACGTCGCGGAGCGTATCGACGCGCTGAACTGAACCGCGGCGATTCGACGGCGCATCGCCCGGGCCGCCCGCGGAATTGAACCGAGCGAGAATTCGCGTACATTAGGGCCATGTGCTATTCGGCCCAGGTCGCGCAGGTGGTGCGGAAATTGCACCGCAATCTCGGCATACGGCTGGATTATGCCGAGGCCGAGCGGCTCTTCTTTCAGCGTCTCGAGGAGCCGACGCTCAACATCTCGCGTGGCTTCGAGGCGAATTTCTCCCACCCCACCACCGAGCAGGGCCGCCGCATCCGGGCCGCCATCGAGACCCATCGCGAGCGTACGGCCGCGAAACTCGAGAAGGATCTTTTCCTGCAGAAGACGCGGCTGGCCGACGGGCGGCGCTCGCTGGAGCAGAAGGCCACGAAGAGGGCGCGCGAGGACGTGCGGATCGCGGCCGGCAAAATCGAGGCCTTCACGGCGAAGCTCGGCGATCTTCGTCGCGTCGAACCTTCGCAGCGCGACGACCGGGTGTTTCCGATGATGTTCGCCGGCGTCATCGTCCGGCAGCACGGCGAGCATCTCCTGACGCCCATGCGTTATGGCTGCAGGCCCGAGGGCAAGCCCGCCTTCTACGACAAGAAGTACCCGGGTTTGTACAATGCAAGGCGGGACAGCCTGAACGGCTTCTGGAGCGGGCAGTTCGGGCGGCAGCATGCGATCCTGCTGGTCGACAGCTTCTACGAGAACGTGCGGTTGCACGCCATGCAGGGGCGTGAGCTGCGCGACGGCGAATCGGAACGCAACGTGGTCCTGCAGTTCACGCCGCACCCCGCGCAAACGCTGTACGTGGCGTGTCTCTGGTCGCACTGGAAGGGGCAGCCGTTCGATCTGCGCAGCTTCGCCGCGATCACCGATGAGCCGCCGGCCGATGTCGCGGCGGCGGGCCATGACCGCTGCATCGTCAACCTGCGCCCCGAGCACGTCGAGGCCTGGCTCAGCCCCGAGGGCCGAAGTCCGGAGGAATTGCAGCGCATTCTCTCGGATCGCGACGTGCCGGTCTTGCAGCACGCGGCGCCGCTCGCCGCCTGAGATTGCGCCGCCGCGGCTCGCCGGTGCGGAGCGGCCGGCGGGCGGGACGGTCGTTCGGGACTACCGCGTCTGGGTCGCGGAAACTGCCGGCACCGGGCCGCCCGACCGCCGAGCGACGTGCCGGGTTTCGAGCTCGGCGACGACCTGGCCGAGGGACAGGCCCTTGACGCGCAGGAGCATCAAGACGTGGTACAGGAGGTCGGCCGCCTCGGCGACGACCTCGTCGTTCGACTGTGCGACTGCGGCCAGGGCGAGTTCCAGCCCCTCTTCGCCCACCTTCTGCGCGATGCGGCGCATGCCCTGCGCCAGCAGTTTGGCGGTGTAGCTGCCCTCGGGTTTGACCTCCAGGCGCTCGTCGATGATGCGTTCCAGGCCGGCCAGGAACGACACCGTCTGCACCGCGGCGCGGGGCGCCGCCGATCCCCAGCACGTGGCCGTGCCCGTGTGGCAGACCGCCCCCAGCGGTCGGGCCAGGATCAACAGCGTGTCCCGGTCGCAATCGGCGGCCGCATCGACGAGCATCAGGAAATTGCCCGACGATTCGCCCTTGGTCCACAGGCGTCGTTTGCTGCGGCTCCAGAACGTGACCCGGCCGCCGGCCAGCGTGGCGGCCAGCGCCGCGCGATTCATGTACGCCAGCATGAGGACGGCACCGGAGTCGGCATCCTGAACGACCGCCGGAAGCAGACCCTCGCCCTTGTCCCAGTCCAATGCGTCGGCGTCGATGGGACGCCTCCCGCCGGAATGCACCTCGTTCATAAACGCACCTCGATGCCGCCGGCTCGCAGCTGTTTTTTCAGCGCGTGGATTTCGATCTCGCCCGAATGAAACACGCTGGCGGCCAGTGCGGCATCCACCCGTGCCTCGCGAAACACGGCCGCGAAGTGACCGACGTTGCCCGCGCCGCCCGAAGCGATCAACGGGACGCTGCACCGTTCGCGGACGGCCCGCAGCTGGGCGATGTCGTAGCCGCGACGCACGCCGTCGCTGGCCATGCAATTGAGGACGATCTCACCGGCCCCGCGCGCCTGCACCTCGATCACCCAGTCGAGCGTCCTTCTCGCCGTGTCCCGCGTGCGGCCGGCGTCGCCGGTGAACTGCTGCACCCGGAAATCGTCACCCTGCGTCTGGCTGTCGATGCCCACCACCACGCACTGGGCGCCGAAGCGCCTGCTCAGGTCGTCGATGAGATCGGGTGCCGAGAGCGCCGGGGAGTTGACGGAGATCTTCTCGGCACCGGCGGCCAACACCTGTTCGGCCTCGGCGACGGACCCGATGCCGCCCGCCACGCAGAACGGAATGTCGAGCAGCCGTGCCACGCGGGTGACCCAGCCGCGGTCCACGGAGCGCCCCTGCGGGCTCGCCGAGATGTCGTAGAACACCAACTCGTCGGCGCCTTCGTCGCGATAGCGAGCCGCCAGTTCCAGGATGTCGCCGACGACGCGATGGTCGCGAAAGCGCACGCCTTTCACCACCTGGCCGTCGCGCACGTCGAGACAGGGAATTATGCGTTTGGCAAGAATGACTGCAAATCCTCGCGTGCGATCCGTTCTTCCAGGAGGGCCTTGCCGCTGATGGCCGCGGCGACGCCGGTCGCGGCCAGGGCGCGCAGATCGCGGGCGTGGCGGATGCCGCCCGATGCCTGCCACTCGATGCGCGGATGGCGCCGCACGGCCTCGGCGTACAGATCGACATTGGGCCCCGTCAGCGCGCCGTCGCGGCCGACGTCGGTGCACAGCACGTGCTGTACCCCGAATTGCAGGTACTTCTCGACCGCGTCCCAGAGCGACAGCCGGGACTGCTCGCGCCACCCGTGGATGGCCACCCGGGGGTTACACTCATCGTCGAGACGCACGTCGAAGGCCAGCACGATGCGTGCCGCGTCCGGGTCGAGGTAGGGCAGCGGGTAGATCGC
>CAZZWZ010000348.1:0-3326 GCA_964657955.1 uncultured Steroidobacteraceae bacterium
GCGCGCCATCGGCCGCCATGTCGCCGAAATGATCGGGGATGGCGACTGCCTGCAGATCGGCATCGGCGGCATCCCGAACGCGGTGCTGGAGCTCGTCACCGACCGCCGCCATCTCGGCGTGCACACCGAGATGCTCACCGACGACGGATCCTTGCGCAGGCGCGCGATCAGGTCCAGGCGGTTGGCATCGCAGTACGCATCGATGGCAACGCCCTCGACGTACTCCATGACGATGTACGCCGACCCGTCCGCGAGGGTGCCGCCATCGAGCAGATGGGCGATGTTGGGGTGGTCGAGCCGTTCGAGGATCTGGCGCTCGACCTTGAATCGCGAGTGGATGGCGCGATGAAGCGAACCGCCGTGCACCACCTTGATGGCAACCTGCCGCCGGGGTTCCGTTTCCGCCTCTTCGGCGAGGTACACCTCGCCCATGCCGCCGACCCCGAGCGAGTGCAGAATGCGGTAGGGTCCTATACGATCGTCGCTCATGGTGCGGAGCATGCACCCGCCGTCCTGGTAATCGCAAACCGGCGATGCGTCCGGTGCGAGCCGCCCGCCGCATGGGATCGCGAACGAACTGTCGGTAAGATGACGTCGGGAGTGTCGAACATGACGTCGGGAGGCATTGCACTCACATGCGGAACCCAGCCGAGTGACGGGATATCGAGCGGTGCGCGCGCCGCGGCGCGAGATCTGCCGCGTGCGCGGACTCGACATCCACCTGAACCGCTGGGGCCCGCCACCGTCGGATTCGTCGCCCCCCGTGGTCCTGCTGCACGGGTGGCAGGATACCGGGGACACCTTCCAGTTCATGGTCGACTGCTTCGAGCGCGAGTGGCCCTTGGTGGCGCCGGACTGGCGCGGCTTCGGCCGCAGCGGCTGGTCGCAGGACGGCTACTGGTTCCCGGACTACTATGCGGATCTGGATGCGTTGCTCGATCGATTGTCGCCCGATACCCCCGCTCGGCTCGTGGGCCACAGCATGGGCGGCAACATTGCCAGCGTCTATGCGGGTCTGCGGCCCGGGCGCGTGCGCTGCGTCGCCAACCTCGAGGGTGTGGGACTGGCCACCACGACGCCCGAGCAGGCGGTGACGCGGCTGCGCCAATGGCTGGATCAATGCAAGGCCGTGCCGCCGCTGAAGGATTACGATTCGTTCGAGCAATTGGCGACCATCATCGCGTTTCGCTATCCGCGGTTTCCGCCGGAGCGCGTCCATTTCATCGCGCGGGCATGGGCCGCGCAGGGACCGGAGGGGCGGGTGCGGCTGCTGGGCGACAGCCGCCATCGCTGGGTGAATCCTCATCCGTACCGCCGTCCGGAAGCGGAGGCCGCCTGGCGCCACATCGCGGCGCCCTTGCTGCTGTTGCTGGGCGAGGAATCGGAACACCTCGCCAGACTCGGCGCGGGCGGTACGGACGATGCTTTTCGAGAGCTGATCCCACACATCGACATCGTCCGTATCCCCGAAGCCGGCCACATGCTTCACATCGAACGCCCGGAACTCGTGGCGCCGGCGGTGGAGCGGCTGTTGGGCCGTACCTGATGCCGCGGCCGATGCCGTCCCTGGTGCCGCCCCGGCCGTTGCCGAATTCGACCGTGGCGGGTTTGACCTTCGTGTTCCTGTGGTTCGCGATCGGCGGCATCGCGCATTTCGCGCTGACGCGGACCGAAATGCGCATCGTGCCGCCGTACATTCCGTGGCCGCGCGTGGCGGTGCTGGTCAGCGGCGTGTTCGAATTGCTGGGCGCCGCCGGCCTGGTGTACGCGCCCACGCGGCGTGCCGCCGCCATCGGTTTGTTCCTGCTGACCCTGGCGGTGACTCCCTGTCATTTCTACATGCTGCAACGGCCTGAATTGTTCGGCGTGCCGTACTGGGTGCTGGTGGCGCGGCTGCCGCTGCAGGCCGCATTGCTGACCCTGATCGCCTGGTTGGCCGCGACGAACCCGGGGCGCGGCGCGTGAGCCCGGTCGCGCGCACCCATCCCAAGCTCACCGGCCTGTCCGGCAACGAGATGTATTGCATGTGGCTGAAGGGGTTGACCCCGCGCGGTGTGGTCATCGGCAACAGCGTGCAGTCGATGGGCCTCCTGGGCGGCGTGCGCTCCGTGTTTCGGGGCATCGTGGGCGGCGAGATTCCCGACGTGACCCGCATGATCCACGCGGGACGCGAAGCGGCGTTCGGTCGCATGCGTGCGGAGGCCGATCGCGAGGGCGTGCACGGCGTGGTGGGCGTGACGTCGGAATTGCGCAACTTGAACGGCAATTCGGAGTTCTTGTTCGTGGGGTCCGGGGTCAGCGGCCGGGAGGGCGCGGCGCGCTTCACCAGCGCGCACGATGCGCAGGAACTCTACTGTCACATGGATGCCGGCTACGAGCCGCGCGAGTACGTCTTCGGCAACATCGCCTACTCGGTGGGAGCCGTCGGCGGGATCGCCGGCACCCTCAAAACCTTGATCCGCGGCGAGATCAAGGAATTCAGCGACGTGTTCAACGAGACCCGCCACCATGCGCTCGAGCGGATGGTGGGACACGCCAGGGCCGCCCGCGCCAACTCGGTGGTGGGCGTGCGCACCAACGTGCTTCAATTCTCGGGCTTCCACGAGATGTTCATGGCGGGAACCGCGGCGTTCCATGCCCTGCTGCCCGCGCAGTGCATGGAGGCGCCCGTCACCAGCGATCTGACGGGGGAGGAGCTGTGGGGGATGACCCAGATGGGCTACGTTCCGCTCAAGCTCCTGATCTCGACGGCGGTGTATTCCCTGGGCGCCATCGGCGGAATCAAAGCGGCCTTCAAAGGCCTCGTCAGGGGCGAGATCAGCGACCTGACGACGCTCATCTACGATGCACGCGAGCATGTGTTCGATCGTCTGGAGACCGAGGCGGCCGCGCTGGGCGCCGACGAGGTGGTGGGGATCAAGACCTACATCATCGAACTCGGCTCGAGCCTGGTGGAGATCTTCGCCGTGGGCACGGCGGTGCGGAAGATGCCGGGGGTGGGCGTACAGACCCAGAACCTTCCCGCCCAGGCTATCATTCGCGACAAGGACACCTGGGTGAGCGGCCCGGGCGGCTTCGATCTGCAGTCAACACGCGCTGGAGGATGAGATGGTGTCGAACGCGGTGAGGGTCGCATGGTTCCTGCTGGCATTGCTCGGCGCGGCGGGCGCGCAGGCGCGGCATCACCATCGCGCGCAAGCCGACACGGCCCCCGGACAATTCGATTACTACCTGCTGTCCCTGTCCTGGTCCCCCGCGTTCTGCATCCAGCGGCCGGATTCGCCGGAGTGCATAAGCTGGAATGGCGGATGCTTTTCGCTGGTACG
>CAZZWZ010000349.1:0-3296 GCA_964657955.1 uncultured Steroidobacteraceae bacterium
GGCGCGGGCACCGGCGACTTCACGCCCTACACCCGTTCCACCGCGCGCGAGGCCGGCTGGCAATGGCGCATCCCGCTGCAGCATCGCACCGGCAACGGCTACGTCTACGCATCGGAATTCATCGACGACGAGGCCGCCGCCGCCACGCTCACCGCCAACCTCGACGGACGCGCGCTCGCCGAGCCGCGGATGCTGCGCTTCGTCACGGGCCGCCGCCGCAAGACGTGGAATCGCAACGTCATCGCCATCGGATTGTCGAGCGGCTTTCTCGAGCCGCTGGAGTCCACCAGCCTGCATCTCATCCAGGCCGGCATCTCCAAGTTGCTGGCATTGTTCCCGGACCGCGATTTCGACCCGTTGGTCGTCAATGAATTCAACCGTATCTCGGCATGCGAGGTGGAGCGCATCCGGGACTTCATCATCCTGCACTATCATTTGAACGAGCGGCGGGACGAACTGTGGCGGTATTGCGCGAACATGAGCGTTCCCGATACGCTCCAGGAGAAGATCCTGCATTTCCGGCGGTTCGGCCGGCTGGTGCCGCGCGAATACGATCTGTTCGGACCGGCCTCGTGGCTGGCCGTGCACGTCGGGCAGTTCAACCTGCCCGAGCGGCCCGACCCGCTGATTCATTACCGCGAAGTCGACGCCCCCGCCTGGCTCGCCAGGCTGCGCGACGCGTTGCACACCGCCGCGCTCACCCTGCCCACGCACCGGCAGTTCATCGATCGACACTGCAAGGCACCGCCGTTGCCATGAGTGCGCCGCTGCCATGATCTCGCGGCGTTCGAGCAGAGGTTCGAGGACGGGCGCTTGCCGGCCATCGGCAGGGGCGGCGGCATGGCTCCGGGCGGTCGTGGTCGCACTGCTCGCCGGCGAAGCCGCCTGGGCGGGCGGCCCGGTGGAACGCTACGAGGTCAGGGCACACGACGTGACGCTCGAGATCAGCGCACCCCGCAGCGACACCATCCGCGTGCGGGCCGGCCGCATGACGCTGCCCGAGGATGCGTCCTGGTCGGTGCTTCCCGAGGTGCGCCGCCATCGCGAACCCATGACGTTGACCAGGGCCGATTCGCAGATCGAACTGCGCACGACCGCGCTCGTGGTGCGGGTGAACCCGGACACGTTGCACGTGCGCATCGAAGACCTCGCCGGCCACGTGATCCTGGACGATGCACCCGGCCGGGCGCTGGTGCTGTCGCCGGCCGCGGACGGCGACGCGGGCGCCGTGGAACTGCGCAAGGTCATGCCGCCGGACGAGCATTATTTCGGGCTCGGGGACAAGACCGGCCTCCTGGACCGCCGCGGCGGCGCATTCGCGTTGTGGAACACCGATGCGGGCCAGTTCGGCGAGTCCACCGACCCGCTGTACAAGTCCATTCCCTTCGTGCTCGGCGTGGCCGAGAGCGGACGCAGCTTCGGGCTGCTGTTCGACGACACCTGGCGCAGTCGTTTCGATTTCGGCCGGTCGGAACACGACACGCTGGTCATCGGCGCCGAGGGCGGCCCGGTGGACTACTACGTGCTGGCGGCGCCCGACCCCAAGGGCGTGGTCGAAGCCTACGCCGCGCTCACCGGCAAGGCGCCGCTCACGCCCCGCTGGGCCCTCGGCTTCCAGCAATCGCATTACTCGTATGAAAACGAATCCGAGGCGCTTGCCGTGGCGCACCGGCTGCGCGACGACCGGATCCCCGCCGACGTGCTGTATCTCGACATCGATTACCAGGATCGCAATCGCCCGTTCACCGTGGCCCCCAAGGCCTTTCCCGATCTGCCCCGCTTCGTCGCCACCCTGCACGCGATGGATTTCGAGACCGTGCTGATCACGGATCTGCACATCGCGCAGGCACCCGGACAGGACTATGCGCCGTACGACAGCGGCGCCGCGCAGGGCCTGTTCCTGCGGCGCCCCGACGGGTCCGTCTACGTGGGCGACGTCTGGCCCGGGCCCGCCGTGTTTCCGGATTTCAGCCGCCCCGCCGCGCGCGACTGGTGGGGCACGCTGTACGGCGGGTTCGTGCGGGACGGCGTCGCGGGTTTCTGGAACGACATGAACGAACCCGCCATCTTCAACCGCCGCGACAAGACCATGCCGCTCGACACGGTGCATCGCATCGAGGAGCCCGGATTCCGGCCGCGCGATGCGAGTCACGCGGAAATGCACAACGTCTACGGCATGCTCAATTCGCGCGCCACCTACGAGGGTCTGCGCCGGCTCGCGCCGGAGCGGCGGCCCTTCGTGCTCACGCGCGCCACCTTCGCGGGCGGACAACGCTACGCCGCGGTCTGGACCGGCGACAACACCTCGAACTGGAATCAACTGCGGCTGTCCATCGCCATGTTGAACAATCTGGGCCTGAGCGGTTTCGGCTACGTGGGCGACGACATCGGCGGGTTCGGCGGCCCCGCGCCGTCGGCCGACCTGCTGACCCGCTGGATCGAGATCGGCGCCTTCAATCCGGTGTTTCGCGATCACTACGAGAAGGGCAAGCCGGCCCAGGAGCCGTGGGTGGGCGGTCCCGAGCACGAGAGCATCCGCCGGCGGTTCATCGAGGAGCGCTACCGGCTCATGCCCTATCTGTACGCCCTCGCCGAGGAGTACAGCCGCACGGGGGTGCCGTTGATGCGCCCCGTCTTCCTGGAATTTCCCGATCAACTGGCGCGCGCCCAGATTGCCGGCGGCAGCGCGACGCAGTTCATGCTGGGACCGGCCCTGCTGATCGCACCGGCGCCCGAGGGCGAATCGCCCGCGCCCTATCGCATCAACCTGCCGGGTCAAGGCTGGTACGACTACTGGACCGGCCTGCGTCTGCCGGCGGACGTTCTGACCGAGACGCCGCGCCTGGACCACCTGCCCGTGCTGGTGCGCCCCGGCAGCATCCTGCCCAAGCAACCCCTGACGCAGAGCACGCAGCAAACTCCCACCGGGGCGCTGGAGGTGTCGGTGTATCCCGGGCCGGATTGCGCGGGCAGCGTGTACTGGGATGACGGGATCAGCTTCGCCTACCAGAAGGGCGACTATGTGCGCCAGACCGTGCGCTGCCACACCGGGCCCGTCACCCTCGTCGAATTCGCGGCACGCGAGGGTCGCCGCCCGCCGTGGTGGAAGCACGTCGACCTGACGGTGCACGGCGTGACCGCCGCCCCGCGCCGCGTGCTGCTCGGACGCCGCACGGTGCCGAGTCGCTATGATGCCGGGTCCCAGACCCTGCGCCTCTCGCTGCCGGACGGAGCCGACGCCGCACGCGTTCGCATCGAGAACGCCCCTTGAAAACACCCGTGCGCACCTGCCGGAG
>CAZZWZ010000350.1:0-357 GCA_964657955.1 uncultured Steroidobacteraceae bacterium
CTCAGCGCTATCTGAAACGCCTCGGCGACGCGCTCGCTACCCTGCAGCGGCTGGAGTCACTGCATCCCAACTATTCGCGGCTGTTCCAGGAACGCGGGCACTTGCAGGTGGCCGCGGGCGACCCGCTAGCCGCCATCCAGGCGTATCTCGCGGCCGTGACCATCAATCCCGCCCTGCCCGCCAGCTGGCGCGCGCTGCATTGGTTGTTTCGCGCCGCCGGGCAGCCCGACGAGGCTCAAAACGCCGCCGACCACGTCGCCGCACTGGCCGAACTGCCCGCGGACGTGGTGACGGCCCGGAGCTTGTTCGCGGACGGCGAAGTGCACGAGGCCGAGCGGGTGGTGCGGGGCTTCCTGC
>CAZZWZ010000350.1:367-3286 GCA_964657955.1 uncultured Steroidobacteraceae bacterium
CCATGCGGCTGCTGGCGCAGATCGGCGTGAGGCTGGACATTATCGACGATGCGGAGATGCTGCTCGACCACGCGCTGTTGCTCGCGCCCGGCCACCAGGCGGCGCGTCACGACTACGTCGGCGTGCTCCTCAGGCGGCATCGCCATGCGCGGGCGCTCGCGGAGGTGCTGAAGTTGCTGCAGGCCGATCCTCTGGATCGCGCCGCCCGCACGCTGCATGCCGCCGTGCTCACCGGCCTGGGCGATCACGAAGGGGCGCTGCGCGCCTATGGCGAGGTCTTGCGCGAGATGCCCGATGCCGCCGACCTGCGGCTGTCCGTGGGCCACTGCCTGAAGACGCTCGGGCGCGGCGACGAAGCCATCGCCGCCTATCGCGCCGCGGCCCTGGCGCGCCCCGACCACGGGGACGCCTATTGGAGCCTCGCCAATCTCAAGACGTACGCCTTCGACGACGACGAAATCCGTGCCATGCGGGCCGCGGAGTGCGCCCCCGGAACGGCCGCCGTCGATCGCTACCACCTGTGTTTCGCGCTGGGCAAGGCGCTGGAGGACCGCGCCGAGTATGCAGAGTCCTTCTCGTACTACGAACGCGGCAACGCCCTGAAGAGGTCGGAGCTCGATTTTCGCATCGAGCTCATCGAACACAACACGCGCCTGCAGCGCGCCGTCTGCACCCGTGAATTCTTCGCGGCGCGTCGCGGCTGGGGATGCCCGGATCCGGCGCCCATTTTCATCGTCGGCCTGCCGCGGTCCGGCTCCACCCTGCTCGAACAAATCCTGGCGTCGCATTCACAGGTGGAGGGCACCATGGAGCTCGCGGACATTCCGCGGCTGGTTCACCGGCTGCAGGGCCGCGATGCCGACCCCGCCCGGCCGCGCTATCCCCGGCTGCTGCAGGACGCAAGCGCCGAGCAGCTGCGCGCAATCGGCGAGGAGTACCTGAACGACACGCGCATCTACCGATCGGGTAGGGCGTTCTTCATCGACAAGATGCCGAACAATTTCCGGCACATCGGCCTGATCCACCTGATGCTGCCGAACGCGAAGATCATCGATGCCCGGCGCGAGGCGATGGCGTGCTGCTTCGGCAATTTCAAGCAGCTGTTCGCGACCGGCCAGGAATTCACCTACGCCATCGACGACATCGCGCGCTACCACGGCACCTATGTCGACCTCATGGATCACTGGGACCACGCGCTCCCCGGCAGGATACTGCGCGTGCAGTACGAGACCCTGGTCGGCGACCTGGAATGCCAGGTACGGCGTCTGCTCGACTTCTGCGGCCTGCCGTTCGAGGCCGACTGTCTGGAATTTCACAAGAACGCCCGCAGCGTGCGCACGGCGAGTTCGGAACAGGTGCGCCGCCCCCTCTACACCGAAGGCCTGGACCGCTGGCGCCGCTTCGCGCCGTGGCTCGGGCCGCTGCAGGCGGCAATGCATGCGTGCCGGAACAATAAAACCACCAACCTTGAAAGGGATGTATCGTGAATGCAAAATTATCCTACGCCATCGCCGCCGTTCTCGGCACCTCGGCCGGACTCGGCCATGCCGTGACCGCGGCGGCGGCCGACACCGAAGCCGGCGCGGATTCCATCCAGGAAATCACGGTCACCGCGCAGCGGCGCAACGAGAGCATGCAGGACGTGCCCATCGCGATGCAGGCCTTCACCTCGCAATCGCTGCAGCAGCTCAACATTCTCACCTTCGACGACTACATCAAGTATCTGCCCAACGTCACCACGGCCAACAACGGGCCGGGACAGAACGAGGTGTTCATGCGGGGCCTGAGCGCCGGATCCCAGGCCAGCCAGGGCAGCGCCGCGACCGGTCTCTTTCCCAACGTGGCCGTGTATCTGGACAATCAGTCGGTGCAGATGCCCAACCGCAATCTCGACATCTACGCCGTCGACCTGAACCGCATCGAGGTGCTCGAGGGTCCGCAGGGCACGCTGTTCGGTTCGGGCGCCGAATCGGGTGCCATTCGCTACATCACCAACCAGCCCAAGATCGACGTGACCGAGGGCAGCATCAAGGCCGGGTACGGCACCACGGCCCACGGGGACAACAACTCGGATGTCACGGCCATCATCAACCTGCCCGTGGTGGCCGAACACGTGGCGGTGCGCGCGGTGATCTACAACGATGAGCGCGGCGGCTACATCCAGAATGTGCCCGGCACCTTCACGCGCGCGAACAGCGACATCGGCATCGGTTACGCCAACTATTCTGCCGTCAACGGCGCCTGCCCCAACGGCAAGGCGCCCGGCAACACCGGCTACTGCGTGCCGCCCGGCAGCCCGTCGGTGAACAACAACAGTCTGGTCGGCAATGCCATCAATCCGGTGACCTACCAGGGGCTGCGCGCCGAACTGCTGTACAAGATCGACGAGGATTGGGATGTGCTGCTGACGCAGCTCTACCAGACCACCAATTCCCAGGGCGTGTTCTACCAGCAGCCGACGTCCTCCGACGGCGCGCCGCTGGCGCCGCTCCAGGTGACGCTGTTCAACCCCACCTACGACCGCGACAAGGCGGAGCAGACCTCGCTGACCGTCGACGGCAAGGTGGGCTGGCTCAAGGGCGTTTATTCGGGCGGCTACCTGGTGCGCAGCGTCCAACAGGCCGGCGACTACACCAATTATGCGCGCGGCGTGTACGCCGACTACTATCAGTGCTACGGCAAAGGTGGTGTGACGCCCACCTGCTTCTCCCCCAGCGCCGCCTGGCACTCGAACGAGCAGAACCGTCACATGCAGCACGAATTGCGCCTGAGCACGCCCGACGAGTGGCGCATCCGCGGCATCGTCGGCGCCTTCTACGAAGACAACAAGCTGTACGATCAAACCTCGTGGATGTACAAGACCGTGCCCGAGTGCACCGCCACCCTCGCGACGGGCTGCTTCACCAACGTGGGCACCTT
>CAZZWZ010000351.1:0-3271 GCA_964657955.1 uncultured Steroidobacteraceae bacterium
CGGTGCGGAATACAGCAGCAAGTGGGCGATGCCGAAGTGCAGCCCGCCGCGCCGCGAGAACAGCTCATCCGCGATGCCCGACTTGACGGGATAGGGGTACGGCCGCGTCGCGGCGAACTGTTCGGCGAACAGGACGTGCACCTGCATGGGTCCGCGCGTGCGGATGGGATTGTGGTCCGCGAACAGGGTGCGTCCCATGGGCACGGCGCCGATGAAATCCTCGAAGATGTCGCTGAGCTCCTTCTCGGTCTTCGCGGCATCGATCCGGTCGCTGTAGCTGCGGCCCGTGGGTGACTTCAGCTGCAGCACGCCGTGCACCACCAGCCGCGGCACGCCCGCGTGCTCGGCCCGATCGTCGATCTCGCGCCAGGCGATGGCGGGCAGGCCGGGAACCACGGGGTCCACCCGGAATCCCGATTCCTGCGCGATCACCGCCGTCACCGCACAGATGTTCTCGCGCGTGGGATCGACCCCGAGCACCGTGAAGCCGGCGTAGAGGTCCGTGGTCCACCCGTCGCGGTCGGACACGCTGCGCGGCAGCGCCCGTTCGATCAGCTCGTGAGCTTCCTCCGAACCCACGGTGGGCCCGGCGCGGTGGCGCTGGCCGGCACACGCCGACAGCAGCGCGAAGCCGAGCACGCACCATCGTCCGGCGCGGCGTCGCGGCATGTCGATGCATGAATCCATGCGCGGATAGTGCCAGGATACCGTGCGCGTGGCGCGGTCCGACCGCGCCCACAAGAATGCTCGAACGGAAACTCCGGCCATGGGTCATACTTCTGGCGCTGACCGTTCGGCGTTGTCTCAAGGTGAATCGATGTCCAGCGAATTCCGGCGATCCTGCTCTGCCGGCTCGAAATCCGTGTCCCGCGTTCCCTGGAGTCGTCTGCTCATGTTGCTGGGGTGTGCCGCGGTGCCGTTCGCGGTGCAGTCCGAATCCGCTCCGGCGTCCGCCACGGCGCCGTTCCTCGGGTACAGCGCCCGCGGCACGGCGGATCAGACGATGTGGGAGCAGAAGTTTCGCGATGCCATCGCGCCCGACGCCATCCGCGAGAACATGCGGCGCCTGAGTGCGCGGCCGCACCACGTGGGCTCCGCCTACGACAAGGACAATGCCGAGTGGCTGCTGGCGAAATTCACCTCGTGGGGATTCGACGCGAAGATCGAGACCTTCGACGTGCTCTTCCCCACACCGAAGAGCCGCGTGCTCGAGATGCTGCGGCCCAAGGCCTTTCGCGCGACCTTGCAGGAACCCACCGTGCCGTCCGACCCCACCTCGGGCCAGACCGCCGAACAGCTGCCCACCTACAATGCGTACTCCGCGGACGGCGACGTCACGGCGCCGCTGGTGTACGTGAATTACGGCAATCGCGAGGACTACGAGACCCTCGACCGTCTGGGTATTTCGGTCAAGGGTGCCATCGTCATCGCGCGCTACGGGCAGGGTTGGCGCGGCATCAAGCCCAAGGTGGCCGCGGAACACGGCGCGGTCGGCTGCATCATCTATTCGGATCCCGCCGGCGACGGCTATGCGAAGGGCGACGAGTACCCGGCCGGCGGCTGGCGTCCCGCCGGCGGCGTGCAACGCGGCAGCGTCATGGATACGGATTATCCGGGCGATCCGCTGACGCCCGGCGTGGGCGCGACGCCGGGGGCGAAGCGCCTGTCCCTGAAGCAGGCGAAGACGCTGACCAAGATTCCGGTGCTGCCGATTTCGGCGGCCGACGCGCTGCCCCTGCTCTCGGCATTGCAGGGTCGCGTTGCGCCGGAGAACTGGCGCGGCGCGCTGGCCCTCACCTATCACGTGGGTCCGGGTCCGGCGCTGGTGCATCTTGCGGTCGCATCCCACTGGGACATCAAGCCGGTCTACGACGTGATCGCCATCTTGAAGGGCGGCACCGCGGCGGACCAGTGGGTGATTCGCGGCAATCATCACGATGCCTGGGTCAACGGGGCGGACGATCCGATCTCGGGACAGGCGGCGATGCTGGAAGAGGCGCGGGCGATGGGCGACCTGCATGCGCACGGCTGGACGCCCGCGCGCACGATCATCTTCTGTGCCTGGGACGGCGAGGAGCCCGGACTGCTCGGTTCGGTGGAATGGGTGGAGACCCACCTGGCCGATCTGCAGAAGCATGCGGCGGCGTACATCAACTCCGACGGCAACGAACGCGGTTTCCTCTCGGCGGGCGGGACGCAGGATCTGCAGAATTTCGTCAGTGCCGTGGCCCGCGACGTGAAGGATCCCGAGACCAGGATGTCGGTGTTCGAGCGCTCGCACCTCTCGAGCATCGCCAGGGCGAAGGATGCCGATGAGCGCAGCGACTTGCGCAAGCGTCAGGACCTGGTGCTCGAGGCACTGGGCGATGGATCGGATTTCACGGCCTTCCAAGACCATGCCGGCATCTCCACGCTCGACATTTCATTTGCCGACGAAGCGGACGGCGACCAGTATCACTCGATCTACGACGATTTCGCGTGGTACTCGCAATTCGTGGATACGGATTTTGCGTACGGGCGTGCGCTGGCGCAGACCGCCGGTACCGCCGTCATGCGGCTGGCGGATGCGGACCTGCTTCCCGTCGACTACGGGCCGCAGGCGGATGCGATCACCAAGTACGTGGCGGAACTGGAGAAACTCCTGAAGGACAAGCAGGAAGAGATCACCGAGCGCAACACGCAGCTCAAGGAGGGCGTGTTCGCCGCGATGGACGATCCGCGGCGGCCCACGGTCGCGCCGCCCGCCGAGACGGTGCCGCCCTACATGAATTTCTCGCCGCTCAAGAATGCGCTAGGCGCATTGACCCGGAGCGCCGAGCGGTTCACCGCGGCATCGTCCGACTTCCGGGCGAAGGGATCGCCCGCGCTGCCGGCCGCAACGTTGGACCTGCTCAACGGCGATCTTCTGCACGTCTCGCGGCTGTTCCTGAATCCGCAGGGACTTCCCGAGCGCCCGTGGTTCAAGAACCAGGTGTATGCGCCCGGTGCCTACACGGGCTACGGTGCCAAACCCATCGCGGCCGTCCGCGAATACATGGATGCGAAAAAATGGCGCGAGGCCGAGGGTCAGATTCCGCAGGTGGCGCACGTGATCGAAAGCGTGGCCGCCGGCATCGACAAGGCCGCCCAGGATTTCGAGCATGCCCTGGCCAACGCAACCTGAGGACCCCGTATTGAACAGTCTTCGATCGACTCGTATTCGCGGCGCCCGCCTGCTCGCCGCGATGGGGTGTCTGGCAGCCGGCGCCCTGACCGCCATGGGCGCCCCTGC
>CAZZWZ010000352.1:0-3268 GCA_964657955.1 uncultured Steroidobacteraceae bacterium
GTCGTTACAAGGTGTTTCATCGCAAACACGAAGGTCAGACCCTGTTTTGCGCCGCCAGCCTGGTCGAGCCCGGCACGTTCGACATGACGCGGATGCCCGACGAGGTGTTTCGCGGCCTGACGTTGTTCGCCGTGTTGCCCGGACCGGCGGAGGCGGTGGACACGTTCGATTTGTTGATCGCGACCGCAGCCGCGCTGGCCGACGAATTGCAGGGCACGGTGCACGATTCGCAGGGCGCCCTGCTGTCGGCGTCACGGGCCGACGCCTTGCGCGAGGACATCGCGCGCTTCCAAGCGGCGTTGCTCGAAACCTAGCGAAGGCGTCCCGCGCGTGCGCAGCAAATCGGCCAAGCCCGGGACGCGAGCCTCCGCCAAGGCGGCCGCGGCGGACCGTGGGCCGCCGGCGCGCGCGGCCGAGCTGCGCGTCCTGCTCGAGCGCTACAATCATCGCTATCACGCACTGGACGACCCCGAAGTGCCGGACGCCGAATACGACCGGCTGCTCGTGGAGCTGCGCGGCCTCGAGGCGCAGTTTCCGCAGGTGCAGACGCCCGATTCGCCCACCCGGCGCGTCGGGGCGGCCCCGGTCGCCGCCTTCGGCACCATCCGCCACCGGCTCGCCATGCTCTCGCTCGACAACGCCTTCGGCGAGGACGAAGTGCGGGATTTCGACCGCCGCGTGCGCGAACGGCTGGATCAGGACGTCGTCCGGTACTCCGCCGAACCCAAGCTGGATGGACTGGCCGTCAGCGCGTTCTACGAGAACGGCGTGTACGTGCAGGGCGCCACGCGCGGCGACGGCGAGACCGGCGAAGACATCACGGCGAATCTCAGAACCATCGTGGCGCTGCCGGATAAACTGCTGACCGCCGAACCGCCCCGGCTGATGGAGGTGCGAGGCGAAGTGTTCATGCCGCTGTCGGGATTCCTGCAATTCAACCGGGACGCGACGGCCCGTGGTGAAAAACCGTACGTCAATCCCCGCAATGCCGCCGCGGGCAGTCTGCGTCAGCTGGATGCACGCATGACGGCCGCTCGGCCGCTGGACCTGTTCATCTATGGCGTCGGCTTCGTCGAAGGCGGCGCTCTGCCCGCCCGGCACAGCCTCGTGCTGCAGACGTTGCAGCAATGGGGCTTCGCGACCTGTCCGCAATCGACGGTGGTCGAGTCGGTCGACGGCTGCCTCGGCTACTACCGCGAGATGGCCCTGGCGCGTGCCGGGCTGCCGTACCAGATCGACGGCGTCGTGTACAAGGTGGACGACAGCGCCCTGCAGCGTCGCCTGGGTTTCGTGTCGAGGGCGCCGCGCTGGGCGATCGCGCACAAATTTCCGGCGGAGGAAGCGCTCACGACGGTTCGCGGGATCGAGTTCCAGATCGGCCGCACCGGCGCGATGACGCCGGTGGCGCGGCTCGAACCCGCCTTCGTCGGCGGCGTCACCGTGAGCAACGCGACGCTGCACAACATGGACGAGATGGCGCGCAAGGACGTCCGGGTGGGTGACACCGTCGTGATCCGACGCGCCGGCGACGTGATTCCCGAGGTGGTGCGGGTCATGACGGAGCGCCGCCCGGCCGGTGCCGCGGCGGTCGACCTGCCGACGGTCTGCCCGGTGTGCGGCTCTCCCGTGGTGCGCGAGGCCGAGCAGGCCGTGGCCCGCTGCACCGGCGGCCGGCGATGCGCCGCGCAGCGCAAGGAGGAGATCAGGCACTTCGCCTCACGGCGCGCCCTGGACGTTCAAGGTCTCGGCGACAAGCTGGTGGAGCAGCTGGTGGACCGCGACTGGGTGCGAACCGTGCCGGACCTCTTCGCGCTGACGGCGGAGCGGCTCGCCACCCTCGATCGCTTCGGCGACAAATCGGCGCAAAAGCTCGAGTCCGCGATCGCCGAGGCGAAGAAGACCACCCTGCCACGGTTTCTCTATGCGCTCGGCATACGGGACGTCGGCGAGGCCACGGCACTGGCGCTCGCCCGGTATTTTCGCGACGTGAACGCCTTGCGGCACGCGTCCGCGGAGGAGATTCAGCGCGTGCCCGACGTGGGGCCCGTGGTGGCGCGCCAGGTTGCAGCCTATTTCAGCGATCCCGAGAACGTCGCCATTCTCGATCGCTTGCTGGCGGCGGGCATCGTCTGGCCGTCAGTGGAGCCCGAGGCGAACAGCCAGGAATTGATGGGCAAGACCTTCGTGCTCACCGGAACGCTGGAGGCGATGACGCGCGAGGCGGCGCAGGAGGCCATCATCCATCGTGGCGGCAAGGTCAGCGGCAGCGTGTCGAAGAAGACGCACTACGTGGTGGCGGGGGCGGACTCGGGTTCCAAGCTCAAGAAGGCACGGGACCTCGGCATCACCGTGCTCGACGAGGCCGCCTTCCTCGCGCTGATGGCGGCCGACACCCCCGGGGACTAGCCCCGCGGACGGTCCGGCCGCCGCTACCGACCGGCGGCTACATCTTCTTTTCGATCTTGGCGTTCTTCTTCAGGTCCTCGACGTAGGCCTGGAGTTTCTTCTGGATCACGCCGTTGTTGACCTGGGTCTTCACCTGATCGAACGGCGGCGGCGCGACGTCGCGCGTGTCCTCGAGCTTGATGATGTGCCAGCCGAACTGGGTCTGCACGGGCTCGGGCGTCATCTCGCCCTTCTTCAATCCCTTCACCGCATCCCCGAACGGTTTGACCATGCGGGCCAGGGTGAACCAGCCGAGATCGCCGCCGCTGGTCTTCGAATTATCCGAGGATTCCGCCTTGGCGACGTCCTCGAATTTCGCTCCGCCCTTGATCTTCTTGATCAACGCCTTGGCCTTGTCCTGCGAATCGACCAGGATGTGGCGCGCGTGGTACTCGGTCTTGTCCATGGACGCGATGGCCGTGTCGTACTCGGCGTGCAGTTCCGCATCCGTGGGCTCCTTGCCCTTCAGGAATTTCTGCGATTCGGCGTCCGCCAAAACCCGCATGCGCAGCATGTCGAGGCGGGCCGCGACGTCGGGGTCCTTCTCCAGCCCGTCTTTCACCGCCTGGGTGGACACCAGCTGCATGGTGATGAGCTCGTCGAGCACCTGGCCCTTCTGCTCGGGCGTGAGTTCGGTGGTCTGCGGCTTGCCCTGCAGCAGACTCTTCACGTAGACATCGTATTCGGCGCGCGAGATGGGCGTACCGTTCACGATCGCCACAGGCGGCGAGGAGCCCGAGTCGGCGGCCGGCGCCGCGGGCGGCGGCGGCTGCTGCCCCTTGTCACAGCCCGAGACCATCGCCAGGACGAGCAGGGCCGAGAT
>CAZZWZ010000353.1:0-3261 GCA_964657955.1 uncultured Steroidobacteraceae bacterium
CGAGGAGCGCGACATCGAGCGCGTCGAGGTACGGGACGCGCGCGGCGCCGTGCTGTTCACCGGCAGCAACGCGACCGCCGCTGCGCCGGCCGTCGGATCGTTCGTCCTGCAGAGCAGCATCCGCGGCAAGAACGCCGCCTTCCCGCAGCCCGTCGGCACCCTGCAGATCTGGCTCAACCGGGCCAAGATGCAGGACACCCTGGTGAGCATCCAGTCGCAGATGGAGAACCGCCAGGGACATCAGGTCGAGCGCATGCGCAGCCTGCTCGCGGGCGTGGTGTTGCCGTTGATCCTGCTCGGCCTGCTCGGTGCCTGGTTCATCGCGCGGCAGCTCGCGCGTCCCATCACCGCGCTGGTCAAATCGGCCGACCGCATCGGCGAGGGCGATTACACGCGGCCGCTGGCCGTGGTGCGCGGCGACGAGCTCGGCGAACTGCAAAGAGCGCTCGAACGAATGCGACAGAATCTGGCCGAGACCACCATCACCAAGAATTATTTGAACGCCGTGCTCAACAGCCTGAGCGACGCCGTCATCGTCACCTCGCCGGACGGCGTGGTGAAGAGCTGCAACGAAGCCGCGCGCGGACTGCTCGGATATGGCACCGCCGATCTCGTGGGCCGGCCGCTGACCAGCTTCATCGATGACGTCCATCGCGATGCCTTCGATCCCACAGCCACCACCACCGAGGCTCGCGAAACGGTGTTGCGCACCGCGAGCGGCCAGACCATTCCGGTGTCCATGGCGAACTCGACCATCGCCTCGGAAGACCCGCAGTTCCAGGGCAACATCTACGTCGCGCGCAACATCACGGAACGCAAGCGTGCCGAACGGCGCATCCGTTATCTCGCGCGCTACGACACGCTGACGAAGATGCCGAATCGCATGCAGTTCCAGCATCTGTTGCAACAGTCCATCGCCCGTGCCAGGCGCGGTCAGCGCTCGCTGGCGCTCCTCTACCTGGACCTCGACCGGTTCAAGGAGGTCAACGACACCTTCGGCCACGCCGCCGGAGACCGCACCCTCGAGATCCTGAGCGAGCGGCTCACCCGCAATCTCACCAAGGACACGGTGATCGGCCGGCTGGCGGGGGACGAGTTCGCCATGTTCATCGACGATCTGCCCCTCGATGCCGACAACCGGCCGGCGGTGGCTTCGCTGGCGCGCACGCTGCTCGACGAGATCAGCCGGGCCTTCTACGTGAACCAGCAGGAGGTGTACCTGACCGCGAGCCTCGGCATCGCCATCTGCCCCTACGATGCCGAAAACGTCATCGACCTGATCCGCAATGCCGACGCGGCCATGTATCACTCGAAACAGAACGGCGGCAATTCGAGCGCGTTCTACGTTCCCGAGATGAACGCGGCGGCGGTGGAGCGGTTGATGCTGAAGAGCAAGCTGCGGCGCGCGCTGGAACGCGACGAGCTGGTCATTCTGTATCAGCCCAAGGTGGATTTGCGCGACGGGCGCGTGGTCGGTGCGGAGGCGCTGCTGCGCTGGCGCCTGCCGGGGCACGGGGACATCTCGCCGTCCCAGTTCATTCCTCTCGCCGAGGAGACCAGCCTCATCCTCGACATCGGTGAATGGGTCATGAACCGCGTCGCCTCGGATTACCGCGAATGGCAGAAGACCGTGCCGCAACCCGGCCGCATCGCCATCAATCTCTCGCTGCGGCAGCTCAAGCAGGCGAGTTTCATCGCACGATGCCGCAGCGTCTTCCGCCGCAACGAGGTGTCGCCCACCTGCTTCGAATTGGAGGTCACCGAGACCACGCTCATGACCGATCCGAAGCGCACCATCGGGCTGTTGAACGAGCTGTATGCCATGGGGCTGCATCTCGCCATCGATGACTTCGGCACGGGATACTCCTCGCTTTCCGCCCTGCAGCAGTTCCCGATCGGCACGTTGAAGATCGATCAATCGTTCGTGCGCGACGTGGCCGTGGACTCCGACGATGCCGCCATCGTGCGGACCATCATCGACATGGGCAAGAGCTTGAACCTGGTGGTGATCGCCGAGGGCGTCGAAGCGGTCGAGCAGCTCGAATTCCTGCGCAGGCACGGCTGCTATTACGCGCAGGGGCGCCTGTTCAGCGGAGCCATCGAGGCGAAGAAGCTGCTCGGAATCCTCGCGGCCCAGGAACGCGGGCCGCCCGCACATGCCGCGTTGTGCGCGCCCGCGGCGCCACGCCCGGTCGCGGCCAAAGTCTAGCGCCCCGGTGCTCGCCCATGCTCTCGGCCCGTGACCTGACCCTCCGGCGCGGTCCGGAGCCGCTGTTCGACAAGGTCAACTTCGTCGTTTTCCGGGGCGATAAACTCGGTGTGACCGGCGCCAACGGCGCGGGCAAGTCCAGTCTATTCGCGGCAATCCTGGGCGAACTCGGGGCCGATCACGGCGACATCGAGCGTCCGTCCGCACTCACCATGGCCCACGTGGAGCAGGAGATCGCAGCCGGCGATCGGCCGGCCATCGAATTCGTTCTGGACGGCGATACCGAGCTGCGCCGCGTGATGACGGCCATCGACGATGCCGAACGGCGCGACGCGCCGTTGGAACTGGCCGAACTGTATGCGTCCCTGGAAGCCATCGACGGCTATCGTGCCCGGGCGCGGGCCGCATCGCTCATGCACGGGCTCGGCTTCAAACCCGCCGATCTCGAACGCAGCGTCGCGGAATTTTCCGGCGGGTGGCGGGTGCGCCTGGCGATGGCGCGGGCGCTGGGGTCGCGGGCCGAGCTCCTGCTGCTCGACGAACCCACCAACCATCTCGATCTGGATGCCATCGTCTGGCTGGAAGAATGGCTGGCCGGCTACGCCGGCACCTTGTTGATGATCTCGCACGATCGTGAATTCCTGGATGCCGTCATCGACCGGGTCCTGCACATCGAGAACAGGACCGTTCGATCTTATACGGGCAACTACTCACAGTTCGAACTCAAGCGCAGCGAGGAATTGGCGTTGCAACAGACGTTGCATGATCGCCAGTTGCGCCGGGTCGCCGAGATCACGGCGTTCGTCAACCGGTTCCGCGCGAGCGCGACGAAATCCCGGCAGGCGCAGAGCCGTCTGAAGATGCTGGCACGCATGGAGATGATCGCGCCCGCCCACGTCGACAGTCCGTTCGAATTCGAATTTGCCGCGCCGCTCAAGACGCCGCGCCCGCTCTTGACGGTGGAAAACGGCGTTTGCGGTTATCCGCATCGCCCCGTGATCAGCGGCATCAACGTCTCCATCGGCCCGCTGGACCGCATTGCACTGCTCGGG
>CAZZWZ010000354.1:0-3256 GCA_964657955.1 uncultured Steroidobacteraceae bacterium
GCTTGAGCCGTGGGCACATCGAGTCACGGCGGCCTGGCCGGGAGACGCCGACGGGGGTCGGCGACTGGTCATTCCCGGCCGAACGGAGTTCGCGCGCGGAAACGAGTTCCTCCCTCAGTTCTTGTCACTCGCAGTTCACCTCCGAATCCTTCCAGCAGTTCGCCAATGCGAATGAGGCCACGGGAGGATGTTTTCGGCGCGTCTCCCGGTTCGAAGCCGATGCCGTCATCGACCACTTCCAAGGTAAGCTTCGTCTCGTCCGCAGCCAGGGTGATCGTGACGCTCGTCGCTCTCGCATGTCGAAGGACGTTGGTCAGCGCTTCCCGAGCGGCGCCAAAAATGAGTGAGCGGGTCGATGGGTCGAGCGCGGGTAGTGCAGTGGCTGTCGTAACCGTGATTCGAAGTCCCGAATCCATCTCGACGCCGCGGGCATACTCGGCAATGCCGATGTAGGCATCCATCGGATCCGAGATGGACGGACGCAGTCCATTCGCGATCTGCCGGATATTTTCCACGCATGCGACGACCGCGTCTGAGAGCGCCCTGCGCGATTCCTCATCGTCCCCGGGATGGTGCATGTTTGGGCGATTCTTGAGATGACCAAGATCAAACTTGGCCGCGCGCATTGTCCGTGCGATGGCCTCGTGCAACGCCAGGGCGATGTTCGTGCGTTCACTGTCGCGCACTGATTCAAGGTGTCTGAGCAGCTTGCGTGTTTTTACGATCGAAACCCGGTACGCGGTGATGTCCGACCCCATGAAGAACAATCCGCGGACGCTGCCTTGCGGATCGACATCCGGGACGTAAAACGCGTCGATGTAGCCCGTTGTTCCATCAGTCTTGGTCAAAGCGCTCTCGGCATGCCGTAGACTACCGACGAGGGCCTGGTGTGCGGAGGCTGCATCCAGCGTTGTACGTGGTGACTCCTGCAGAAGTTTTCCAACAATCTCATCCGCAGATAAGCCAAATCCCTGGAGGAAGGCTCTGTTGACGAACTGGCAGCGCAGTTCGCGGTTCCAGTACCCGATCAGCGCCGGCACGTGATCGAGAATGGCGTTCAATTGCGTACGCGCGCTCCGCGCCTTGTCGGCCAAACTGCGCTGTGCGGTGATGTCGATGAAGGTGACGACCGCCGCTGCCGGCTGTGCGTTCCCCGCATCGAAAACGGGCTGCGAATTGATGCTGATCCAGCGCAACGGAAAGCCACGTGCGCGCACTCCCATGATCGTCTGATTCAGCGCTTGCCCAGTCCGCAACGTGACGGAAGCAGGGTGCTCGTTTCCCGGGAAAGGTGTTCCGTCTTCGCGAATGGCCTGCCAGTGGGGATGCCGCGGCGTCTTCCCCAAAAGCTGCTCGCGGCTCAGCCCCAGAATGCGCTCGGCGGCAGGATTGGCCTCCGTGATCTGGCCGTCTCTCGCGTGAACGCAGACCCCCTCGGACATCGCGACGAAGAGGGTGCGGTAATGTTCCTCGGCTTTGAGAGCCTCCAGCAGCACACGACGGCGGGCCGAGATATCGATAAATGCTCCTCGGTGCTCCTCGCTGTCATGCGTCGATCGATGGATGCTGATGTCGAACCAGCCCGACGTCCCGTCTTTTCGTCGTTGTGGCGATTCGGTGCGGAAAATTTCTCCGCGAGCGACCACGGACAACGCGGCATCCCAGAACCTGCCGTGCGCCTCGTCGCTCACCTGGATCAGCCGAATTGGTTTGCCGACCAATTCATGCATCTCGTAACCGAACATTGCGGAAAAATGGGCATCACACCAGGTGATCATGCGATTCGACACACGAACCTGCCCCACTGCCAAGCTTTCGCTGATGCCGAAGACTTCACGAGCTAGTTCGCGTTCGTATACGGGCGAGCGATCTGACTTCATACTCGAACCCTCGCGGCGGGCCGGCGACCGTGCCCCAATTCGCGTACCGTCCCAGGCACCTCGCGTAGATGAACGGCAGGGCCGCTTCCACGTCGGTTTCTTCTAATGGCCGGGCCGGTGATGGGCCGCCACCTGCCATGAAGGTATTAGCGTACACCGTTCGGTTCGGTTTACCAATCGATTGTGGCACGCGACACCATCCGCGATGAATGAATCGAGATTCGCGACTTTGTGCAGGCGACCGACCGACTCATTTGCCGACGAGCGCCTGGCCGGCAGGTGAGTATCGGGCTCCCTCGACGGGCACGGCGGTGACTGTTTCCTCGATCTCTGCGAGGTCCGAAGCGGACAGATTGATCGAAGCCGCGCCGTTGTTTTCCTCCAGACGGTGCAGCTTGGTCGTACCGGGAATCGGTACGATCCACGGTTTCTGCGCGAGCAGCCACGCCAAGGCCAGCTGCGCAATCGACACCTGCATGCGACCGGCGATCTTTGCGAGCACCGCGACGAGCGCTTGGTTGGCCCGACGCGCCTCGGCAGAGAAACGGGGGACCGTATGCCGATAGTCCGTCTCGTGGAACGCCGTGTCGGCGTCGATCGCGCCGGTCAAAAACCCTTTTCCGAGCGGGCTGAAGGGGACGAATCCGATTCCCAGTTCCTCCAGCAGCGGGATGATTTCCTGCTCCGGCTCGCGCCACCACAACGAATATTCGCTCTGCAGGGCCGCGACCGGCTGCACCGCATGCGCGCGGCGGATGCTGCCTGCTCCGGCTTCCGACAGTCCGAAATGTTTCACCTTGCCCTCGGCGATGAGGTCCTTGATGGTGCCCGCGACGTCCTCCATGGGGACCTGCGGATCGACGCGATGCTGGTAGAAGAGATCGATCCGATCCGTGCGCAGGCGCTTCAAGGAATCTTCGGCGACCTGGCGAATGCGCTCCGGGCGGCTGTCCACACCCTTGTCGGTCCGGCCCTCGCGGAAACCGAACTTGGTTGCAATCACCACTTCATCGCGAATGGGTTGCAGCGCCTCACCCACCACCCGTTCGTTGGTCAGCGGACCGTAGACCTCCGCAGTGTCGAAGAAGGTGACGCCCTGATCGAACGCAGCGCGGATGAGCTTGATGGCATCCGCCGTGCCGGTTGCAGGACCGTATGCGAAGCTCAAGCCCATGCAGCCGAGACCGAGCGCCGAGACCTCCAATCCAGTGTTGCCGAGTTGCCGATGTTTCATGTCTTGGTTCCTTGATCCTGGTTCGCAAAATGGTTTCACGGCTCACGCCGACGCCGCGCCGGCCGCGCCCCGGCTGCCCCGGCCGCCCCGGACGTACGCGGTAAACGACGTGGCCGGCTCGACGCGAAGTGCCAATGACGCG
>CAZZWZ010000355.1:0-3239 GCA_964657955.1 uncultured Steroidobacteraceae bacterium
CACGTCGCTCCAGCCCGCATCGAGCGGCAACACCACGGCATCCTGCGTCTTTTCCATGACGGCATAATCGATGGACTCGCTGCGGCAGGCCTGGAAGGCCGCCTTGCCGATGCGCACGAAATCGAGGTCGGTGCGCGCGCCGCGGTAGGCCGCCGCGGAGGCCTCCAGGATGTCGGGGGCGTACCGTCCGAGTTCCGTGAGGTAGCGCGCCGCCTTGAAGACGAACATGCCGCTGTTCCAGTAGTAATCGCCCGCCGCCACGAATTGCTCGGCCATTTCCAGGCGCGGCTTTTCGATGAACTGCGCCACGGGAAAGGCGGGACCCGGGCCCGCGCCCCGGCGGATGTAGCCGTAGCCCGTCTCGGGCGCGTGCGCGACGATGCCGAAGGTGATGAGCTTGCCGCCCTGCGCCAGTCCTACCGCCACGTCGGCCGCCTGCTGAAACCCCCGGGCATCGCGGATCACATGGTCGGCCGGCGCCACCACGATGGTGGCATCCGCGTCCAGTTCCTGGGCCTTGAGCGCCGCCAGCGCCACGGCCGGCGCCGTGTTGCGGCCCACCGGCTCGAGCAAGATGCCCGACGGCTCGCACTGCAGCGCACTCAACTGCTCGGCCACGGTGAAGCGGTGCGCCTCGTTGCACACCACCACCGGCGCGCGGGCGCCCGCGATGCCGGCGAGGCGCAGGGCCGTGTCCTGCAGCATCGAATGCCGGCCCGTGAGGGCCAGCAGCTGCTTGGGGTACATCTCGCGCGACAGAGGCCACAATCGTGTGCCCGCCCCGCCGGACAAAATCACCGGAAAAACCGCCGTCATGAAACGCTCGTGCTCAACGCCTTGCCGCGACCGACGGCATAGTAACCGATGCCCGCCCGCGCCATGTGTGCCGGGTCATACAGATTCCGACCGTCGAAGATCACCGGGCTGCTGAGCGCGCCCTTGATGAAATCGAAGTCCGGACTGCGAAATTCCCGCCATTCCGTCACGATGGCCAGCGCGTCGGCCCCGGCCAGGGCCGCAGGACTGTTCTTGCACAGCACCAGGTCGTCCCGCTCGCCGTAGATCCGCCGGCACTCGCCCATGGCCACCGGGTCGTAGGCGCGCACCGTGGCGCCCGCCGCCCACAACGCCTCCATCAGCACGCGGCTCGGCGCGGCACGCATGTCGTCCGTGTTCGGCTTGAATGCGAGGCCCCACAGCGCGATGGTCCTGCCCTTCAGGTCGCCGAAATGCGCCTTGATCTTGTTGAACAGGAACTGCTTCTGGCGGTCGTTGACGGCCTCCACGGCGCTCAGGATTCGCGCCTCGTAGCCCACCTCGCTGGCGGAGCGTTGCAGGGCCTGCACGTCCTTGGGAAAACACGAGCCGCCGTAGCCTGCGCCCGGATAGATGAACGCGTAGCCGATGCGCGGATCGGAACCGATTCCCAGGCGCACCGCCTCGATGTCGGCGCCGAAATGCTCGGCCAGATTGGCCAGTTCGTTCATGAAGCTGATCTTGGTGGCCAGCATGGCGTTGGCGGCGTACTTCGTCAGCTCCGCCGAGCGCACGTCCATGACGATCATGCGGTCGCGATTGCGGGTGAACGGCTCGTACAGCGCCTCCATGAGCTCGGTGGCGCGCTCGCTTTCCGAGCCCACCACCACCCGATCCGGCTTCATGAAGTCCGCGATGGCGGCCCCCTCCTTGAGGAATTCGGGGTTCGACACCGTGTCGTACGCCACGGTCGAGCCGCGCGCCGCGAGCGCCTCCCCGATGGTCGCGCGCACCTTGTCCGCCGTGCCCACCGGCACCGTGGACTTGGTCACCACGACCTTGTACTCGCTCATGTGTTCGCCGATGCTGCGCGCCACCGCCAGCACGTAGCGCAGGTCCGCCGAGCCGTCCTCGTCCGGCGGCGTGCCCACCGCGATGAGCTGGAACTGCCCGTGGGCCACGCCCGCCGCGGCATCGGTGGTGAAGGTGAGCCGTCCCGCCTCGAAATTGCGCTTCACGATGCCATCGAGTCCCGGCTCGTGGATGGGCATCTCGCCGCGCTCAAGCATGGCGATCTTCTGCGCATCCACGTCCACGCACACCACCTGATTGCCCGCGTCCGCCAGGCACGCCCCGGACACCAAACCCACGTAGCCCGAGCCGAAGATGGTGATTCGCATGCGTAATCTTCTGATTTAAAAAGAGAAATTGGAGAAGACGATAAGGCTAGCCGGTTCGACGGCTCAAGTAAAGCCGGGAGTCGCAGAGGTTTTCACCCCCAGGGATTCGCCAGGAGCTTGCGTTCCCACGCCAGCGAATGCGCCACGATGGCCTGCAGATCGTCGTAGCGCGGCTGCCAGCCGAGTTCGGTGCGCACCCGGTCCGCGCGCGCCACCAGGTAGGCCGGATCGCCGGCGCGCCGCGCCTCCTCGCGCACGTTGAGCGGCCGGCCCGCCACCGCCTCCACCATGCGCAGCACCTCGCGCACCGAATACCCGTGGCCGTAGCCCACGTTCAAGGTGAGCGATGTGCCGCCCGCCCGCAGATGATCGAGCGCCCGCAGATGGGCCGAGGCCAGATCCACCACGTGCAGGTAGTCACGAACCCCCGTGCCGTCCGGCGTGGGATAGTCGCTGCCGAACACCGACACGTGCGGCCGCCTGCCCACCATGGCCTCGCAGGCCACCTTGGTGAGCAGGGTGGCGCCGGGCGTGGCCTGCCCGATGCGCCCCAGCGGATCCGAGCCCGCGACGTTGAAATAGCGCAGCACCACGTAGCGCAGCTGATTCACCGCCGCTACGTCGCGCAGCATCCACTCGCTCATGAGCTTGGACGTGCCATAGGCATTGATGGGCCTGGTGGGGGAATCCTCGCCCGCATAGCCCTCGTCCGGCATGCCGTACACGGCCGCGGTGGAGGAGAAAACGAAATGTTTCACCTTTCGATCGATGCAGGCCTGGAGCAGATTTCGCGTCGCACAGGTGTTGTTGCCGTAGTACTTGAGTGGCAGCGCCACCGATTCAGGGACGATGGTGTGCGCTGCAAGGTGCACGACCGTGTCGATGCCGTGCTCCTCCAGCAATCGCGACACCAGCGCGAAATCCCCCGCATCCCCCACCACCAGTTCCGCCGACGGGACCGACTGACGGAATCCCTTGCCCAGGTTGTCGAGCACCACCACCCGCTCGGCCGCCTCGGTCAGCTGTTGCACCACGTGGCTGCCGATGTACCCGGCTCCGCCGGTCACGAGGATTGCTGGTCTG
>CAZZWZ010000356.1:0-3210 GCA_964657955.1 uncultured Steroidobacteraceae bacterium
GGCATCGACGAAGTGCACGGTGGCACCGTGCACGGATTCGCGGGCGGCCAGAACCCTGCGATGGGTGTGCAAGCCGGGATGCACGGGCAGCAGCGACGGATGGATGTTCAAGATGCGCCCCGCATAGCGCTCGACGAACGCGGCGGACAGGATGCGCATGAATCCGGCGAGCACGATCAAGGCGGGCGAGCATTCCTCGATGGCGGCCCCCAGCGCGGCGTCCAGAACCGCCCGGTCGGTGCCCGGGTCCGCGCGCAGGCGTCGGGTGGGGATGCCGAGTTGCTCGGCCGATCGCAGGCCGGCGGCGTCGCGTTCGCTCAGCACCAGCGCCACGCGAAACGACGACGCGGGCCGGCGGCTGCACTCGATCAGCGCGCGCAGATTGCTGCCCCGCCCCGAGATCAGGACGACGATGGGCTTTGCGGGTTCACCGTCCGCGAGGCGCTCGCCGTTCAAACGATGACGACGCCGCGCGTGCCGCTCCGCACCTCGCCGATCACCGCCGACTCCTGGCCGGCCGCGCGCAACGAGGCCATGGCCCGATCGGCATCGCCCGCGGCCACGTGCACCGTCATGCCGATGCCGCAATTGAACACGCGGAACATTTCCGCATCGGTGACGCCACCGGCGGCCTGCAGCCAGTCGAACACGGGATCGCGGCGCCAGGCCCGGCGCTCCAGCACCACCTCGAGGCCGTCCGGAACCACCCGCGGAATGTTGTCGACCAGACCGCCGCCGGTGATGTGGGCCAGTCCGTGCACCGGCAGTGTCTGCAACAGCTCGAGCAGCGGCTTGACGTAGATGCGGGTGGGCCGCAGCAGCCGGTCCACCAGCGAAATGCCCTCGACCTCGGTCTGCAGCGCGGCGCCCGAGACCGCGAGAATCTTCCGGATCAGCGAATAGCCGTTCGAGTGCGGGCCCGACGACGGCAGACCGAGCACCACGTCGCCGGCCGCCGTTCGGCTGCCGTCGACGATCGCATCCTTCTCGACCACGCCGACGCAGAAGCCGGCCAGATCGTAGTCGTCCCCGTGATACATCCCCGGCATCTCCGCCGTCTCGCCGCCGACCAGCGCGCAACCGGCCTGCACGCACCCCTCGACGATGCCGGCGACCACGCGTGCGGCGTTGTCGACGGCGAGCTTCCCGGTGGCGAAATAATCCAGGAAGAACAGCGGCTCCGCGCCCTGCACCACGACGTCGTTGGCGCACATCGCGACCAGGTCGATGCCCACCGTATCGTGCCGGCCCGTGTCGATGGACAGTCGCAGCTTCGTGCCCACCCCGTCCGTGCCCGACACCAGCACGGGCCTGCGGTAACGGTCCATGGGGATTTCGACCAGGGCCCCGAATCCTCCGATGCCGCCCAGCACCTCGCGCCGCATGGAGCGTTGCACCGCGGGTTTGATCCGCTCGACGAGGCGCTCGCCGGCATCGATGTCCACCCCGGCGTCGCGATAAGTTACGGGAACTCGCTCGTTCATCTGGTCCACGGCACGTTCATCTGGTCCTTGGGGTCGGGGGCCGACGCGGCGGGTCGGCAAGCTGTGGTATTTTAGCGCAGGGAACACGCCGCTTCCGTGATTCGTCCATGCCACAGTATTACAACACGATTAGATGCCGGATTTTGGGGGTCGCCCTGCTCGCGTGCTGGGGTCTCGGCGCCTGGTGTTCGTCCGGTACCGCCGTGGCGCTGACGCGGACCGAGCTGTACCAGACCTCGGTGCCGTGGTCGGATCGTTCGGAGCCGGCCCAGGCGGCGGCCTTCCAGGCGGCGTTGAAGGTGGTGCTCGTGCGCGTGACGGGTCGGCGTACCGCGGAGACGGACCCGGCGTTCGCCCCGCTGCTCGGCAATGCGCGCCGCTACGTCCAGCAATACCGCGGCATGCCGGACAACAAGCTCTGGGTGGCCTTCGACGGCGGCGCCATCGAGCGCTGGCTGACGCAGAACGGCCAGCCGCTGTGGGGTTACGAGCGTCCCGCAACGCTGGTGCTGCTGAGCGTGCCGGGACCGCCGGCGGGCACCCTCCTGACGGCGGAGAGCACCGGCGATGCGAAGACGGCGGTCGACGATGCGGCGGCGGTGCGCGGCATTCCCCTGGTATGGCCGACCGCCGCCGACCTCGCCAAGTACCACCTCGATTACGCTTCCCTGAGCGCAACGCCCGCCGCGTCGCTCATGGACCTCGCGCGCGCGCGCGCCGCCGACGCGGTCTTGGTGGGCAGGGCGGCCAACGCCGGCAGCGCCGGGACGACGAAGTGGACGTTTATTTTCCAGGAACGGAGCAGCGAGGTATCGGGTGCGCTGGAGGGCATCAATCGCGCGGCGGACACGTACGCGGGACTGTTCGCGGCCAGCGGCACCCTGGCGCCGGTGGACATCGAGGTGGCCGGCATCAACGACGTCAAGGATTATGCCAATCTGCAGACCTACCTGGAGTCGCTGACCTTCGTCTCGCGGGTGAGCGTGCAGGGTTTGAGCGGCGATTCGGTGCAGTTCCGCCTGAGCGCCCGCGGCGGTACGGAGTCGTTGCAGCGGGCGTTCGCGCTCAGCGGCAAATTGCAGGGTTTGGGCGCCACCGACAACGGAATCCAGCGCTTCCAGCTGCGCCGTTAGAGCGTCATGTCGCGCGGACTGCGTCACCTGCCGAATTGCCTCAGTTCGCTGCGGATCTTACTGTCCGTGCCCATTGCGGCGACGCTGGTGCGGCATCAACCGACGGGCACCTTGTGGTTGTTCGGCGTGGCCGCCGTCTCCGATGGGCTGGACGGCTATCTCGCCCGCCGCTTCGCCTGGCAGAGCGATCTCGGCGGACTGCTCGATCCGCTGGCGGACAAGCTGATGCTGGCGACGGTGTTCGTGACGCTGGCGGTGCTGGGCGCCGTGCCCGTGTGGCTGAGCGCGACGGTGATCGCCCGCGACGGCATCATCCTGCTGGGCGCCGTGGCTTATCGCGTGCGGACGGGCCCGCTGAAGGCCGCGCCGTCCGCGGTGAGCAAGCTCAACACGGTGGTGCAGATCGCCTTCATCCTCGCCGTCGTCGCCGCGCAGCGCTTCGGCTGGCCGCCGCCGCCGGCGGTGCCGTTCCTGGGCGCCCTGGTGTTCGTGATCGCGTGCATCAGCGGGGTCGATTACGTGCTGGTCTACGGGCGCAGGGCGGCACGATACGGCGGTCCGCCGCGGGAGATGCCGGGTGGGGGTGTGCAGCG
>CAZZWZ010000357.1:0-3185 GCA_964657955.1 uncultured Steroidobacteraceae bacterium
GCCGCGCGCGGGCTTGCGCCGCCGCTTCTCCCCGGCGATGGCCACCACCGGTGGGGCATCGGGTGCCGGCAGCGCGGTGGGCATGTGCGTGAGCGCCACCTGCAGCACCTCGTCGATCCATTTCACGGGCCGGATGTCGAGCTTCTCCTTGATGTTGTCGGCGATCTCCGCGAGATCCTTGGTGTTCTCGTCCGGGATCAGCACGGTGGTGATGCCCCCGCGATGCGCCGCCAGCAGCTTCTCCTTCAACCCGCCGATGGGCAGCACCTCGCCCCGCAGCGTGATCTCGCCCGTCATGGCCACATCCGAGCGCACCGGGATCTTGGTGAGCGCGGAGATGAGCGCCGTGCACATGCCGGCGCCGGCGCTGGGGCCGTCCTTGGGCGTGGCACCCTCGGGCACGTGGATGTGCACGTCGGCCTTCTGGTAGAAATCCATGTCGAGGCCGAGCATCGCGGAGCGGCTGCGCACCACGGTCATGGCCGCCTGGATGGATTCCTGCATCACCTCGCCCAGCTGGCCGGTGTGCGTGAGCTTGCCCTTGCCGTGCACCACGGCCGCCTCGATGGTGAGCAGCTCGCCGCCCACCTCGGTCCAGGCGAGGCCCGTGACCTGCCCGATCCGATTGCTCTCCTCGGCCTTGCCGTAGCGGAAGCGGCGCACGCCCAGGTACTTGTCGAGATTCTTCTCGTCCACGGTGACCGTCTTCTCGGCCGGTGCGAGCAGGAGCTGCTTCACGGCCTTGCGGCCGATCTTCGACAGCTCGCGCTCCAGGTTCCGGACGCCCGCCTCGCGCGTGTAGAACCGGATCATGTCCTGGATGGCGGTGTCGTTCACCACCAGCTCGCCGGACTTCAGCCCGTTCTGCTTGACCTGCTTGGGCAGCAGGTAGCGCCGGGCGATGTTCGACTTCTCGTCCTCGGTGTATCCGGGGATGCGGATCACCTCCATGCGGTCGAGCAGCGGCGCGGGAATGTTCAGGCTGTTGGCCGTGCAGACGAACATGACTTCGGACAGGTCGAAATCCACTTCCAGATAATGGTCGTTGAAGGTGCTGTTCTGCTCGGGATCGAGCACTTCGAGCAGCGCCGAGGACGGATCGCCGCGAAAGTCCGTCGACATCTTGTCGATCTCATCCAGCAGAAACAGCGGATTGCGCACCGCCGACTTGGCCAGGTTCTGGATGATCTTCCCCGGCATGGAGCCGATGTAAGTGCGGCGGTGGCCGCGGATCTCCGCCTCGTCGCGCACACCGCCCAGCGACATGCGCACGAACTTGCGGTTGGTGGCGCGGGCGACGCTCTGGCCCAGCGACGTCTTGCCCACGCCGGGAGGACCCACCAGACACAGGATGGGACCGCGCAGATTCTTCACCCGCTGCTGCACGGCCAGGTATTCGACGATGCGCTCCTTGACCTTCTCCAGGCCGAAATGGTCGGCCTCGAGCACCTTCTCGGCCGCGGCGATGTCCAGGTGCACCTTGCTGCGCTTCTTCCACGGCGCCTTCACCAGCCAGTCCACGTAGTTGCGCACCACGGTGGCCTCGGCCGACATGGGCGACATGAGCTTGAGCTTGGCGAGCTCGGAGTTGGCCTTCTCGCGGGCCTCCTTGGGCATGCCGGCGGCCTTGATGCGCTTCTCGAGCTCGCCGATCTCGTTCGGCGCATCGTCGAGCTCGCCCAGCTCCTTCTGGATGGCCTTCATCTGCTCGTTGAGATAGTACTCGCGCTGGCTCTTCTCCATCTGCTGCTTCACGCGGCCGCGGATGCGTTTCTCGATCTGCAGCACGTCCATCTCGCCTTCGATCACCGCGAGCATGTGTTCCAGACGCTTGCGCACGTCCGGAATCTCGAGCACCTTCTGTTTCTCGGAAAGCTTCAGCGACATGTGCGCCGCCACCGTGTCGGCCAGGCGGCCCGCCTGCTCGATGCCGGCCAACGAGGTGAGAATCTCGGGGGGCACCTTCTTGTTGAGCTTGACGTACTGTTCGAACTGCGTGATGACCGAGCGGGTGAGCACGTCCATCTCGCGCTCTTCGTAGCGTTCGAGATCGGGCAGCGCCGTCACCTCGGCGGAGAAGAATTCGCCCTCGACCAATTTCTCGATGCTGGCGCGGTCCACCCCTTCCACCAGCACCTTGACCGTGCCGTCGGGCAGTTTGAGCAACTGCAGGATGGTCGCGACGGTCCCGACCCGGTACAGATCGTCGCCCTTCGGATCGTCGACGTCGGCCTGTTTCTGCGCGACCAGGAGGATGCGCTTGTCCGCCTTCATCGCCAGATCGAGGGCGACGATGGATTTCTCCCGCCCGACGAACAGCGGAATCACCATGTGGGGGTACACCACCACGTCGCGCAGGGGCAGCACGGGCATGCCGGCCTGCGGATTCACGGCGGGAACATCGCTGCGGGGTTCGTCGGTCACTGGGTTGGCCTTCTCTGAGCACGGACTTGCGTGGGGCTGAACAACATGCGGCCGGCCTGCGACGGTTTCAAGCTCGGCGCGCCGCGCGCCGGCCCGGGCGTCGCCGATTCAGAGGTGATCCGAACCCGTCGGACGGCGCTGTTCTTCCACCGGCGCCACCAGCCGAGTCTCCTCGGTCCGATGGACGATATAGGGTTTGTTCTGGCCCTCGATCACCTGCTCGTCGACCACCACCTTTTGCACGTTGCGCAAACTCGGCAGGTCGTACATGGTGTCGAGCAGCACGTTCTCCAGAATGGTGCGCAGGCCGCGTGCACCGGTCTTCCGCTGCATGGCCTTGCGCGCCACCGACCGCAGGGCATCCTCGCGGAAGTCGAGCTCCACGCCCTCCATGTCGAACAGCTTGCGGTACTGCTTGGTCAGGGCGTTCTTCGGCTGCAGCAGGATGGAGATGAGCGCATCCTCGTCCAGTTCCTCGAGGGTCGCCACCACCGGCAGGCGACCGACGAACTCGGGGATCAGTCCGTACTTGATCAAATCCTCGGGCTCGGTGTCGTGAAACACGTCGTTGCCGTGCGGCCGCGCATTCTGCTCGCGCACCTCCGCCATGAACCCGATGCCGCTCTTGTGCGTCCGGTTCATGATGATCTTCTCGAGACCGGCGAACGCTCCGCCGCAGATGAACAAGATGTTCGTGGTGTCGACCTGCAGGAATTCCTGCTGCGGATGCTTGCGGCCGCCCTGCGGCGGCACCGAGGCGA
>CAZZWZ010000358.1:0-3169 GCA_964657955.1 uncultured Steroidobacteraceae bacterium
CTACCTGGGACAACAACTACTTCGAGAACCTGTTCGGCTACGATTGGGAACTGACCAAGAGCCCGGCGGGCGCCCATCAATGGACGCCGAAGGCCGGCGCCGGTGCCAACACCGTGCCGCATGCCCATGATGCGTCGAAGCGGCTGGCCCCGTCCATGCTGACAACCGACCTGTCCCTGCGGTTCGACCCGGCCTACGAGAAGATTTCGCGACGGTTTCATGCCAACCCCGATCAGTTCGCCGACGCGTTCGCGCGCGCCTGGTTCAAGCTGACCCACCGCGACATGGGCCCGCTGGCGCGTTACCTGGGTCCCGAGGTGCCCTCGGAAAAGCTGCTCTGGCAGGATCCCATTCCCGCCGTCGATCACCCCCTGATCGAGGCGCAGGACGTTGCCGCGCTCAAGGCCAAGATCCTGGCCTGCGGCCTGTCGGTGTCGGAACTGGTATCCACCGCCTGGGCGGCCGCGTCCACTTTCCGCGGCTCCGACAAGCGCGGCGGTGCGAACGGCGCCCGCATCCGGTTGTCGCCGCAAAAGGATTGGCAGGCGAATCGACCGGAGGAGGTCGCCGCCGTCCTGCAGAAGCTCACGTCCCTGCAGACCGAGTTCAACGGCGCTCAAAAGGGCGGCAAGAAGGTCTCGCTGGCGGACCTCATCGTCCTCGCCGGTTGCGCGGGTGTTGAGAAGGCGGCCAAGAACGCCGGACACACCGTGACGGTGCCCTTCACTCCCGGACGCATGGATGCATCGCAGGAGCAGACCGATGTGGAGTCCTTCCAGGTGCTGGAACCCATCGCCGATGGTTTCCGCAACTACCTCAAAGGGCGGTACACCGTGACGTCGGAGGCGCTGCTCATCGACAAGGCACAGCTGTTGACGCTGACCGTCCCCGAGATGACCGTGCTGGTGGGCGGCATGCGCGTGTTGAACACCAACACCGATCGTTCGCAGCACGGCGTTTTCACCCGGCGTCCCGAGTCGCTCACCAACGATTTCTTCACCAACCTGCTCGACATGCGTACCGAATGGAAGGCCGTGTCGAAAGATGAGGATGTCTTCGAAGGAGTGGATCGCAACTCGGGCGAACGGCGCTGGACCGGCACGCGGGTGGATCTGATCTTCGGGTCGCACGCCCAGCTTCGCGCCGTGTCGGAGGTGTACGGCAGTTCGGACGGGGGCGGGAAATTCGTCCGGGACTTCGTCGCGGCATGGGCCAAGGTGATGAATCTGGACCGGTTTGATCTGAAACGCTAGGCCGAGGGCGGCGCGCGATGGCGTGCGCCGCGCCCCCCGCCCCGGCGGGCTCCTCCCGCCCGGGTGAGAGCGATGTGCCCACGACCGGCTGTCCGCCGCGGCGGTCGGGCGTCGGCCGGCTCGTGCGCGCTCAGCTCTTCAACGCCGCGAGCACTTCATCGAGCATCTTCTTCGCATCGCCGAACAGCATCCGATTGTTCTCCTTGTAGAACACCGGGTTGTCGACGCCGGCGTAGCCGGAGGCCATGCCGCGCTTCATCACGATGGTGTTCTGCGCCTTCCAGACTTCGAGCACCGGCATTCCGGCGATGGGGCTGGAAGGATCGTCCTGGGCGCTGGGATTGACGATGTCGTTGGCGCCGATGACCATCACGAGCGCCGTGTCCGGGAAGTCCTCGTTGATCTCATCCATCTCCAGCACGATGTCGTAGGGCACCTTGGCCTCCGCGAGCAGCACGTTCATGTGCCCCGGCATCCGTCCCGCCACCGGATGAATGGCGAAGCGCACGTTCTTGCCCTTCTCGCGCAGGTACTTGGTGATTTCGTACACCGTGTGCTGCGCCTGGGCGACGGCCATGCCGTAACCCGGAACGATGATGACGGTGGCAGCCTCCTTCAACATGTCCGCGGTTTCCTGGGCGCTGACCGAGACCACTTCGCCCGCGGGTTGGGCCCCATCGCCGGATTTCGCGGGAGCGCCGCCGCCGAAGCCGCCCGCGATCACGCTGAAAAAATTGCGGTTCATGGCCTTGCACATGATGTAGGACAGGATGGCGCCGCTCGAGCCCACCAGCGCGCCGGTGACGATCAACAGATCGTTCGACAACATGAAGCCCGTGGCCGCGGCCGCCCAGCCCGAGTAGCTGTTCAACATCGAGACCACCACCGGCATGTCGGCACCGCCGATCGCCATGACCATGTGCACGCCGAACACCAGGGCGATCGCCGTCATCGCGATCAGCGGCTTCATGCCGGCGTCGATGGACGGCGCGTTCAGAAACACGTAGCCCAGGACGATGACGCCGATCAACAGCGCCAGGTTCAACCAGTGGCGTGCCGGCAGGAGCAGGGGCTTGCCGCCGATGCGGCCCGACAATTTGCCGAAGGCGATCACCGATCCCGACAGGGTGACGGCGCCGATGAGCACGCCCAGGTACACCTCGACGCGATGGATGGCCGTCTCGGCGGGGCTCATGCCGGCCGCCGCCGCCGGATCGATGAAGCTGGCGTAGCCGACGACCACCGCGACCAGGCCCACCAGGCTGTGCATGAACGCCACCAGTTCGGGCATCTGCGTCATCTGCACGGAACGCGCGAGGTACAGCCCGAGTGCGCCGCCGATCACCAGGGCGACGGCAATCCAGGCGATCCCACCCGCGGCCACGCGCGGCCCCGCAATGGTGGCCACCACCGCGATCGCCATGCCGATCATGCCGTACAGATTGCCGCGGCGGGACGTCTCCGGATTGGACAGACCGCCGAGACTCAAGATGAACAGGACCGTCGCCGCGATGTACGCGACCGAAGTCAAACTCCCCACCATCGTTATTCTCCCTTACTTCCTGAACATCGACAGCATGCGCCGGGTGACCGCGAAACCGCCGAACATGTTGACGGCGGTCAGTGCGATGCCGACCACCGCGAGCCACCGGATGATGGCGTCGGGGCGCACGGCACCCCCGGCCGCCGTGCCCCCCGCGGTCACCAGCGCCTCGACCGGCGGGGCGATCTGCACCAGGGCACCGATGATGATGATGCTGCTGATCGCGTTGGTGACGCTCATCAGGGGTGTGTGCAACGAAGGCGTCACGTTCCATACCACCATGTAGCCGATGAAACACGCCAGCACGAACACCGTGAAATGGCCGAGGAATGCCGCGGGTGCGAACACGCCGATCAGCGCGAACAGCGCCGCG
>CAZZWZ010000359.1:0-3168 GCA_964657955.1 uncultured Steroidobacteraceae bacterium
GATGAACCAGATGAGAAGCGCGGCCACCGACACGGCGGCGAGGGCACCGAAGGCGTTCCGGTACGGATCTATTGGCCGCCGATCGCCGCGCATGCCGACCTGCCGTCGGCGCTGACGCACAATCCGTCGTACAAGAAGATCAACAGCGCGCTGTTCCCGGTCATGGCCATCGCCATGACCTCCGACGTCCTCACGCAGGGGCAGATCTACGATGCCGCCGACGCGGTGATCTCGCAGCGGCTGTCGCAGATCGAAGGCGTGGGGGGGGTCAACGTCAACGGCAGCGCGCTGCCCGCGGTGCGCGTGGAGTTGAACCCGCAGGCCCTGTCCAAGTACGGCATCGGGCTGCAGGACGTGCGCGCGGCCATCTCGAACGCCAACGCCAACGCGCCCAAGGGCGCCATCGAGTCCGGCGGCTCGCGCTATCAGATCTACACCAACGACAACGCGCGCGACGCCGCGCCGTACCGGAACCTCGTGATCGCCAACCGCAACGGCGCGGTGGTGCGGCTGGGCGACGTGGCGCAGGTGCTCGACACCGAGGACGGCGCCACCGAGAACGTGCGCACCTACGGGCTGTACAACGGCAAGCCCGCGGTGTTCGTCACCATCTTCCAGCAGCCCGGCGCCAACGTCATCGAGATGATCGATGCGGTCAAGGCGGAACTGCCCCAGCTCAAGAGCTCCATCGACCCCAAGATCGACCTGGTGGTCACCTTCGACCGCTCGGTCACCATCCGCGCATCGCTGCACCAGGTCGAGGAGACGTTGCTGCTGGCCGTCGCCATGGTCATCCTGGTGGTGTACATCTTCCTGAACAGCTATCGCGCCGCCCTGATCCCGGCGCTGGTGGTGCCCGTCTCCCTGATCGGCACCTTCGGCGCGATGTACCTTCTCGGCTACACCCTCGACAATTTCTCCCTGATGGCGCTGACCATCGCCACCGGTTTCGTGGTGGACGATGCCATCGTCGTCATGGAGAACACCACCCGTCACATCGAGGCGGGCATGGGGCGCCTGGAAGCCGCGCTGCTCGGCGCGCGCGAGGTGGGATTCACGGTGCTGTCCATGAGCCTGTCGCTGATCGCCGTGTTCATCCCCTTCATGTTCGCGGGCGGCATCGTGGGCAAGATATTCCGCGAGTTCACCGTCACGCTGTCCATCTCCATCATGATCTCCCTGGTGATCTCCCTCACCACCACGCCGATGATGTGTTCGCTGCTGCTCGCGCGCTCGGGCGACCGTGCGCCGTCGCGTTTCGCACGCGCCTTCGACCGCGAATTCGAGCGCATGCGGCACGGCTACGAACGCACCCTCGACTGGGCCCTGCGCCATCCACGCTTCATGATGATTTTATTGGCGGCCACCATCGGTTTGAACGTGTACCTGTATGTCGTCATTCCCAAGGGGTTCTTTCCGCAGCAGGACACCGGCCAGCTGCAGGGCGGCATCCGCGGCGATGCCTCGAGCTCGTTCCAGCTGATGAAGCGCAAACTGCAGGAGGTGGCGCACATCGTGCAGGACGACCCGGCGGTGAGCACGGTCACGGGTTCGGTGGGCGCCGGCGGCTTCGGCACCGGCGGCGGCAGCGGCGCCCGGGCCAACCTGACCATCGCGCTCAAACCGCTGGCGGAGCGGGGCATCTCGGCGGATCGCATCATCGCGCGGCTGCGGCCGAAACTCGCCCGGGTCGAGGGCGTGTCGGCCTTCCTGCAATCGGTCCAGGACATCGGCGGCGGCGGCGGCCGTGCTTCGAATTCGCAGTACCAGTACACCTTGCTGGGGGACGATCTGAACGAGCTGCGCCTCTGGTCGCAGAAGCTGCGCACGGCGCTGCAGGACATGCCGGAACTCACGGACGTGGACACCGACCAGCAACCGGGGGGCCTCGAGGCGGACCTGATCGTCGATCGCGACATGGCATCGCGGCTGGGCCTCACCGAGGTGCAGATCGACAACGCACTGAACGACGCGTTCGCGCAGGCGCAGGTCTCCAACATCTACAATCCGTTCAGCCCGCAGCAATATCACGTGGTGATGGAAGTGGCGCCCGAATTCTGGCAGAACCCGGACGTGTTGCAGGAGCTCTACATCAGCACCGCGGGCGGCGCGGTCACCGGCACCCAGAGCACCCAGGCGGTGGCGGGCACCAACACGAACACCGGCAAGGGCGGCACGACTTCCGGCACGGGATCGGCCGCCGCGACCACGAATGCGGCCGGCGGCGCGACCTCGGCCGCCGGCGGCACGAATGCGGCATCCGCCGCCGCGGCCGTCGCCGGGGACACCGCCCGCAACGCCGCGCTCAATTCGTTGGCGAACGCCGGCCGCGGCAACACCTCGACGGGGACGGCGGTGAGCGTCTCCCAGGAGACGGTGGTGCCGTTCGCCGCCTTCAGCAATTTCACCATCGGCACCACCCCGGTGAGCGTGAATCACACGGGCACCTCGGTCTCCACCGCCATCTCGTTCAATCTGCCCGACGGCGAATCGCTGAGCACGGCCCTCTCCGCCATCGACCGCAAGATGAGCGAGATCCACGTGCCCGTCTCGATTCATGGCGGCACCTACGGCACCGCGCGCCTCTTCCAGCAGAGCAACAGCAACACGCCGCTGATGCTGGTGGCGGCCCTGGTGGCGATCTACGTGGTGCTCGGGGTGCTGTACGAAAGCTACAGTCAGCCGCTCACCATCCTCTCCACGCTGCCGTCGGCCGGCGTGGGCGCATTGCTCGCGCTGCTGGCGACCCGCACCGAGTTCAGTCTCATCGCGTTCCTCGGCATCCTGTTGCTCATCGGCATCGTGAAGAAGAACGCCATCATGATGGTGGACTTCGCACTCGATGCCGAACGGCACCTGTCCATGGACCCGCGGACGGCCATCGCGCACGCCTGCTCGCTGCGCTTCCGGCCCATCATGATGACCACCTGCGCGGCCATCGCGGGCGCGCTGCCGCTGGCCATCGCGTACGGCGACGGCACCGAGATGCGCCGGCCGCTCGGCATCTCCATCGTCGGCGGCCTGCTGGTCAGCCAGCTGCTCACCATCTACACCACCCCCGTGGTGTATCTGTACGTGTCGCGCTACTGGAAGCACTTGAAGCAGGGCCGCTTCGCCCCGCCGGCACCACGCGGCAGCGGCGGTACGCCGGGCGGCAGCGGTGGTACG
>CAZZWZ010000360.1:0-3142 GCA_964657955.1 uncultured Steroidobacteraceae bacterium
CTGGGAAATCCACTGGCCGCAGGGAAACACCTGCGGCACCACGAGTTCGCCGACCACCATGCCGAGCGGTGCCAGCCATGCCATGGGCAGCCGCAGGCTTCTGCGGACGGCGCAGAGGACGGCGGTGAAGACCAGGAAAATCAATGCGCGCGTGGCGCAGAACAGCGCGAACACGGCGAAGGCGCCGATCCAAGGAAAACCGGCAAAGCGTTGCGTGAGATCGACCAGCCAGTAGAAGCCGCCGCCGGTCTCGACGACACCGGCCCACCATCCGAGGAGCAGCGCGCCCTTGAAAGTCCGCGCCCCATCCAGCGCGAACAACAGGGGAATCGAAGCCACCCACGCGAGACCGGCCAGATCGAACGGCGGGCAGGCCACGAACCACAGGCAGCCGCTGAGCGTGGCCAGACCGAATGCAGCGAAACTAGGGGTGATGCGCATGGTGGCCGGCAAGCTTACGGCAGTTCGCGAGGACTCGGCATCTCGGGTATTCTGCGGGGCAATCATGCAAGAACGATACGAGCCTGCCACCGTCGAGGCCGATGCGCAGCACTTCTGGAACACGCAGCGCTGCTTCGAGGCCACCGAAGATCCCGCCCGCGACAAGTACTACTGCCTGTCGATGTTCCCCTACCCCAGCGGCCGGCTGCACATGGGTCACGTGCGCAACTACACCATCGGCGACGTGCTGAGCCGCTTCATGCGCATGAACGGCCGGAACGTGCTGCAACCCATGGGGTGGGACGCCTTCGGGCTGCCCGCGGAGAACGCCGCCATGGCCAACGGCGTGCCGCCGGCGAAGTGGACCCTCGACAACATCGCCACCATGAAGAAGCAGCTGCAGGCGCTGGGATTCGCGTTCGACTGGAGCCGCGAACTCGCCACCTGCCGGCCGGACTATTACCGCTGGAACCAGTGGCTGTTCCTGCGCATGCTGGAGAAGGGCGTCGCGTATCAGAAGACCGGGGTGGTCAACTGGGACCCCGTCGACCGGACGGTGCTGGCCAACGAGCAGGTGATCGACGGCCGCGGCTGGCGCACCGGTGCGCCGGTGGAGCGGCGCGAAATTCCCATGTACTACCTCAAGATCACGGACTACGCCGAAGACCTGCTCGGGGCGCTCGACCGCCTGCCGGGATGGCCCGAGCGCGTGCGCGCCATGCAGGCGAACTGGATCGGCAAGAGCCGGGGCGTGCGCGTGGGCTTTCCCTACGAGATCGCGGCCGCGGCGGAGCTGCCGAGCCCGGGCGTGATGTGGGCCTTCACCACCCGCGCCGACACCATCATGGGCGTGACCTTCTGTGCGGTGGCGGCCGAGCATCCGCTGGCGACGCATGCCGCGCGGCACGATCCGGCGCTCGCCGCGTTCATCGAGGAGTGCAAACGCGGCCCGGCCGTGGAGGCGGAACTCGCCACGCAGGAGAAGCGGGGCATGGCCACGGGTCTGGCCGTGCGCCACCCGCTCACGGGCGAGGCGGTGCCGGTGTGGGTGGGCAATTACGTGCTGATGAGTTACGGCGACGGCGCCGTCATGGGCGTGCCCGCCCACGACGAGCGCGACTTCGAATTCGCGAAGAAGTACGGACTTCCCATCAAGCCGGTGATCGACGTGGAGGGCCGGGCCTATTCGAGCGCGGCTTGGCAGCCCTGGTACGGCGATCACGGACGGTGCGTGAATTCTGCGCAGTACGACGGTCTCGCGTTCGACGCCGCGGTGGACGCCGTCGCGGCGGATCTGCGGCGCGCGAATCTCGGCGAACCGCGCACGACGTGGCGGCTGCGCGACTGGGGGATTTCGCGCCAGCGGTACTGGGGCTGTCCCATTCCCATCATCCACTGCGAACGCTGCGGCGCCGTGCCGGTTCCCGATCACCAGCTGCCGGTGCTGCTGCCGGACGATCTGGTGCCGGACGGCAGCGGCAATCCGTTGCTCAAGGACGAGGCGTTCCTGCGTGCCGACTGCCCGCGCTGCGGCGGCGCCGCGCGGCGCGAGACCGACACCATGGACACCTTCGTCGACTCGTCCTGGTATTTCCTGCGCTTCGCCTCCAGCGGCAATCACGAGGCCATGCTCGATGCGCGGGTGGATTACTGGCTGCCCGTGGATCAGTACATCGGCGGCATCGAGCACGCCATCCTGCATCTCTTGTACGCGCGCTTCTGGACGCGGGTGATCCGCGAGCTCGGCCAGGTGACGTTCACCGAGCCGTTCGCCAATTTGTTCACTCAGGGCATGGTGCTCAACGGGGTGTACTTCCGCAAACCCGCATCGGGACGCATCGAGTATTTCAATCCGGCGGACGTGGAGCCCGCGCCGCGCGCTCCGGCGGGTACCGGCGCAGCGCCGGGCGGAGGCTTCGTGCTGCGCTCCGACGGCCGGCCGGTGGAATCCGGCGGCGTGGTCACCATGTCCAAATCCAAGAACAACGGCGTCGATCCGCAGGCGCTGGTCGAGGAATTCGGCGCCGACACGGCGCGCCTGTTCACCATGTTCGCAGCGCCGCCGGAGCAGACGCTCGAGTGGTCGGACGACGGCGTGCAGGGCGCGTATCGTTTCATCAAACGCCTGTGGAAGGCCGTGCACGACCACGTCACGACCGGCGGGGGACCCGGCCCCTCCGGCCCCGCGGACCGCGCGACGCTCGACGACGCGCAGCGGGCGCTGCGGCGCCAGGCGCATCAGACCCTGGCCAAGGTGACCGACGACATCGGCCGGCGCCGCACCTTCAACACCGCCATCGCCGCCGTCATGGAATTGTTGAACGCCGTCGGCAGGCACCCGCCGGCCACGGCGCAGGACCGGAGCGTGATCCGCGAGGCGCTCGAGATTGCGGTGCTGGGGTTGTCGCCCATCATTCCGCACGTCACCCATGCCTTGTGGCGCGAACTCGGCCATGCCACCGCGCTCATCGACGAGGCGTGGCCGGCGGTGGATGCGTCGGCCCTGGAGCAATCCACCGTCGAGCTGGTGGTGCAGGTGAACGGCAAGCTGCGGGCGCGCATCACGGCGGCGGTGGATGCGGACGAGCGCACCGTGCGCGAGGCCGCGCTCGCCGACGTCAACGTGCAAAAATTCATCGGCTCGGCCACGGTTCGCAAGGTCATCGTCGTGCCGGGAAAGCTCGTCAACGTGGTGGCGTAA
>CAZZWZ010000361.1:0-3137 GCA_964657955.1 uncultured Steroidobacteraceae bacterium
TCCGCCGGCAATGATGTGATCCGCCGCTGATAAGAGTGATCCGCCGGTCGCGCCGCTACTTCGAACTCAGGCCCTGCCATCCCGTCAGTTGAGCCTGCAGCTTTTCGTGCAGCGAGGCGTACAGCGCCTGTTGCTGCGCGGTGGGTCGCGTGTCGGCGTCCTCCAGCGTGCCCGCGAACGCCGCCAGTTGCTCGTTGAGCATGCCCGGAAACGCGAGGTTGGCCTCCGATCCGTTCATGTTCACCTGCATCAGGGCTTCTTCGACGCGCGCGAGCTTGGCGTCGAGGGCGGCGGAGTCGCGGACCCCTTTCGTCGTCTTGCGTCTCGCGCGAATGTCGTTGACGGCACGGTGCAACGAGTCGATGTCGTGATACGTGGCGAGCGCCAGGGCGGTCTTCGCCGCGATCGCCGCGCCGCCGTCGGCGACGCGGGGGTCCGCGACCACGGTGAGCGGTGCCGTCAGGGTCTGATCGCCCAATTTCAGGCGCAGCTCATACCGGCCCGGTGCCACGATAGGGCCGCGCGGCGCTTGTCCCGAATAGAACGCACCCGGAATCTGCACCGGATCGTCGTAGCGCAGATCCCAGATCATGCGATTCATGCCGGCGTGCGCCGGGATCAGATCGTTGGGCACGATCTGGTCGGGCCACTCGGGCGGTTGCACCTCCTTGTTCGTCTTCGTGCTGGACAGATGCCGGATCAGCTCGCCCTGCGCATTGACGATGTCCACGGTGAGCTCGGAGGTGGCCTCGGCGGGCAGCACGTAGTCGATCACCGCACCGGCCGGCGGGTTGGCGCCCACGGGGCCGCGCGTATTGACCGAGTCCGGGTAGTACAGGCGCCGCGCCGCGGCGGGCGGGTACAGGACCAGTGCGCCCGCCGACCGCGCTTCGCGCAGCGGCGTCACATCGTCCAGGATCCAGAATCCGCGTCCATGCGTGGCCGCCACGAGATCCGCATCGTGCACGGCCAGGTCGTGGATGGGCGTCACCGGCAGCCCGTGTTGCAGCGGCTTCCAGTGAGCGCCGTCGTCGAAGGAGACGAACACGCCCAGTTCCGTCCCGGCATAGAGCAGGCCGCGCCGTACCGGGTCCTCGCGCACCACGTGCACGACGGCGCCCGCGGGGAGATCCGAGGCGATGGCGGTCCAGGTCTTGCCCGTGTCGGCGGTCTTCCAGGCGTACGGCGCGATGTCGTCGAGCCGGTGCCGGTCCACCGCGATGTAGGCCACCGCGGGGTCGAAATGCGAGGGCTCGGTCATGCTCACCGTGCTCCAGGCGGGCATCGCGGCCGGCGTGACGTTGTGCCAATGGGCACCATCGTCGTCGGTCATCTGCACCAGGCCGTCGTCCGTGCCGATCCACAGATTGCCTTTGCGCAGCGGCGACTCGGCCACGGCGAAGATGGTGTCGTAGTACTCGACGCTGGTGATGTCCTTGGTCAACGGACCGCCCGAGGCGGTCTGCTTGGTCTTGTCGTTGCGGGTGAGATCGGGGCTGATGATCTTCCAGCTCATGCCCCGGTCCGTCGATTTCCAGAGCACTTCGGACGCCGCATACAACGCCCCGGGGTCGAGCGGCGAGAGCATCAGCGGCGCGGTCCAGTTGAAGCGGTGTTGCAGCTCGCCGGCCGGGTGTCCCGAATTGTCGATCGGATCCGGACTGATGTTCTGCGATTGCTGCGAGCGCTTGTCGAAGCGCGCGTACTGATTTTCGGCGTCGCTGTAGATGATGTCGGGATCTTTCGAATCGGGAACCACGAAACCCGACTCGCCGCCGCCGGCGGGATACCAGTCTGCCGCCCCGATGACCCCCTTGTCGTCGAAGCTCGCGACGGCAAGATTGGTGTTGTCCTGCTGCGCCCCGTAGACGTAGTACGGAAATTGCCGGTCCGTCGCCACGTGGTAGAACTGGCCGGTGGGCTGATTCTCCTGGGTCGACCAGGTGCTGCCGCCGTCGAGCGAGATGCTCGCGCCGCCGTCGTTGGCGTTGATCAGGCGGTGCGAATCGTCGGGATCGATCCACAGGGCGTGATGATCGCCATGCGTCGCGGCGACCAGGTTGAAGGACTTGCCGCCATCCGTCGAGCGCAGCATGCCGGTGTTGAGGGCGTACACCGTGTCGATGGCTTTGGGGTCGGCGTAGATCTTCGAGAAATACCACGCGCGCTGCCGCAGCCGCCCGTCGTCGTTGATGCGCCGCCATTGCGTCCCCGCATCGTCCGAGCGATACAAGCCCCCGTCCTTCGCCTCGATCATCGCGTAGATGCGCTTCGAATCCACCGCCGACACGGCGACGTCGATCCGGCCCAGAATCCCCCCGGGCAGTCCGTGCCCGGTGAGCTGCGACCACGTGCGGCCGCCGTCCGCGGATCGATACAGGCCGCTGCCCGCGCCGCCGCTCGAGAAATTCCAGGGTTGGCGGCGCACCTGCCAGAGCGCGGCGAACACGATGTTCGGATCGTGCGGGTCGGCGATGAGATCGATGGCGCCGGTCAGGTCGTTCTTGTAGAGGACGCGGGTCCAGTTCTTGCCGCCGTCGGTGGTGCGAAACACACCGCGCTGCGCATTGGGACCGAAGGCGTGACCCACGGCGGCGACCAGGACCACGTTGGGATCGACCGGATCGACCACGATCGCCCCGATCTGCCGCGTATCGGCCAGGCCGAGGTCGGTCCACGTCTTGCCCGCATCGGTGGACTTGAACACACCGCTGCCCCAGGTCACGTTGCCGCGCAGGTTGGCTTCGCCCGTGCCCACGTAGACGATATCGGGATTGCTGCGCGCCACGGCGATGGCGCCGATGGACGAGGCCTTCACGTCATCGAACACCGGCTTCCAGGTCGCGCCCGCATCGATGGTCTTCCATACCCCGCCGGCGGCGGCACCGAAATAGAACACGTTCGGTGAGCCCGGGACGCCCACCGCGGCCACCGCACGGCCGCCGCGGAAGGGACCGATGCTGCGCCATTGCAGGGCACCGTAAGCGCTTTCCGGAGGCGCAGCGCCCGGTGTCGAGTCCGCAGCCCACAGACCTGCGGCATGGAGGGACAGCACGAGGCCGGGCACCAAGACTTGGAATACTTTACTGATCACTCGCGAACTCCGGAAGGGACTACCCCACGATCTTACGCCGTGA
>CAZZWZ010000362.1:0-3132 GCA_964657955.1 uncultured Steroidobacteraceae bacterium
CACCTGCGTGACGGCCGCGCTGCCCACCACGGCCCGGCCGATCCCGGCGTCGAAGACGCGCTTCAACGCGGCAATGTCGCGCAGACCGCCGCCCACCTGCAGTTGCGGGTGCTGCGCGGCCAGTCCGGCAATGAGATCTCGCTGGTCCGGACCTTCCGCACGCGCACCGTCCAGGTCGACCACGTGCAGCCAGCCCGCGCCGAGGCGGCGATAGCGGGCGAGCAGGGCGTGCGGCTCTGCGTCGTAGCGGGTCTCTTCCGAAAAGTCCCCGTGCAACAGCCGCACGCAGTGCCCGCCGCGCAGATCGATGGCCGGGATCAGGATCATGCGCGCCGCCGCATTCAGCGTTGCTCCAGGAAATTCTTCAGCACCCGGGCACCCACGGCGGCGGAGCGCTCGGGGTGGAATTGCGTGCCGTAGAAGTTGCGCCATGCCACGCAGGCGCTGAAGGGCACGCCGTAATCCGTGCTCGCCACGGTGGCTGCGCTCACCGGCAGGGCAAAGCTGTGCACGAAGTAGGCGTGGGGTGCAGCGCCCAGGCCTGCCGTCAGCGGCGATTCGGTGGTGGCGTGCAGCGTGTTCCAGCCCATGTGCGGAACGGGCCGGTGGATGGCCGCGTCGAAGCGGACGGCGCGTCCGGGAATGATGCCCAGACAGGCGGTCCGGCCCTCATCGGAACCTTCGAACAACAGTTGCATGCCGAGGCAGATGCCGAGCACGGGTTGACCGAGTCGCGGCAGCAGTTCGTGCAATCCCGCCGCGCGCAGGCGCATCATGGCATCGGCGGCGGCGCCCACGCCCGGCAGGATCACGTGTGTGGCCGCGCCGATCCGCCCGGCGTCGGAGGTCACGGCGGCCGCGACGCCGAGACGCTCCAGCGCGAATTGCAAGGACGCGATGTTGGCCCCGCCGTTGGCGACGATGGCCACATCGGCGCGGCTCACAGCACGCCCTTGGTGCTGGGCAGTTCGTGACCCTCCAGCCGGACGGCCTGCCGCAGGCTGCGGCCCACCCCCTTGAAGCAGGACTCGACCATGTGATGCGAATTCTCGCCGCTCACGCGGACGTGCAGCGCCGCGCCGAGCGTCTCGGCAAACGAGCGGAAGAAATGCGGCACCAACTCGGTGGGCAGGCCGCCCACGTGCTCGCGGTTGAAGCGGCCCTCCCACACGAAATAAGGCCGGCCCGACAAATCGAGCGCCACCTGGGCCTCGGCCTCGTCCATGGCCAGCAGAAATCCGTAGCGTCCGATGCCGCGCTTGTCCCCCAGGGCCTCCCGCAACGCGGAACCCATGGCGAGCGCGCAATCCTCGATGGTGTGGTGCTCGTCGATGTGCAGATCGCCGCGGCAGGTGAGCGTCAGGGCGAAACCGCCGTGCTTGGCGATCTGCTCGAGCATGTGATCGAAGAACCCCAGGCCGGTGCTCACGACGCTCGGCCCCTCCCGCGACAGATCGATGTCGACCACGACGTCGGTCTCCCGGGTCTTCCGCTCCAGCCGTGCGCGGCGGCCCGCGCCGAGAATGCGGCGCGCGATGGCGGGCCACGTCTCCTCGCTGCTCCCGTCCACGCGCACCCGCAGGCCTTCGATGCCGAGATTCCTCGCGAATTCGAGATCGGTATCGCGATCGCCGATCATGTAGCTGCGTCCGGTGTCGAGCGGCGCGGCGGCGAGAAAATCGCGCACCAGGCCGAGCTTCGGTTTGCGGCAGTCGCAATTCTCGCGCAGGAAGTGCGGACAGATGAACACCGCATCGAACACGATTCCCTGGCTGGCGAACAGGCGGAGGATGAACTCGTGGGCCTCATCGAACGCCGCACGAGGAAACGCGGGCGTGCCGAGACCGTCCTGATTGGTCACCATGGCCAGGTCGAACCCGGCGCGTTTCAGGTCGAGCAATGCCGGGATGACCCCGGGCAGCAGGCGCACCTTGTCCAGGCGGTCGATCTGCTCGTCGGGGGTCTCTTCGTTGAGCGTGCCGTCGCGGTCCAGAAACAGCACCCGCCGGCCGCTCATGGGGCCGCCCGGCGTTGTGGTGCGAGACTTCGCAGCAGCGCAGCGTTCTCGGCGCGCGTGCCCACGGAAACGCGCAGCGCCCGGGGTAATGCGGGATTGCCGCGCAGGTCGCGCACGATGGAACCGCCCGCCATGCTGAGCTGCATGAAGCGGTCGGCATCGTGGCAGTCGATCATCAGAAAATTGGCGTCGCTGGGCCACACTTTGTCCACCAGCGGCGATGCTTCGAGGCCGCGGCGCAGTGCGTCGCGTTCGACCAGCAGGTCCTCTCGCCGACCGCGTGCCGTCGCCAGCGCCGCGGGCGCCAGTGCGCGAAGGCCCGCCTCGATGGTGGACTGCGGCAGCGCATACGGTGCGATGATGCGACGGGCGAGCCGGATCAGTTCGGGATGGGCGAGCAATGCACCGATGCGCGCGCCCGCCAGGGCATGGGCCTTGGACAGCGTGCGCAATATCGCGAGCATGGGATACCGGCCGAGCCAGGGGGTGAGACTGGGCAGGGACGACCATTCGATGTAGGCCTCGTCGATGACGACGATGGCCCTGCCGTCGAGCGCCCGGCAGATCGTCTCGAGCGCGCCGCGATCCAGCGAGTTGCCGGTGGGGTTGTTCGGCGAGCACAGGTACACCAGCTTCACGTCCGAGGTGCAGGCGGCGAGCAGGCGCTGCGCGTCCAGGCCCCACGTGCCGGCATTCGCGGCCACCTCCACCACGCCGGCGCCCTGGATGCGGGCGGCCACCTGGTACATCCCGAACGTGGGCGGACACTGCAGGATGGCGTCCCGGCCTTCCCGCAGGAAGATGCGCGACAGCAGATCGATGGCCTCGTCGCTGCCGCGGGTGACGAGCACCGTGTCCGGAGGCACCTCGTAGAGCTCCGCCAGGCGCGCGACCAGCCCCGCGGGCTGGGGTTCCGGATACCGGTTGAGTCCGGCCTCGGTGGTGTCGCCGGCGGGGCGCCACGGCGCTTCATTGGCGTGCAGCCGCGTGAGCGACGGCAACCACGCGGCATGGGCGTAGGGTGAGAGGGCCAGGATCTCCGGTCGCGCCAGCGACGAGATCCCGTCCGCCGACGGTTCCGCATCACGCGGGGCATGGCCGTGGCGCATGGCGTG
>CAZZWZ010000363.1:0-3096 GCA_964657955.1 uncultured Steroidobacteraceae bacterium
AGCACCGCCGCCTCCATGGCCACCGTGCTGGGCGAGCGCCGCGGTGCTGCCGAGGGCCAGAGCCCCCGCGCACGCCACGACGACCGCGGATCGCAAACTACTGAGGATTTTCATACTGTTTCCAGGATATTTCGGTGTATGCCGATGAGACTGTTTTGCCGGCGTTCGGTTCACCGTGACGGGCCTCCGCCGACCGCTTTCAAGCCGGGACCACGCGCCTGCGCCGCAGTGAGGTCACGGCCGGATGTCCCCGCCGCGCCCGCGCCGCTCCCGATGCCGCCTGGGTCGATGCGGGCGCTTGGGCCGATGCCGGCGAACGCGTCGATCCGGCGCCGTGGGGCGATCGCTTCGGCGCGGCCTTCACACGCTTGCCGAAATCCCGCAGGTGGAGGTCGGACAGCGGGCGCAGCGCGGCCTCCATCCGGCGGTAGCCGCGCACGAGGCGCAACCCAAAGGGTGTCAGGGTCACGCCGCCGCCGCCGCGTCCACCCGTGGCGGTCAATGCGACGGGTTCGTCGAAGCCCATATTCATGTCGGCGAGCAGCAACCAGGCGCGGCGATAGCTCATGCCAAGATCGCGTGCGGCCTGCGACAAGGAGCCGCTCGCGCTAATGCCCTCCAGCAGCTCGATCTTGCCGATGCCGATCGAACATCCGGGACTGAAATCGACGCGGAACCGGATCATGGGAACCGCCGTCCGAGAAGCGCGCATGTCTGCATCATAGCCGTTTTGCCCCCGACCAACCCGCGAGTGACCGACGCGTGGACAGCCGATGAAGCAGGGGTCGTCGCATGCGCCGCGTGCCGGTCGCCCAGCCGGCCCAACGCGACGTTGCTTCAGCGCACCACGCGACCTGGCACTGGCGCGCGACGGGGCCCGACGATCGGCGCAGTGGGCGAATAAAAATCATCTAATTCAACCGGTTGCCCCAAAGTTCAGCGTGGCTGACATGGATACTGCGCGGCTGTCATAAAATTGCAACATTTTGCGTCGAACATGCCGTCCAAAGAACGGCATCGGTTTCGTCGAATCCACCGGTGCCGGCGGCGCTCACCACTTGAGGAAATGCAGTATGGAACCCACGAAGACGAGATCGCTCATCATCGGCGCGAGCTTGACCGCCCTGCTCAATCTGGGGGTCGCCGGGGGCGCTCAGGCGCAGCAATCCTCCAACGCCGATCCTGCGGCCAAGCCCGCCAAGGCCAGGCATCATCGCAAGGTGGCGAGAAAGCCTTCGGCCCAGGAGGAGACGGCGGCCCAGGTGCAGGCTTTGCGCGACCAGGTCAACCTGCTCCAGCAGCGGCTCGATACCCAGACCGCCGCCGAGCAGCAGACCAAGATCACGGCCGATCAAGCGGCGGCGCAGGCTGCCACCGCCAACGCCCAGGCGGCCTCGGCGACCGCGGCGACCCAGTCGATCCCGCTGGAGGTGAAAACCGCGGTGGATGCCGTCAAGCCCAAGACCGACAAGCTCTATTACAAGGGCGTTACCTTGACGCTCGGCGGATTCGCCGCATTCGAATCCATCTACCGTTCGCACAATGAAACGTCGGACATCGCGTCGACCTTCAACGCGGTCCCGTTCGCCAACAACGGCGTCGGGCAGACGAAGGAATTGCGTTTCACGGCACGCCAGAGCCGTGTGTCCGCCCTGGTGCAGGGCGACGTCAGTCCCGACACCCATCTGGGGTTCTACGGCGAGTTCGATTTCCAGGCCGCCGCGCAGACCGCGAACTCGAACGAGAGCAACTCCTACAATCCGCGCATCCGCGCCCTGTACGGACAGATCGACTGGGACAGCGTCGGCACCCACCTGCTGGCCGGGCAGAACTGGTCGCTGGTGACCATGAACTCGAAGGGCATCACGCCGCGCAACGAGGTGATACCCCCCACCATCGATGCGCAGTACGTCCCGGGTTTCGCCTGGACGCGTCAGCCGCAGATCCGGCTGACCAAGGATTTCGACAAGACGTTGTGGGTGGCGGTCTCGGCCGAGAATCCGGCGACCACCTTCACGGGCGCGGTGCCGACCGGCACGATTCTCACCAGCAACGCCACGGGCGCCAATTCGTCGACCACCGTGCCGGCGACGACCCCGCCGGGCGGCGCCACCACGCTCACCGTGGCCAACCCGTCGGGCTTCAGCGGGTTCAACTCCGTGAACACCTTGTCGCTGAATCACATTCCCGACGCCGTGTTCAAGGTGGCCTACGATCCCGCCATCGGCGATCGCGCGCTGCACGCGGAAGTGTTCGCCCTGTACCGGAGCTTCTACGAACGCCTGGCCTATACGAACACGGATCACAACGGCGGCGGCGTGGGCGGCGGCATCGTCATCCCCATCGTCCCGCAGGTGCTGGATTTCCAGGCCTCCGGCCTGGCGGGCAAGGGCGTCGGCCGTTACGGCAGCGGCCAGCTCCCGGACGTCACCTTCGATCAGCGCGGCAACATCCGGCCGATCAGCGAGGTCATGGCGATGGGCGGAGTGACTTTGCACGCCACTCCGACGCTGGACTTCTACCTGTTCGCCGGTGAAGAGAAGGAAAGCGCGCAGCCGTACTACGCCACGTCGGCCACGGGCGCCCTGACGGGCTACGGTTACGGCAATCCGCTGTACTCCAACACGGGCTGCCATTCGCAGGTGTCCACCGGGGCGTGCACCGCCAACAACCGTGTCATCGAACAAGGCACGTTCGGCTTCTGGCACAAACCCTACACGGGTGCCTACGGGACCATCCGTTACGGCCTGCAGTATTCTTACACCGAGCGCAAGGCCTTCGACGGCAAGGGCGTCACCGGGCCGTATGCGCCCATCGCCAACGACAACATGGTGTTCCTGAGCTTCCGTTACTACCCGTTCTGATCACCGGAGCCGACAGGATGATGACCCTTCACAAGCGCCTTGCGATCGCCGCTGCAACCTTCGGGCTGACACTGGCCGCGGCGGCGGCCGACATCTCGGGAGCCGGTGCCACGTTCCCGTATCCGATCTATGCCAAGTGGGCCGATGCCTACAAGACGAAGACCGGTGTCGGCCTCAACTATCAGTCCATCGGTTCCGGCGGCGGCATCAAGCAGATCAAGGCCAAGACCGT
>CAZZWZ010000364.1:0-3054 GCA_964657955.1 uncultured Steroidobacteraceae bacterium
TGGGCCGGTCGCGGGAGGCCGTCGAGGCCTACCGCGCCGTGGCGGCGTCGCGCCCGGACTACGGCGATGCCAGCTGGAGTCTTGCGAATCTCAAGACGTATCGGTTCAGCGCGGCGGAGATCGGGCGCATGCGGGCGGCCGAGGCGGCGCCCACCACCACGGTCGTGGACCGCTATCATCTGTGTTTCGCGCTTGGCAAGGCCTGCGAGGACGGCGGCGAATACGCCGACTCCTTCGCCTTCTACGAACGGGGCAACGCGCTGAAGCGGGCGCAGAGCCGGTACCGGCCCGAGATCATCGAGCGCAATACCGCCCTGCAGATCGCGACCTGCACCCGGGAATTCTTCGAGCGCCGTCGCGGCTCGGGGGTGCCGGATCGCGATCCCATTTTCATCGTGGGCCTGCCGCGTTCGGGCTCCACCCTGATCGAGCAGATCCTGGCCTCGCATTCGCAGGTGGAAGGCACGCAGGAACTTCCGGTGGTGCCGCGCATCGTCGCCGAGTTGCAGGGACCGAATCCCGACCTGGACCGTCCGAGCTATCCGGGCGTCCTACCGGACCTCGGCGGCGAGGACATCCGGAGCCTCGGCGGGCGCTATCTGCACGACGCGCGCGTCTATCGTTCCGGGCCGGGCGGCGCGCCGCGCTTCATCGACAAGATGCCCAACAATTTCCGCCATCTCGGCCTGGTGCACCTCATGCTGCCCAACGCCAGGATCATCGATGCGCGACGCGAGCCCATGGCCTGCTGTTTCGGCAATCTGAAACAGCTGTTCGCCGCCGGACAGGAGTTCACCTACGGCATCGAGGACATCGCGCGCTACTACCGCACCTACCTGGACCTGATGGCGCATTGGAACGCCGTGCTGCCCGGCAAGATCCTGCGCGTGCAGCACGAGGCCCTGGTGGACGATCTCGACGGCAGCGTGCGGCGCATCCTCGATTTCTGCGAGCTGGATTTCGAGCCGGGCTGCCTGGAATTCCACCGCAACGCGCGCAGCGTGCGCACCGCGAGCTCGGAACAGGTGAGGCGGCCCATTTTCCGCGAGGGCCTGGATCAGTGGCGGCACTACGAGCGCTGGCTCGAACCGCTGAAGGCGGCGCTCGGCGACGCGCTCACCCGGTATCGGGACGACGCGCCGACGCAACGGCGCGACGGCATTCAGGCCGGGTGATCGTCGAGCGATGCCATGCCGCCGTGGCGCGGGGACCCGGGTTGCGCGTGCGCGCGGGCCGCGGCGGCCTTGCGCACGAAGAACACGGCGGACATGCCGATCAGGGCCGTTCCGACGATGCTGGTGACGTAGGCACCGGCCGAGAACACCTGCAGCCAGTCGAGTTCGACGAGGCCGAAATTGCGCCAGATCAGGAGGGAGCAGCTGCCCACGTAGCCGCATGCGTCGGCGAGGTAGATCAGGAATCCCGCCGTGCCCACGGTGCCGCTGACGGCGATCAGGCGATCGAACAGCATGGCGTTGTACGGCACGTAGGCCATGTACAGGCCCGCGCCGCTCGCGATCATCCATCCGAGCGGCGACAGCAAGCCGGCACGGTACATCAACGTCGATGCCCCGAGCAGCACCAGGCCCACGGCCACCACCGCGTGAATGACGAGCAGCGCCCGCGCGTTGTCCTTCACCACGATGATGGCGCCGAGCGCCGTCAGGGCCAGGAAGGCCACCGGCAACTCGCTGGCCGTGAGCAGTGCCGCCGCATGCTCGACGCCCAGCGCGGCCCACAGTTCGGGTGCGAAATTGTCGCGAAAGTCCCGCAGCGCCGTCGTCAGCACGTAGCCGATCACGATCAGCGCGACGCCGGAGCCGTACTCGCTGAGGAAGCGGGCGCGTTCGCGGCCTCCCATCGGCGCCCGCCGCACGCGCGCGGCCTCGTCGAGCGCGTCGGGCGGCGGGAGGGAGGAGAGCACGAACACCGCGACGAACAACACGGGCAGGAACAGTGCGCCGGTGGCGGCGGGCATCCACCAACGATCCACGTGCCAATGACTCATGAGCAGCGTGCCCACGGACTTGACGGCACCCGAGGAGACGATGAAGCTGGCGCACATGATGGCGCCCAACACCTCGGAGGTCCGCCGGCCTTCCATGAAACCGAATACGAGTCCCCAGATCATGCCGAGCGGCAGGCCGTTCAGGAACATGGCGATGACGTTCCAGGGGGCGGGGATGACGGCGAACAGCACCAGCGCGACGCCCGCGAGCAGGATCAGGACGACGATGGCGGAGGCGCGCCGGGCCGGATCCAGCTCCGAGACGACCTTGATCCCGATCATCTTGGACAGGGCGTACCCCATCACCTGCGCCAGCACCAGTGCGATCTTGTAGTCCAGGGCGAACGACCAGCCCGGCACCGCCGCGAAACTCGCGGCCGAGAACGGTTTGCGGAACGCATACATGGAAAAATACGCGGCAAACCCGGCGAGTCCCGCCACCGTGACGAAGATCACGGGATTCGAGCGTTCGAGCAGGCGGCGCAGTTTGTCGGTCACTGAAGGTCCTCGTTGGCCGATCGCCCGCCGGCGACGTCCTGGTTCGGGGTGGGTGTCGAGTTTGGCACAGGCTCTTGAACGACGCGTGAATGCCGCGGCGCGCCTGGCGCGATCGGCGAACGCGGCGCTGGCAGCGAACGCGGCGCGGGTGGCTCATGGAGCCGTTTGACCTCGCCGTGGTGGGCGCCGGCATCGTGGGGTTGTCCTGCGCTCTGGCGGGCGCCGCGCGCGGACTTCGGGTGGTGGTGGTGGATCGTGATGCCCGGGCGCGCGGCGCCTCGGTGCGCAACTTCGGCCTGGTCACCGTCAGCGGCCAGGATCGCGACACCGTCTGGCCGCGTGCCCGCCGTTCACGCGAGGTGTGGCTCGCGGTGGCGGAGCAGGCGGGCATCCCCGTCCTGACGCGCGGACTGTGGGTGGCTGCGCAGCGCGCCGAGTCGGCGGCCGTGCTGGAGGCGTTCGTGCGCTCCGACACCGCGGACGGCTGCGAGCTGCTGGGGGCGGCCGCGGCGCGCCGCCGATGCCCGCAATTGCGCGAAGCGGAGGCG
>CAZZWZ010000365.1:0-3036 GCA_964657955.1 uncultured Steroidobacteraceae bacterium
GGATCGGGCACGCCAATGCGCTACCTGTCGATCGGCGCCGCGCTGTGCGTCGTGGCCGGGGCGTTCGCCTACGTGGGAGGCTGGTTCTCGCCGTCCCGCCTCACGCAGTCGCGCATGATGGAGGCTCTGCAGGGAGCCGGCGGCGTGCATCCCGGATTTCGCAGCAACCATGCGAAGGGCATGTGCTTTTCCGGCGTGTTCGAGAGCCGGGGCGATGCGGTGCCATGGTCCAAGGCGTCGGTGTTCGCCCCGGGCCGGGTGGCGGTGACCGGGCGATTCGCGCTGGCCGGCGGCATGCCCTTTCAGGCGGACAAGACCGCGACGGTGCGCAGCATGGCGCTGCGTTTCGTGGCGGCGGACGGCGGCGAGTGGCGCACGGGGATGAACAACATTCCCGTTTTCATCGTCAATTCCGCCGCCGCCTTCCAGGAGCAGCTGGTGGCATCGCGGCTCGATCCCCGGAGCGGCAAGGCGGACCCAGCTGCCATGCAGGCTTTCCTGGCGCGACATCCGGAAGCCGCGCGTGCCATCACGCTGATCAAGGCGCAACCGGCCACGGCCGGATTCGCCGACTCGACCTACCACAGTCTCGACGCATTTCGCTTCGTGAACGCCGCCGGGCAATCCGTGCCGGTGCGCTGGGCGGCCGTGCCGATGCAGGAGGCCGTCGTGCAGGCCAATTCGCCGGACGACGATGCGGCGCAGGGCAAGGAGAGCAATCGTCTGTTCGACGATCTGATCGCGCAGCTGCGCAAAGGCAGGCTTCGCTGGCGCTTGATGATCACCCTGGGCGAGCCTGGCGATCCGACGGCCGATGCCACGCTGCCCTGGCCCGACACGCGCCGCCGTGTCGAGGCCGGCATCCTCGCCATCGAGCAGGCTTCGAGCGAAGACGGCGGTGCTTGCAGGGACATCAATTTCGACCCGTTGGTGCTGCCGACGGGAATCGAACCCTCCGACGACCCTTTATTGAGCGCACGCTCCGCCGTTTATGCCAGGTCGCACACCTTGCGGGCCGGGGAACGCGCGGTGAAGCCGCCGAGCGCGGTGACGCCGCAGGAAACGCAGGGAGGGGTCGCGCCATGACCGACCGGCACGGCGGTTTCCCGGTCCTGTCGCGCTGGCTGCACTGGTCCATGGCGCTGATGATCCTCGCCATGTTGTTCATCGGCATCGGCATGGCGGCGACGGTCTCGACGCGCTACGCTGCGCTGGTGGCCGTGCATCGTCCCCTGGGCATCGGCATCCTGATCCTGGTGGTGCTGCGCCTGGTCAATCGTTGGTTGAATCCACCGCCGCCCTTGCCGCCGACGCTCCCGCCGTGGCAACGGGTGGCGGCGCAGGCCTCGCACATCGCGTTGTACGCCTTGATGTTCGCGCTGCCCGTGGTGGGCTGGGCCATGTTGTCCGCGGCACCGTACCCCATCGGGACCGTCGGGGCGCTGCATCTGCCGCCGCTGCTCGGTCCCGATCCCCTGGTGTACGCGGCGCTGCGCCGCACTCACACCGTTCTGGCGTTGCTGCTCTTCGCGGTGGTGCTCGTGCACGTCGGTGCCGCCCTCGTGCATGCCCTGATCCGGCGCGACGGCGTGTTCGAGAGCATGGCGTGGGGGCGGCGCGACCGGACCTAGCGCCGCGGGTTTCAGAGCGGTGCGGCCGCTGCGGTGCCGTCGCGTGGCGGCGTGGCGGCGGTCTTCTTCGGATCCGCGGACGGCTCGATGCCGAGCAGGTAGGCGTCGAGCACCTTGCGGGCGATGGGCGCCGCGGCCGACGCGCCGAATCCGCCGTTTTCCACCAGCACCGCCACCGCGATCTTCGGATCCTCCACGGGCGCGTAAGCGATGAACCAGGCGTGATCGCGCCGCCGTTCGTCGACGATCTTCGCGCGCGTGTTCTCCGTCTGTTTGACGGTGAACACCTGGGCGGTTCCGGTCTTTCCTGCAAACTTGTACTTGGCACCCACGCCGGAGGCGTACGCGGTGCCGCCGGGACCGGAAACCACGCCCACCATGCCGTCGGTCACGACGTCCCATTGCTCCGACGTCGCGATGTCGACCGGCTTCAGGAGACGCGGCGAGCGCGGCACGATCTCATTCGACCCCGCCGTGCGTATGCCCGCCACCAGGCGCGGGGTCGCGATGAGCTTGCCGCGCTCGGCGATTTCGGCGGCGAAATGCGCCTGTTGCAGCGGGGTGACGGTGATCGCGCCCTGGCCGATGCCCATGCTGATGGTCTCGCCGGGAAACCATACCTGGTCGGCACGCCTCTTGAACGCGCGCCGCTTCCATTCGGGCGATGCATACAGGCCGGCCTTCTCGCCCGGAATGTCGATGCTGGTCAATTCGCCGTAGCCGAACGCCTTCATGAATTCGGACATGCGGTCGATGCCCAGCCGTTCCGCGACCTTGTAGAAATACACGTCGCAGGATTCCGCGATGGCCTGTCGCATGTTCAGGAACCCGTGCTTCTTGTCGTCGCGATACTTGTTGCTGCTGCCGGGCAGCGTGAAGAAACCGCCGCAGAACTCGGTCTGGGCCGGCGTCAGAATGTTGTACTTCTGCGCCGCCAGCGCGTAGAGGGGCTTGACCGTGGATCCGGGGGGATAGGCGCCGCGCAACGCGCGATTCAGCAGCGGGATGTCGATGTCGTCGCGCAGCTGGCCGTACTGCGCCACCGACAAGCCGCGGACGAAGCCGTTGGGATCGAATCCCGGCATGCTGGCGAGCGCGATGACGTCGCCGCTCCGGGGATCGATGGCCACCACGGAGCCGCGATGGCCGCTGAGCGCCTCTTCGGCCACCTTCTGCACGCGAATATCGAGCCCGAGGATGAGATCGTCGCCCGCGATGGGCGGTCGCACGTCGCGGTGGGGCATGAATTCACCCTGTCTCTCCACCGGCCGGCCGGCGGCGTTCACCAGTATCTCGCGCGAACCCCGGCGGCCGTGCAGCTGGGTTTCATAGGCGCTTTCCACGCCCAGTTTCCCGATCAAACTGGTGCCCGCATACTCATCGCCGTCGATCTGCTTCAGGTCCT
>CAZZWZ010000366.1:0-2014 GCA_964657955.1 uncultured Steroidobacteraceae bacterium
TTGCCTCCGGCTTGGCGCCCGCCGCACCCGCGGGCGCGGCGGAGAGCTTGGGAGCGGGGGGCGGCCAGGTCACCTGCCCCTCGCGCACGACGGTGGTGCCGCGAATCACCTCGTCATCCATGTTGACGTTGATGTGGCCGTCCTTCCCCTTGCACAACTCCTCCGTGAGACGGAACAGGTTGGTCGAGTAGAGGTTGCTCGCCTGCGTGGGCAGGCGGCTCGGCAGGTCGGTGTAGCCGATGATGATCACGCCGTGCTTGACCACCACCTTGCCGGGCTCGGTCAATTCGCAATTGCCGCCCTGTTCGGAGGCCATGTCGACGATCACGCTGCCGGGTTTCATCGACTGCACCATCTCGGCCGTGATGAGCTTCGGCGCCGGTTTGCCCGGGATCAGCGCCGTGGTGATGATGATGTCCACCTCCCTGGCCTGTTTCGCGAACAGCTCACGCTGGGCCTTCTGGAAGCCCTCGCTCATCACCTTGGCATAGCCGCCGCCGCCGCTGCCTTCCTCGACGTACTCCACCGGCACGAATTCGGCCCCGAGCGACTTGATCTGATCCGCCACCTCGGCGCGCGTGTCGTTGGCGCGAACGATGGCTCCGAGGCCGTTCGCCGCGCCGATGGCCGCGAGGCCGGCAACGCCCGCGCCGATGACGAACACCTTGGCGGGCGGCACCTTGCCGGCCGCGGTGATCTGTCCGGTGAAGAAGCGGCCGAACTGGTGGGCGGCCTCGATCACCGCCCGGTAGCCGCCGATGTTGGCCATGGACGAGAGCGCGTCGAGCTTCTGGGCGCGGGAGATGCGCGGCACGCTGTCCATCGCCAGCACCGTCAGTTTCTTCGCCGCCAACGCCTGCAGCAGATCGGGATTCTGCGCCGGCCAGATGAAGCTGACGAGGGTGCCGCCCTCGCGCGCCAGGCCCACTTCCTCGCGGCTCGGGGCACGCACCTTGAACACGATGTCCGCGCCCGACCACAGGCTCGCCGCGTCGGGCACGATGGTCGCGCCGGCCGCACGGTAGGCGTCGTCGTCGATGCTGGCCGCTTCGCCCGCACCGGCCTGCACCATCACCGAAAAGCCCAATTTCATCAGCTTTTGAACGACGTCCGGCACCGTCGCCACGCGTTTCTCTCCCGCAAAGACTTCCTTCGGGACCCCGATCGACTGCGGCATGACCTTTGGCTCCATGATCTTGATTTGGCGCCGTCGAGCCCGAAACGCCGGACGGCCTGCACATCTTTTAGCGTATCACGATTGATATTGGGCCCCGACGGGCATTGCCGGCGCGCCGGACGCCCGCGCAGCGCCGGACGCGATTGGCTGGTTCGACCACCGGACCTTGCACACCGTCACCGGCATCCGGTGCGCCACGCAGAGGTTGAGGAATTGGCGTTGATTGTCCTGCAAACGGTCGCCCGGCGCCTTGACCTCGATCAGGCGATAGCGCGATTCCCGCGGCCAGAACTGGATCAGGTCGGGGAAGCCGGATCGATGGCGGGAAATGTCCCGGCTCATCCATTGGAACCAGATCTTCAGATGCGCCGGCGGCAGACAGGCCAGGGCCACGTCCATCAACGCCGTGGTGAGGGTGCCCCATGCCACGAACGAAGACGCGATCCCCATCTTGTCCTTGAAATTGTCCCGGATGACGCTGCCGTGGGTGCCCCGATCGAGATGCGCGAAACACTCGGCAAAATATGCTTCGCGGCGCTGGAAGAACGCGGCGTCCGACAGGTCCGCGGGCTCGCGGTGGAACCGGTGGAAGAATGCGCCGGGAACCGGCGCGAAGATGGCGCGCCAGCACAGGAGTCCGAACAAGGAATTCACCAGCATGTTCTCGACGTAGTGTACGGCGCAGTCGGTGTCGCGCTCTTGCAGCAGCGCGTCGCGGACCCGGTATTCCACCGCATCGCGTCCCGCGGCGTCGAGCAGCACCTCGAATGCCGGAACCGGCGGTTGCTCCGCCGCCGGGTCCGCGGCCGCGAGTCCGAGGCGCCGTCGCAGCCGACC
>CAZZWZ010000366.1:2024-2942 GCA_964657955.1 uncultured Steroidobacteraceae bacterium
TGCTGGCCTTGCCGTCGTCTTCTACGCGGTATCGGGGCACGGCGTCACCGCCGGCGAGCGCCCCGTCGCGGGCCAGAGCACATTCGCAGCGGGCCAGAGCACCCTCCCAGTCGCCCAGTTTTTCGCAGATCCTGACCGACCGCAGGGCGGCCCCCGGATGGGCCAGGGAGGAGTAGACGGCCTGCGCCGCCGCGAGCGCGCCGGCCCGCTCCAACGCCTGGCCGATGCGGAACAGGATCCGCTGTCGCCGGCTTTCCAGCCAGGGCAAGTCCGCGATCGCGGGCGGCATGGCCGAGAGCACGGCGAGGGGATCGGCGTTGCGTTCCAAGGATCGTCGACAGTGATAAAGGGTCTGGAATTCATCCACCTGCTCGGCCGTCTGGAACGCCGGCGGGCCCTCACCGCACTCCACCGGTTCGTAGGTCGTGATGCCGAGGTCCGACACCACGAACTGTGACCAGTCCTGGCGGAAGTTGCCGAAGTACATCAGTCGGAAGCGCTCGCACAGGCCGGCGAGACGCACCCGATAGACGCGAAACGCGCAGCCCGGGAACCATTCGTCGATGGGCCTCGAGCCCGGCGCTGCCTGCCGGCAAAGGTCCAGGAGTTCCCGCTTGGGCAGCCGCGCCCGAGCGCCGCGGATCGCCAGCCCCTGCATCACCTCCGCCTTGGTCATCATGGCGAAGAGGTCGTCCATCGCCAGCAACGGACGATCGTCGGGCATTCCCGAGCGCCAGTACTGGGGCAGGTTCCACGTCACCGGCGCCCCCACGCTGACGGGAAAGTGCACGCTCAGACTGGTCAACCCGGCCTGCGTAGCCGCACTCCACAAGGTAGGTACGCGAATGTCGTGCGTGTACCAATACCAGCCTTTGAAATTGCGCTCCAGGGGGTCGAAGGTCTTGTTGGAGTAGATGC
>CAZZWZ010000367.1:0-2883 GCA_964657955.1 uncultured Steroidobacteraceae bacterium
TTCGACAACGTCTGGACTATTGTTTCAGGGCACTTCCCTCGAAAAGGAGCTCAAGTTTCTACGACTTGGCTGGATAGCGTCAACTACGATGGCCGCCCGCGCGACAACTATGATGTCCGGTCGACGGGGGTAATTGTCGCTGTCAATTGGCTATAGTTGTCGCTCCGTTGTGATCGTCGGTGGGTAATTGACGCCGCCGCTCTTTCTGTTTGTCGTTGGCGTTGCGACGCCGATAGCTTTCGACATTCAGTTCGAAGATCGTCGAGTGATGAACGAGACGGTCTATGGCGGCGATGGTCATGCCGGGGTCAGGAAACACGTCATTCCAGCCCGAGAACGGTTGATTGGCCGTTATGAGAAGACTTTTTCTTTCATATCTCTCGGCGATCAACTCGAACAGCACGCTGGTTTCAGCCTGGTCCTTTCTCACGTATGACAGATCGTCCAAGATGATCAGATCGAAACGATCGAGCTTGGCCAGTGCCGACGGCAATTGCAGGCTCTTTCGCGCTACCTGAAGCTTCTGCACCAATTCGCTGGTGCGAGTGCACAGGACCCGATAGCCCGCGTCGATCAGGGCGTGACCAATCGCCGATCCTAAGTGACTTTTCCCTCCACCTGGCGGCCCAAACAGGAGGATCGTGGCACCTTTCTCGAGCCACGCATCGCCGCTGGCCAGCGCCATGACGTGTGCCTTCGATACCATGGGCACGACGCTGAAGTCGAACGTGGCGAGAGTCTTGGTCGGATCCAATTGTGATTCGACGCGATGACGTTCCAATCTGCGTTTTGCCCGTTCAGCCAATTCATGCTCGAACAATGCGCCCAACAGTTGCGATGCTTGCCAGCCTTCCTTATCTGAACGTTGGGCGAAGTCAGACCACAGTCGACCGATTGTCGGCAGACGCAATTCGTTGAGCATCAGTCCCATGCTGCCGGTGTCGTACGTCGGTGCGCTCATGCGAGCACCTCTTCGTCAAGCAACGCGTCGTAGATCGAGGCGTCGGGCATCTCGACTAACACAATGGGACATTCAGCTTGGCGCGGAGCGAATTCTGCGAAGAGCGCTTCCAAATCGGGCAGATCACCGAGTTCCAGCAACACGTCAAGCCGCTGGGCCAGTTCTGCCTCCACGCCGTAATTGCCGGCAAGCTCCAACAGGCCCACGATGGTTTTGCACGCGTTGCGCGGGCTCAGTGCTTGATCCAGGCGCTCCCAGATCCGGCGGTACGCCTCACGCGGAAACAGATCGTCACGAAACACGAGGCCCCTGAAGGCTTGTGGTTTGCGTTTGAGTGACTCAATAAAATGTCGATAATCAATCGCACGCCCGCGACCTGTGCTCGTACGCCTGACTCGCGCCGTGCTGTGCACGAGCGCTCCCGACAGATAGCAGTCAAGCCGATCGCTGTAGAGTCGTACTTTCAAGCGATGCCCGATCAGGCGTGAGGGCGCGCTGTAGATGCTGCCATCCACCGTAAAAGTGCCGCTGCGCGTCACGCGCCCTTCGTCCTCAACGAAGTCGGTAGTACGATGCTCAGGCAACTCCTTCAGGTATCCACGCTCCACTTGAAATGCGGCAGCATTGCGCCGGTTGCGGCGCATCACCACGCCGCGCACAAACTCCTCGTAGGCCGGCCGATCATCGAAATCGCGATGACCACGTAACTCCAACGCCTGATCAACTGCGTCCTTCAAGTAGCGATGCGAGGATTCCACGCTGCCATTCTCGTGCCCCAAGCCACGATTGTTGCGCGTGCCTTCCATGCCATAGTGCCCAAGTAACGCCGCGTAGCGAACTGTAAAGTCGTCCTTCTCCTGAAGGTTCTTAAAAGCTGCCGACAGACTGTCGGAGCGGTGCTCGCTGGGGCAGCCGCCGGCCTGCCATAAAGCGTTCTGCAATCCTGCTGCCAACGCCTGGAAACTCTCTCCGCCGTCAACGACGCTGGCGTATTCCCAGCGAGAGAACGCCAACACAAAGTGATAGAGCAAATGTCCGAACGCGACGCCGGCGATCGTCACACCCAGCTTCTCCATGTGCGTGAAGTCCGACAATCCTCGCACGCCCGGCTGGTAGGTTTGAGGGAAGAACACCTCTTTGCCGGGTCCTTCGAGCGCACGCCACAGGCTGACATGCCGCTCAAGCGTGCGCCGCATTCCGTCGGGGAACCGATCGGCATGGTCTTCTTGCAACTTGCGCAGAAGGGTGATGGCTTTGAGTTTCGGCGAACAGCGCAGTAACGGCACGATTTCGCTATCCCAAACATCGGCAAATGGGTTTGTCCGGGTCCGCCATTCACGTTCTGGCTTCTGCGAGGGTAGCTCCGCCGCTTTGGATACGCGACGCGCCGTGCGCACGCTCATACCTGCTTTCGCGGCGGCAACTTCCTGTGTGTGATCTTTACGCTTGGTCATGTAGAGATGAACCTGTCGATCGGTGATGTGGATTCCAGGCATTGACTGACCGCTATTTGGCTGCAGCCAATCATCCTAAGTCCCCGCCGAATCGACGCTGCCGATGGCTCGTCGTCTACAGCGGCTACGCCGCCTTCGACTCCTCACCACCGGCCATCATAGTTGTCGCAAAAGCGGACTTCCTAATTGTCGCGCACCACGATGGCGCGCCACGGAAGCTGTGCGGACCTGATCATCCTTGGACAGGACGATCCGGACGACCCGGAGTCGTTTATCATCGATCATTTCGTCGAGAATGTGGTCATGTCCAGTGGCCGCCCGGTGCTGCTGATTCCGTTTGCGGGCGAGTTCCCACTGATCGGCACCCGCGTGATGATCGCGTGGGATGGCAGCCGTGAAGCGACGCGCGCCGTGCACGACGCATTGCCTTTCCTGAAGACGGCGAAGCAGATCACCGTCTTCACCGTA
>CAZZWZ010000368.1:0-2875 GCA_964657955.1 uncultured Steroidobacteraceae bacterium
CAGGCCGCTGCAGGAGACAACAGAGAAGCAGCTGACCGAGGCGGCGCATGCGACAGCCTGTGCCGATGCGCTCGAGGCGACCATCCTTCGCGAAGGGCCCGAGACGGTGCTCGCGTTCATCATCGAACCGATCGGCGGGCTGTCGAGCGGCGCGATGGTCGCACCGGCCGCGGCCATCGCCGCCGTGTGGGCCACCGTGTCGATGCCGCGGGCGAGGCCTGAGATCACGGTGTAGCCGCCGGCGGCGCAGCGCGACGCCATGCCTGCCGCGAGGCGGCGCCCCTCCGGACTCGGGTGCCGGGTCCCGATGATGGCGACGCCGGGCCCGTGGACCAGGTCCCAGTCGCCCCGGAAATAGAGGAGCGCCGGTGGATGCTCGGCATCGCGCAACCGTTCCGGGTACTCCCCGGCGCCGTGCACGCGCACGCCGAAGTCCCCGATGCCGGCGGCGCGGATGGCCGCGAGCGCCCGCGCGGCGTGGGCGGCACCGTCGCCTGCCGGGATGAAATCCGACGGCAGCGACCCGGGGTGCTTCCGGAAGAAGATCTCCGCCAATGAATCGAACCACGTGCCGTCATGCGACCACAGTGCCTCGTAGGCGCCCATTTCGCGCGTCGGAGAAATGGCGCGTTCGACGAAATTCTCGCGGCCGGCGTCGTCGAACAGGTCGGGCGGTGGGGGCCTCAATGAAACGCGGCGGCCACGGTGACGTACGAATCGGCGTGTGCCGCGCTGAACAGGCTGCTGCTGCTTTCCGCCGCGGTGACGGTGCCGGTGGCGAAGGTGGCGAGATTGGCGCCCCAGTTCCACAGCATGCCCACCTGGTTCGAGCCGCTGCCCGCGGCCGGCCCCGGGGCGCCGCTGCCGCCGAGGTCGCTGGTGCCGCCGCTCGTGTTCATGCTGAGTGCGAGGATCAGGGCGGGCGTCTGCGCCGCGGTGATTTCGATGGGCCCCGCGGTGACGTTGTCGGTGCCTGCCGCGAGCCCGTCCTGGATGTTGCTGCTGTGACCCACGAGGGGCGCCTGCGTGGCGCCGCCGATTTCGGCGATCAACACGCCCTTGTAGTTGTCGTAGGCCCAGGACACGGTCACCGTGTCGGGGGTGGAGGCGTCGCCGTGGATGTTGGCGGCGTAGAAATGCGCCACGCTCTGACTGCCCGGAGCGCCGTCGTTTTGCTGGTCCAGCAGGGTGTACGTGTTGCCCTGCGTGTCGCTCACGGCGATGGGGTGGATACCGCCGAAGTCCGGAACCGTGACGGCCACCCAGATGGCGTTGCCCGCCGCGGTGGGGGCGTTGAACTGCACGGGGGTGTCGACGGTGAAGTCGGCGCTCTGCGTTTGGAACGAATTCGTCTGAACCAGGGTGGGCGGTGCGGACGAGGCGGCGCTGGGCGTGCGGATTGCGGGCTGACCGGCCGAACCGCCCCCACCGCCGCACGCCACCAGCGCAAGGCTCGCGACCCACAGGCTCAATCGTCGACGCATGCGCGCGCTCCGAGGGCTACCCGGCCGCCATCTTAGAACGCGATTCGCCGCGCCGCACCTCCGGAACGTCCGGAGCGTGCAGCCGGTCACAGTCGGCGGCCGCCTTGTGCCGCGGCGTGCGCCGGATGAGAATATGCGCGCGCAAGGCGCTTGAGGCAGGAGCACATCGTGAGTCTATTCGGCATCGGCAACGACCTAAACCGTCAGTTCATCGCGCGGCCGGACGCCGCCAAACAGCTCATCGTGTACAAATGGCCGGACATGACGATCCGGCGGCTCACCCAGGCCACGGTGCAGCCCGACGAGGTCGCGCTGTTCGTCAAGGAGGGACGGGTCGTCGGTACCCTGCCGCAGGGGCGTTCCACGCTGGACGGCGCGCTGATCCCGTTCCTCGGCGACCTGGTGGATTTCGCCAGCGGCGGCAACATGTATCGGGCGGAGCTGTACTTCGTCGGCACCCGCGAGTTCGTCAACCTGCCGTTCGGCGGTCCCGTCGACGACATCGAAGATCCCGAGACGGGCCTCGCCGTGGGACTGCGCGTGTTCGGCGAATATGCCCTCGTCGTCAGCGATCCCAGCGCCCTGATCCTGAAGCTCGTGGGCACGCGTCAGGCGTCCAACGACCTCATCACCGACTGGGCCCGCGAGCAGATACTGAAGACCCTGCGCACCGGCGTGGTGAGGACGTTGACGGCGGAAAAGTGGCCGGTGCTCGGCATCGCAGGACGCACCCGGGAGATCGAGGCTGCATTGCTCGGCGACGTCCAGGCCTCGCTGCGGCCCTACGGCCTGACCGTCACCCGCCTCGGCAACGTCACCATCAGCTTGAAGCCCGACGACGAACGTACGCTGAAGGAGTTGCGCAAGGACAAAGCCTACACGCGGCTCGCCGGAGGCTTTCGCGAGTATGGCGTCGGCGCGGCATTGAAGGGATTCGGGGAGGGGTCCGCGGCGGGCGGCAACGGCGGCGCCGCGGGACTGGGCGTGGGCGTGGGATTGGGCGGTCTGGTCGCGGGTCTCGGGGTCGCGCCCGTGGCGCCTCCGGGGGTGGCGGCCGCGCCCGCGCCGGTGCCTGCATCGGCAGAGGCGAGTCCGGAGCCTGTTGCGGCGCGAAGATAGAACTCGGCTTCGAGATATTCGAGATTGAGTGCGAAGTTGAGGATGTCCACGTCCGTGACCGCGGACACGGGTGGCATGGTTGTTGTCGTAGCGTCATCACCACAGCCTGTGATCAGGGTTGCGGCTGCGACACCTCCGGCACCGGCAAGAAATGTCCGGCGGGAAAGTGCATTCCTTAAGAGTGTTGTCGAATTATCCACAGTGCTCTCCTGTCAGCAGCGAACGTGCGCGGCGCGCTCCGTCTGATTGCTTGCTACTCAGGAGTTACGAGG
>CAZZWZ010000369.1:0-2858 GCA_964657955.1 uncultured Steroidobacteraceae bacterium
CTCCCAGGGATTGCGGGCTCTGCAGAGCCCGTCTCCAGGCAAGGTCCGACGCCGGGTTTTCCTCGGCCAGCATGATCAGGCCGTCGCCGTACACGAGTTCGCAGTGTTCGATCCGGCCTTCCGCACCTTCGACCTTGATCTTCACCTCGAAACCGAACGCATCGCACAGCCAGTCGATGGCCGCAGCACCGTGGCGGTAGACGACCATGCTCGAAAAACGCGGCCAACCCTTGGGAGTGGGATTCATCGCAACCTCCGGTTGAATCATGAGAGCTCGGACCGATCCATCACGACCGACGCACCGGCCCGAAACTCCGACGACGGCCATAAAATTAACACCTAACGTGAATATTAACGACTACGTTAACGATATGCAACCGACGTTCGGCGGCACGCCCGCCGCAGCGATGTTAGTATTTTCACCCGACCTACCCAGCGAGTCCCCGCGATGCCCGCAAAATTCGGCGAGCGATTGATCGAGCAACGCTCGATCGATTATGTCCCCCTCGCCGAACGGCATGGCAAGGTCTGGCACCTGTGGCCGGTGTGGTTTTCGGGCGATGCCCACCTGGCAACGGTGGCGACCGGCGTGGTGGGCATCGCGCTCGGCGGCAATCTGTTGTGGATGGCGGTTGCGGTCGTGCTGGGGTCGGCGTTCGGCACGTTTTTCATGGCTTTTCATTCGACGCAGGGGCCGCAGCTCGGACTGCCGCAGATGATCCAGTCGCGGCCGCAATTCGGTTATCTGGGCGCGCTGCTCGTGTGGGGCGTCGCTCTCGTCGCCTACATCGGCTTCAATGCGTTCAATCAGATTCTGGCGGCGCAGACGGCGCACACCCTGTACGGTGCCGACGAGAAGACCACCATGTTGTCGTTCGCGCTGCTCGCCGTCTCGCTGGCCGTCGTCGGCTACGATCTCATCCATCTGGCCCAGCGCTGGATCGCCTACGTGTTGATCGCCGCGCTGCTGGTGTTCACGGTGGCGATCGTGGCCGGGGCGCATTTCCCGGCGGCACAATGGGATCCGGCCGATTTCCGCGCGGTGCCGTTCCTGGCGCAGTTCTTCGCGGCGGCTTCCTACCAGATCGCCTGGTCCATCTACGTCTCCGATTACTCGCGTTATCTGCCCAAGGACGTGGGCGTGGGGGCGTCGTTCTGGTGGACCTATCTCGGCGCGTTCGTCGGCGGATCGTGGACCATGCTGGTGGGCACCGTGGCCGCCGCCCTGTATCCGGCCCTGGAAGTGGCCACCGCGCTGCGCATGGCGGCCGACTCCGTGATCCCCGGCTTCGGCAAGCCGTTGTTGCTCTGTTGTCTGCTCGGGTTGTTGACCATCACGTCGCTCAATTTTTATGGCGCGTCCCTGACGCTGCTGAGCGTCGTCGACTCGTTGCGGCCCAGCCGGCCCACCGCGGCGCGGCGCGTGCTCACCCTGATGATCGCCACCGTGTCGGCCAGCGGCCTGGCGCTCGCCTCCTCGCAGGACTTCGTGGAAAAATTCGGCGAGTTCCTGGCCCTGCTGCTGTATTTGTTCACCCCCTGGACCGCCATCAACCTGGTCGATTTTTACCTCGTGCGCAAGGGTCACTATTCGGTTCGTGAGATATTCAACGCAGGTGGCATGTACGGCCGATGGAACTGGCGCGGGCTGCTGGCGTACGGCGTGGGATTCGTGGCGATGATCCCCTTCTTCAGCACGGGCTTGTACCGGGGTCCGGTGGCCGTTGCGCTGGGAGGTGCGGATATCGCGATGCTGATCGGCCTGCCCGTGTCGGCCGTGGTCTACCTGGGAGCCTGCCGGTCCCTGGACGTGGAAGCGGATCGACGCCGCGCGCTCATGGCCGATGTGGGTCTCGATCCCGTTGCGGGAGCGGCTGCTCCGCGAGAAAGCCGTTGACCACCGCGGCAACGTCCTTGGGGTCTTCCCAGAATGGATTGTGACCCAGCCCGTCGAACACGCGGACCCTGGCGTCCGGCAGTGCCTTGCGCAGGGACTGGCGCACCGGCTCTTCCATGATGGGGTCCTTGCTGCCCCAGATGAGCAGGGTGGGCGCCTTCAACCGCGGCAACGTGCGCTGCAGATCCGCATAGCCATCGGCCGTCAATCCCTGATCGAGCACCGCGAGCCATACCCGCAGCGGAATTCCCGCCGCATCCTGCCGTTGCCGCCGGATGAAATCGGGGTCCACCGGCGTGGGCGAGTCCCACCAGGCGATCATGAACGGCGAATCCGCTTCGATGGGCTCCTTCAGCTTGCGGATCTCGGCGGCAAAATCGAACTGCGGCTTGCTCTCGACCCCGGGCGGTTGTCCGCCGGTGGATGAGATCAGCACCACGCGTGTCGTCTTCTCCGGCCAGAACTCGGCAAAGGTTTGCGCGATGATGCTGCCGAGCGAATGCCCCATGACGGCGGCTCGCTGCACACCGAGCCCGTCCAGCAGCAGTTTGATGTCGTAGGCAAAGTCGAGGCGGCCGTAACAACACTCGGGCTTGCCCGATTTTCCGTGGCCGCGGATGTCCACCAGGATCAAGCGCAAGCCGGGCGAGAGAAAGGGCAGCATCGGCACCCAGTCGCGTGCGTTGTCGGTGTAGCCGTGGATCAACACCACGGGCGGTCCGGTCGCGGTGCCCATGTCGATGTAGGCCAGCACTTCTCCGTTCGGCAGCGCCATGGTCTTCTTCTGCGCGTCGAACGCATCGAGATCGATCTTGGGCGGGGCGGACCGGCTCGGCTCCGGTGCGCCGCCGTACGCCGGCGCGCCGCCCTGCGCCAGTCCGCCCGCGACAAGGAGGCAGGTGCCGAGCATGCGCAGTGCCCGCCTGAGGTTCAATGCCGCCCGCTTGGAGTTCGGCGCCGG
>CAZZWZ010000370.1:0-2812 GCA_964657955.1 uncultured Steroidobacteraceae bacterium
CCGGCATCGACACCCCGGCGGGCCGCGCCTGGGTGCCGGCCGGGCGCAGGCAGGACTTCGAGCCGTATCCGCCGTCGGAGGAGAACGTGCTCGCCCTGGTCCGCGGCCGGCTCGAAGCGGCGGGCCCGGTCACCGCCGCGGCGTTGGCGGAGTCCACGGGGCTCACCACGTCGGCGGTGCGGACCGCGCTCGCGGCGCTGGAGTCCGCAGGGTTCGCCATGCGCGGTCGTTTCACGGCGGACGCGGAAGAATGGTGCGAGCGCCGCCTGCTGGCGCGCATTCACCGTTACACGGTGAAACGTCTGCGCGCCGAGATCGAGCCCGTGCAGGCGCGCGACTTCCTGCGGTTTCTGTTCGACTGGCAGCACCTGACCCCGGAGTCGTGCATGCAGGGTGCGGATGCCGTGGCGTCGGTGATGTCGCAGCTCGAGGGTTTCGAAGCGCCCGCCGGCGCCTGGGAGAGCGACATCCTGCCGGCGCGAATCGCACAGTACGACCCGTCGTGGCTGGATGAGCATTGCCGCTCGGGACGCTTCGTCTGGGCCAGGCTGGCGTCGCGCAGTACGGACTCGCGGCGCGGCGCGGGACCGGTGCGAACGGCGCCCATCACGCTGTTCGCGCGCCGCCACGTCAGGACGTGGACGGCGCTCACCGCCCCGCCCGACGCGGCACGCCTGGGCTGCAAGGCACGCGCCGTCTTCGATCACCTGGGCGCGCAGGGTGCTTCATTCTTCGACGACATTGTCGACGGGGTGCGTCTGCTGCCGGTGGAGGTGGAGGAGGGGCTGGCCGATCTGGTGTCGCTGGGCCTGGTCAACGCGGACAGCTTCGGCGGGCTGCGCGCGCTGCTGGTGCCGGCCGGCCGCCGGGCCAAGCTCGCCGCCCGCGCGCGGCACCGCCGCCTGTCGCTGTTCGGCATGGCCGATGCGGGCCGCTGGGCCCTGGTACGACGCGAAGCGTCCACGCCGCGCCTGGACGATGCGGCGCTGGAGGCCGTGGTCAGAACCCTGCTCCGACGGTGGGGCGTCATCTGCTGGAAGCTGCTGCTGCGCGAAGCCGGGTGGTTGCCGGCGTGGCGCGACCTCTTGTCGTGCTGCCGGCGTCTGGAGGCGCGCGGCGAAATTCGCGGCGGCCGTTTCATCGCGGGCTTCGCCGGTGAGCACTATGCGGATCCCGGGGCGGTGGCGCGGCTGCGCGAGGTGCGCCGCCGGCCGCACGACCGGCGGTTCGTGGCCGTGTCGGGCGCCGATCCCCTCAACTTGACGGGCATCGTGACGCCGGGTGCTCGCTTGCCGGCGCTGGCCGGCAATCGTCTGCTGTACGTCGACGCCGTGCCCGTCGCCGTCTTCGCCGCCGGCCGGGTGAGTTTCCTGCGCGACTTGGCACCGCCGGAACGGTGGGAGGCACGGAACGCGCTGCTGCGCGGTCCCCGGTCAGAACGGGGCGGTCCAGCCGCCGCCCAGAGCCTGGATCAGGGCGACGCTCGCCTGTAGCCGGTCCGACAACACCGTGAGCGCGGACTCCTCGCTGGTCAGCCGCGTGGTCTGCGCGGTGATCACGCTGCTGTAGGGCACGGTGCCCGCCTTGTACTGATTGAGCGTCAGCCGTTCGGCTTCCTCCGCGGCGGCCACGGCGGCACCTTCGATCACGGATTGTTCCTCGAGCACGCGCAGCGTGACGATCTCATCCTCCACCTGTTCGAAGCTCGAGAGCACCGTTTGCCGGTAATTCGCGACGCTGGCTGCATAGGCGGCGCGAGCCTGGGCCACCTCGGCCCGCCGCAGGCCGCCGTCGATGAGGGTCTCGGCCAGCTGGGGACCGAAGGACCACACGCGATTCGAGGCATTGATGAGCCGGCCGAACACCCCGTTGCTGTAATCGTCCGAGCCGGACAGCGTCAGCGTGGGGAAGTACGCCGCCTTGGCGACGCCGATCTGAGCATTGGCCGCCGCCATGCGCCGCTCGGCCTGCGCCACGTCGGGACGCCGTTCCAGCAGCGCGGACGGCACGCCGGCCGGCACCGTCGGCACGCCGCTGCGCATCGCGGTGGGCCCCAGTGAAAATGCAGCCGGCTGCCGGCCGACCAGCACGGCGATGGCGTGTTCGAGGATGCCGCGCTGGATCTTCGCGTTCACCTGCTGCGCCTGGCTGTTGAGCAGCTGCGCCTGCGCGCTCACCACGTCGGCCTTGGCGGCCACCCCGAATTTGTAGCGGCTCTCGGCGATCTGCAGCGATCGCTGCTCGGCGACCACGATGTCGTCCAGGATGTGCTGCAGTTGATCCTGCGCCCGCAGTTGAAAGTAGTCGCTGGCCAGGGTGCCCTGGGCCGACAACGTCGCCGCCGCCAGCGCCGCCGCGCTGGCTTGCGCCGAGGCGCGGTCGCTTTCCACGGTGCGCCGGATCTGTCCCCAGATGTCCAGGGTCCAGCCGGCCGAGACGCCGGCGCTCACCGTGGTCTGCGTGGGCACCATCCCCATGGCACCGCGCTGTGCCCCGACGGTGGCGGCCACGCTCGGCCAGAATCCGGCGCGCGCCTGTGCCACCAAGCCCTGGGCCTGATCGTAGGCCGCGACGGCGGCGCGCACGTTTTCGTTGGAGATTTCGATCTGCGATTCCAGCTGTCCCAGCTGCTCGTCGCCGAACAGGTTCCACCAGGGGCCGCGGCTCAGGGCGTCGGCGGGCTCGCTGGGTTTCCAGTCGGCGGCTTCCTTGTACGCATCGGTGGTGTCGAAGGCGGGCCGGCGGTAATCCGGTCCGACGGCGCAGGCGCCGAGCAGCAGGGCGGCGGCCGTGAGACCGGCGATGGACAGGG
>CAZZWZ010000371.1:0-2779 GCA_964657955.1 uncultured Steroidobacteraceae bacterium
GCCGCACGGCGAACCGATCGCTTCGGCCGCGCGCTTGCAGGCGTTGCGCCAATGCGTTAATGTACTAGCGTATTATTACGTTATGGCAACCATGAAGACCAACCGTCCCGTCACGCCGCGCCAGGAACAACAGCACGAACGAGCGCTGTGTGCGGCCATCCTCGCGCTGCGCAGCGTCGAGGAATGCCGGAGTTTTTTCCGCGATCTGTGCACGCCCGCCGAGCTTCAAGCCATGGCGGACCGCTGGGCCGTCGTGGAATTCCTCGATCGCGGACTGCCCTACCGCGAAATCCACAAGCACACGGGCGTCAGCGTCACCACCATCAGCCGCGTCGCGCGCTGCCTCACGGCGGGCACCGGCGGCTATCGCGCGGTGACCGAGCGCATCAAGGCGGGCGCATGAGCATGCGCGTGCGCAGCGCCACCGATGCACCCGTCCCGGGACCGGCGCCGGCGGGACCGGAACCCGTGCCGACCGGCCCCGGCAATGCGCGACGCGGCCTCGACGCAGCGCCGCCCGGCCCCGGCGCCATGCGGCCCGGTCCCGATCCCGTGCGGCTCAAGATCGCCATCCAGAAGAGCGGGCGGTTGGCCGACAGCTCGCTCGACCTGTTGTCGCGCTGCGGCCTGCGGTTCAGCCGCAGCAAGGACCAGCTCATGTGCCACGGTGAGAACATGCCGCTCGACGTGCTCTTCGTGCGCGACGACGACATCCCCGACCTGGTGCAGGAGGACGTGTGCGACCTGGGCCTGGTGGGCCGGAACGTGGTCGAGGAGACACGGCTGGCATTCCAGGCCCGGGGGCTGAATCCCTTGTTCGACGTCGTGCAGACGCTGGATTTCGGCCGCTGCAAGTTGTGCATCGCCGTGCCCGACGGCTTCGACTATCGGGATGCGACCTCGCTCGCCGGCCGGCGCATCGCCACCACCTATCCCAACATCCTGCGCCGCTTCCTCGCCGAGCGGGACATCGCGGCGGAAGTGGTGGTGCTCTCGGGCTCGGTCGAGATCGCGCCGCGGCTGGGACGCGCCGACGTGATCTGCGATCTGGTCTCGTCGGGCTCGACGCTCGCCGCCAACCACCTGCGTCAGACCGAGGTGATCCTCGAGAGCCAGGCGGTGCTCATCCGCACACCCGTTCCCATACCGGAGAGCAAGCAGGATTGGACCCGCCGGCTGCTGATGCGCATCGACGGCGTCGAACAGGTCAAGGGCAGCAAATACATCATGCTCCACGCTCCGCGCAGCGCGCTCGCCGACATCGCGAGGTTGTTGCCCGGCAGCGAGGCGCCGACGGTGATCCCGCTCGAGGGCCGTGGCGATCGCGTGGCCGTGCACGCGGTGTGCCGTGAGAGCGTGTTCTGGGAATTGCTCGAAGACCTGAAGAGCGTGGGGGCCAGTTCCGTGCTGGTCCTGCCCGTCGAAAAGATGCTGGCCTAGACCCCGCGCATGCGCACGATACACTGGAATTCATTGTCGGCAACCGAGCGTCACGCCGCGCTGCAACGCCCCGCACAGCGCGACGCACGCGCCACGGCGGAGGCTGCCCAGGCCATCGTCGATGCCGTGCGCCGTGACGGTGACGCCGCCCTGGTCGACTTGACGCGCCGCTTCGACGGCGTGGAACTCGACGCACTCGAGGTCTCCACCGAGGAGTTCGCCGCGGCCGGGCGGGCGCTGACCCCCGCGCAGCACGCGGCCATCGAGACGGCCATCGGCACGGTGCACGCGTTCCATGCGGCCCAGGCGGCGCCGGCACTGCGCATGGAGACCGCCCCCGGCGTGCTCTGCGAACGCCTGACCGTGCCCATTCGCGCGGTGGGCTTGTACGTACCGGCCGGTTCGGCGCCGCTGCCCTCCACGGCCATCATGCTGGCCGTGCCCGCGGCCATCGCCGGATGCAACGTGCGCGTGCTGTGCACCGCGCCCACCCGAAAGGGCACCGCCGACCCGGCCGTGCTGGTGGCCGCGCGCAGCGCCGGCATCGAGCGCGTGTTCAAGGTGGGCGGCGCCCAGGCCATCGCCGCCATGGCGTACGGCACCGCCTCCATCCCGAAGTGCGACAAATTGTTCGGACCCGGCAACGCCTGGGTCACCGCCGCCAAGCTGCTGGTGGCCGGCGATCCGGCGGGAGCCGCCGCCGATCTGCCCGCAGGCGTCACCGAGGTCATGGTCGTCGCCGACGACGGCGCGCGCGCCGAGTTCATCGCCGCCGATCTGCTCGCCCAGGCGGAACACAGTCCCGATGCGCAGGCGTTGCTCGTGACCACCTGCGCGGCGCTGGCGCAGCGCGTGGCCGAACAGGTGGAGCGACAGGTCGGCGATCTGTCGCGCGACGCCATCCTGGCGCAGTCGCTGCGCAACGTACGGCTGATCGTGGTGGATGCCCTGGAGACGGCCTTTGCACTGGCCAACGACTATGCGCCGGAACATTTGTTGATCCAGGTCCGCGAGCCCCGCCGCTGGCTCGGGCAGGTCAGCTCGGCCGGCGCCGTATTTCTGGGAGATTGGTCGCCCGAGTCCCTGGGCGACTACTGCAGCGGCCCGAATCATACGCTGCCAACCTACGGTTTTGCCCGGGCCTACAGCGGGCTGTCGCTCGAGGATTTTCAAAAGCGGATCACGGTGCAGGAGGTCTCCACGGCGGGACTGCGAAGACTGGGGCCCACGGCGCAGGTGCTGGCGGACCTGGAGGGACTGGATGGCCACGCTGCAGCCGTGACGATTCGGCTGGCCGCACTCGACCGCGGCGGGCGTGAATGCGAAGGCGGCCGCACCT
>CAZZWZ010000372.1:0-2779 GCA_964657955.1 uncultured Steroidobacteraceae bacterium
AAAGCTCGCCCGTGGCCCTCGGCGGATGCTTACGCTTCACCGTGTTGCCGAAGGCGTGATCGTGCATGTAACGGCGCACCCCGTCGCGAAATGCGTCGGGCCCCACGGTGTCCTCGAGCATGCCGATGACGGCGGCGCCCTTGTCGTAAGTGATGTCGTCGAAGGCGGTTTCGGCCTCGGCGGCCGACGCCACCGGTTGTTCGACGGCGTGGGTGGACGGCTTGGCATCGGCACGCATGCCCCGCTCCACGATGGACGCGGCCTGCAGGCCGGTCTGCCACGCCGGGTGCAGTTCGTCGGCCACCTTGGTCTGCATCCAGCGCGCGAAGCCTTCGTTCAGCCACAGATTGTTCCACCAGCTCATGGTCACCAGATCGCCGAACCACTGATGGGCCATCTCGTGCGCCACCACCAGGAACACGCGCTGGCGGTCGGACTCGGTGGACCGGGTGGGATCGAACAGCACGTGTTCCTGGGAATAAAAAATCGCGCCCCAGTTCTCCATGGAGCCGCCGTCGATCTGACCCGGTGCCGCCACCAGGTCCAGCTTCGGCAACGGGTAACGGAAGCCGAAATATTCATCGTAGTAACGCAGCAGACGCCCGGCCTCGTCGAGCGCGTAGGCGGCCCGCGGCGCGTCGCCCCTCGCAACCACCACGCCTACCTGTACGCCGTCGACGGTCCTCCCCACCCGCTCGTAGTCGCCGATCGCCAGGAACAACAAATACGTGGACATGACGGGGCTGGTGGCGAAGCGCACGCGTTTCATGTGGTGGGGCAACGGCGTCTCGGACCGCACGGGCATGTTGCTCAGGGCCATGCGATCCGCCGGGGCATCGACGGCGATGCTGAAGCGCGCCTTGCTCGCGGGCTCGTCCCAGGAGGGCATGAACATGCGTTCCGAGGCCGGTTCGAAATTGGTGGCCAGGGTGCGGCGCCGGCCGCCGGCCGCGTCGTAGTCCATGGCGAAGAAACCCAGGGTTCCGCGGGCGATCGCGGCGTGATACCGGATGGTGAGCGTGTGCCGGCCGGCGGCGACCCCGCGAACGAAACGCAGGCTTGCCTGCTCGCGCGGCTCGTCGACGCTGACCGTGGCGCGGCGGCCGTCCTCGAGGCGCACGTCGTCGAACACCAGCCCCTTCGCGTTCAGGACCACCGTCGGCACGCGGCGGTCCACCTGCACGACGATGCGCACCTCGGCGGCAAAGGTGAGCTTGGCGGCGTCGGGCCGCAGCCGCAGGTCGTAACTGACGGGGCGCACCCCGCGCGGCAGCTGCTCGCGGACCTCCGCCGCGGGGACGGCGGCGGCCGGTGCGTCGCCGGGTGCCGGCGCGGCGAGCGAGCAGGCCGCGAACGACGCCGCCGCGAGCCACGAGGCGGCTAGCCATGCCGCAACGGCTCGGGACACGGCGCGAGGCGCGAGGCCCACGGAACGAGGCGCGAGGCGCGCGGCGGTTCGCCCGGCGGCCGCTTTCATCGAGCCCGAAGGCGTGAAAAGGCCTTCGCAGCGGCATCCACGGTGAAGTCGATGTCGGCGTCGGTGTGCGCGTCGGAGAGAAAGCCCGCTTCGAACGCCGACGGGGCAAGGTACACGCCGGCATCGAGCATGGCGTGAAAGAACGTGCGGAAGCGTTCGACGTCGCAGGCCATGACCTTGGCGAAGGAGTCGACGACCGGTTCGTGGGTGAAGAAAAAACCGAACATGCCGCACACGTGATTGGTGGCGAGGGCGATGTCCGCCTGTGCGGCCGCCGCGGCCAGCCGTTGCATCAGTCCGTCGGTGGCGGCTCCCAGGCGCCGGTGAAATCCGGGAGTCGCGATCAGGTCGAGGGTTGCCAGTCCGGCCGCCATGGCCACGGGATTGCCCGACAGCGTCCCGGCCTGATACACCGGGCCCAGGGGGGAGAGTTGCTCCATGACGTCGCGCCGGCCGCCGAAGGCTCCCACCGGCATGCCGCCGCCGATGATCTTGCCGAGGGTGGTGAGGTCGGGGCGGATGCCGTACAGCTCCTGCGCTCCGCCCAGCGCCACCCGGAATCCCGTCATCACCTCGTCGAAGATCAGGAGCGCGCCGGCCGCGTCGCACTCGCTGCGCAGCGTCTCGAGAAAGCCCGGCGCGGGCGGCACGCAGTTCATGTTCCCTGCGACGGGTTCGACGATGACGCAGGCGATCTGATCACCGAGGGTGCGGAACGCTTCGCGCACCTGTTGCGGATCGTTGTATTCGAGGGTGACGGTGTGGGCGGCCAGCGCCCTGGGCACGCCCGGGGAGGTGGGAACGCCCAGCGTCAGCGCGCCCGATCCGGCCTTGATCAGCAGCGAGTCCGAATGCCCGTGATAACACCCCTCGAATTTCACGATGGTGTCGCGGCCGGTGTGGCCGCGCGCCAGGCGGATGGCGCTCATGGTGGCCTCGGTACCCGAACTCACGAAGCGGACGCGTTCGATGGAGGGCACGAGTTCGGTCACGCGGCGCGCCAGGGCCGTTTCGAGCTCGGTGGGCGCGCCGAAGCTCAACCCGTCGGCGGCCGTCGCCTGCACGGCGGCGATGACCCGGGGATGGGCGTGACCGAGGATCATGGGACCCCAGGACCCCACGTAGTCGATGAACCGGCGTCCGTCCGCCGCGACCACCTGCGAGCCGGCGGCCCGCTTGAAGAACACGGGCTCGCCGCCGACGCCGCGGAAGGCGCGCACCGGCGAATTCACGCCGCCCGGAATGTACTGACAGGCGTCTTGAAACAGGCTCAACATGCATCTCCAATGATCAACGCGGTTC
>CAZZWZ010000373.1:0-2767 GCA_964657955.1 uncultured Steroidobacteraceae bacterium
GTCCTTTCACGCCGCTCAAACATCCAGATTCGACACCTGCAGCGCGTTCTTCTCGATGAATTCGCGACGCGGCTCCACGGAGTCTCCCATGAGGGTGGTGAAGATGTCGTCGGCCGCCACGGCATCCTCGATGCGCACCTGCATCAGGCGGCGGGTGTCGGGATTGATGGTGGTGTCCCACAGCTGGCTGGCGTTCATCTCGCCCAGCCCCTTGTAGCGCTGGATGCTCTGACCCTTCTTCGCCTGGTCGAAGAGCCATCCCATGGCCACCTTGAAGCTCGCGACTTCCTGCCGTTCGTCGCCGCGATGGATGTAGGCGCCGGGACCCATGAGATCGCTGAGGGTCTGGCCCAGTTCGGCGATGCGCAAATATTCGGCGGAATCGAAGAACTCGCGTGGGATGTGCTTGCCGGAGGTCAATCCATGCTCGAAGCGCTGCAGATCGATGCGGTGGCTCCCCGCGGCGGCGGACTCCACCGATATGCGGTAACGCCGCGCCACGTCGTCGAGCTCGTTGAGCCGCTGCTCCAGGCCGCGACACCAGTCGCGCAGCACATCGATCCGGTCGAAGGCATCGGTGCTCAGCGTGGGCACGTACAGCAGCTGTTCGAGGAAACGCTCGTCGTAGCGGCGGGCCCATCGGTGGACGATGGCCTGCACCTCGACGTACTTGCGCGCCAGGGATTCGAGTCCCAGACCCGACAGGGCCGGTGCGTCGGCACTCACGTGCAGGGCGGCGCCTTCGATGGCGGTGTTGAGCAGCAACGCGTTCAATTCCAGATCGTCCTTGACGTACGTCTCCTGCTTTCCCTTCTTCACCTTGTACAGCGGCGGCTGTGCGATGTATATGTGCCCACGCTCGATCAAAATGGGCATCTGCCGGTAGAAAAAGGTGAGCAGCAGGGTACGGATGTGGGAGCCGTCGACGTCGGCATCCGTCATGATGATGATGCGGTGGTAACGCAGTTTGTCCACGTTGAAATCGTCCCGTCCGATGCCGCAGCCCAGGGCGGTGATCAGGGTTCCCACCTCCGCCGAGGCCAGCATCCGGTCGAAACGGGCTTTCTCCACGTTCAGAATCTTGCCTTTCAACGGCAGGATGGCCTGCGTGCGCCGGTCGCGGCCCTGCTTCGCCGAGCCGCCCGCGGAGTCGCCCTCCACCAGGAACATCTCGGAGAGCGCCGGATCCTTTTCCTGACAGTCGGCGAGCTTGCCGGGAAGCCCCGCGATGTCGAGCGCACCCTTGCGCCGGGTCATTTCCCGGGCCTTGCGAGCCGCCTCGCGCGCGTAAGCCGCCTCCAGGATTTTATTGACGATCGAACGCGCTTCCTGCGGATGCTCCAGCAGGAATTCCTCCAGCCGCGCCGCGACGGCCGATTCGACGACGCCCTTGACCTCGGAGGACACCAGCTTGTCCTTGGTCTGGGAGGAGAATTTGGGATCGGGCAGCTTGACCGACAGAATCGCGGTGAGACCCTCGCGCGAGTCGTCGCCGGTGGTCGCGACCTTCTCCTTCTTCGCGGCCAGCTCCTTCTCGATGTAGTTGTTCAGGGTACGGGTCAGCGCCGCACGATAGCCGGCCAGGTGCGTTCCGCCGTCCTTCTGCGGAATGTTGTTCGTGTAGCAATACATGCTCTCGCTGTACGAATCGTTCCATTGCATCGCGACTTCGACCTGTGTCTGGTTGTCGCGCGCCTGAAACCACAGCACCGAGGGATGCACGGCGGTCTTGCTGCGGTTCAGATGCGTGACGAAGGCCTTGAGTCCCCCCTCGTGCTGGAACACTTCGGACTTTTCGTCCCGCTCGTCCACCAACTCGATGCGCACGCCGGAATTCAAGAAAGACAACTCACGCAGACGCTTGGCGAGCGTTTCATAGATGAAGGAGATGTTCGTGAATATCTTCGCGCTGGGCTTGAAGCGCAGCGTGGTGCCGCGTTCCGTCGTGTCCCCGACGGCCTGCAACGGTGCCTGCGGTTCGCCGAGGCGGTACTCCTGACGATGCAATTTGCCGTCGCGTCGGATGTTGAGCTCGAGGAAATCCGACAGGGCATTGACCACCGAGACGCCGACACCGTGCAGACCGCCCGAGACCTTGTACGAGGTATCGTCGAATTTGCCGCCCGAATGCAGCACCGTCATGATGACTTCGGCGGCGGAGACTCCTTCCTCGCTGTGAATGTCGACGGGGATGCCGCGGCCGTTGTCGGACACGGTGACCGATTCGTCGGCGTGAATGGTGACCACGACCCGGTCGCAATAGCCGGCCAGAGCCTCGTCGATGGCGTTGTCCACTACCTCGAACACCATGTGATGCAAGCCGCTGCCGTCATCGGTGTCGCCGATATACATCCCGGGTCGCTTGCGGACCGCGTCCAGGCCTTTTAAGACTTTGATCTTACTGGAATCGTAGACATCGTTCTGAGCCATGAGAGATCCTGCTTTGCGACCTCGCATTCTAGCAGTTCACGGCCTTTAAAACGAGTGGATCGGGCCGGGAAAAGGTCGGGAAATCATTGGCTTATGCGGTGAACAATCCAAGAGCGCGGAACTGTGGTTACCGCATGCCGGGATTTTGCCTTCGAAAGGCGGGTTTCGCGCGTCGATTGGTGGGTTGGCTCAGAACCGGCCTTGGAACGCGCGAAATATCCGTAGCGCCAGCGACCGGCTGTCACGGCCGCTCTCACGCGGACGAACGTTGCTGCTGCGATCCGCTTTCCGAACTGGTTTTGGCGTTCGGCGCTGATTTTATAGCAGTTGCCCGGTA
>CAZZWZ010000374.1:0-2699 GCA_964657955.1 uncultured Steroidobacteraceae bacterium
AGCCGCACCGCCGGCCGACGCCGGGGGAGCCAGAGGAGCCGCGGCAACGCCCGGGGTGGCGGACGCCTTGGCCTTGCCGCCGTGACCGCTGCACGCGCCGCGCCCCGTGGCGGCGGATGTGGTGCCGTCCTTGCAGGTGGTGGCGGGCGTGCCCGTGTCATCGGCGCGGCTCGGCAGCGTCAGCGCGAACATCAGCAGCGGCGCGGCAAGCGCACCGACCATATGGCTCTTTTTCACGGAAAGTTACCCCTTTGTGGTTGATGGTTCCTGTCGAATCGATTCCCCACGGAATTGTAAACCGATTCGACTGCAAGCCAACCGGCGGCGGGCCTCAGGGACTGCCGCCGAGCGGCAACAGAAGCGTCACGTTCACGAGGAAACGGGTGTATTCGTGCGCCGCCGTCGCTTCGAACACCGAGCCTTCCACCCGCACGTGCGAGTTCTCGATCACGGTCTCGGGGAATTCCGACACGCCGGTGAGCTGCAGGTCGGTGGCGAACAAACATTGATAACCGTGCGCCGGGGCGTAGATGTAGGCGGTCTTGTCCAGCACCAGCACGGGTACCTGGTCCACCCCGTCGGCGGCCGGGAATTCGCGGAAATGAATCCGGCCCGTGAAGGTGTGTTTCAGAGGAGCCTGCAGCAAGCAGCCGACTCCGTGCACGCACCCCGTCAGCATGACCAGCAGCGGCAGGAATCGGAGAACGCCACGCCTCATGGCGCTGCTTGACAGATGACGATGACGGACGAACGGACGATGTCCGCTTCGGGCGTTTTCGGCGAGACTTGCATGAGGCGCCATTCTACGCCCGACGGGCATAACATTGCTGGCGCACCGCACCGGTGCTATACACGCGGGACAAAAAATCTTGGAGTGACCCGCCGTGGAGCGAACTTGGCTGCAGCAATACCCGACCGGCGTGCCCACCGACATCGATCCGGACGAATATGCGTCGATCCGGGATCTGTTCGAGGAAGCCTGCAACACCCACGGTCACAAGCCCGCGTACACCAACCTGGGTGAGACGCTCACCTTCGCGCAGCTCGATGAACTGAGCCGCGCATTCGCCGCCTGGCTGCAGAAGAAGTCGGGACTGACCGCGGGCGATCGCGTCGCGCTGATGATGCCGAACGTGCTGCAGTACCCGGTGGCGTTGTTCGGCGTGCTCCGCGCCGGCATGGTGGTGGTGAACACCAATCCGCTGTACACCCCGCGGGAGCTGGAACACCAGCTGAAGGATTCGGGCGCGAAATGCATCGTCATCGTGGAGAATTTCGCCCACGTGCTGCAGCAGGTGCTTTCGGGCACCGACGTGAAGACGGTGCTGGTCACGCAGGTCGGCGATCTGCTCGGGTGGCCGCGCGGCTTCATCGTCAATTTCGTCCTGCGCCACATCCGCAAGCAGGTACCGGCCTGGCACATGGCCGGCACTCAAACCTTCAAGAGCGCACTGTCGGCCGGCCTGGGACAGAAATTCGAAGCACCCGACATCGGTCCGGACCACATCGCTTTTCTGCAGTACACCGGCGGTACCACCGGCGTCGCGAAGGCGGCCGTGCTCACCCATCGCAACATGATCGCCAACGTGCTGCAGACCGCGGCGTGGATATATCCTGTCATGCAGGGAGGCGGCCCGCGCGTCATCATCACCGCCCTGCCGCTCTATCACATCTTCGCGCTGACCGCGAATTGCCTGGCATTCCTGCCCTTCGGCGCACGCAACGTGCTGATCACCAATCCACGGGATTTTCCGGCGTTCGTAGCGGAACTCAAGAAGTATCCCTTCAATTTCATCAGCGGCGTGAACACCCTCTTCAATGCGTTGCTGCACACGCCGGGATTCGACACGGTGGATTTCAGCTCGCTGCGGTGCACGTTCGGCGGCGGCATGGCGGTGCAGCCCGCGGTTGCCGAGCGCTGGAAGCAGACCACCGGCTGCGTCGTGACCCAGGGTTGGGGACTGACGGAAACCTCGCCCGTGGCCACCGCCAATCTCATCGGCGCGGACTTCAGCGGCAGCATCGGCGTGCCCATTCCCTCCACCGACATCTCCATCCGCGCCGACGACGGCAAGGAGGTCGACGTGGGCTCGGTGGGCGAGATTTGCGTGTTCGGTCCCCAGGTGATGCGCGGTTATTGGAATCGACCTGATGAAACCGCCAAGGTGATGTTCGGCGATTGGTTGCGCACCGGGGACATCGGCCACATCGATGCCAAGGGATTCGTGTTCATCGAAGACCGCAAGAAGGACATGATCCTGGTCTCGGGTTTCAACGTGTACCCCAATGAGGTGGAGAGCGTCGCGGCCGAGCATCCCGGAGTGCTCGAGGTGGCCGCCGTTGCGCAACAGGACGAGGAGTCCGGCGAAGTCGTCGCGCTGTTCGTGGTGAAGAAGGACCAGGGACTGACGGCGGCGGCCCTGATCGCGCACTGCCGCAAGAGCCTCACCGGCTACAAGGTGCCGAAGCACGTCTATTTCCGCAACGAATTGCCGAAGAGCAACGTGGGCAAGATCCTGCGGCGCGCACTGCGGGACGAACTGCGTGCTTCGGGCGGCGGAGCGCCGAAAACCAGGTCCGGGCCCGCCGCCGGGGCGCGCTGAGCGCCGGGCGGAGCGCGCGTGTCCGAGTGCTCGTCCGCCGCGCGAGAGGGTGACGGGCGCCGGCTGGTGGCGCCGCGCCGGCTGCACCGCGCCGGC
>CAZZWZ010000375.1:0-2682 GCA_964657955.1 uncultured Steroidobacteraceae bacterium
CGGCGAGCGCTGCGCGACCGGCGCGCTCAGCCCGAACTTCCGAAGCCGCCCACGCCGCGCGTCGAGGCCGCGAATTCCTCCACCACGTCGAAATCCACGTGCACCACGGGCACCACCACCATTTGAGCGATGCGATCGCCGGGCGCGATGGTGTACGCCGCGTTGCCGCGGTTCCAGCACGAGATCATCAAGGGCCCCTGATAATCGGAGTCGATCAGGCCCACCAGGTTGCCGAGTACGATGCCGCTCTTGTGGCCGAGGCCGGACCGTGGCAGCAACAAAGCGGCGAGGCCGGCATCCTCGACATAGATGGAGATGCCGGTGGGGATGAGCTCCACCGCGCCGGGTGCGAGCGTGAGCGGCGCATCGAGGCATGCGCGCAGGTCCATGCCGGCCGATCCATCGGTGGCGCGGTGGGGCAGCGGAAATTCGCGTCCCAGCCGCGGATCGAGTATCCGTAGCTTCATCCGGGAAGCCATGCGTCAGCGCCGGGTGCGGCGGCTGCGCAGCCGGGCACGGGGATCGACCGGCTGGGGGGTGCGTCGCTTGCGCGCCCCCCGCCGCGGGCTGCCGTCGGGCGGCGGGAGCCGCTCGGCGATGAGCGCCACCAGGGCGCGCGCGACGTCAAGTTTGGGTCCGCGCCCGATCTCGGTTCTGCCGCCCGGCCAGAGGACGGTCAGCGCATTGTCGTCGCAGTCGAAGGCCATGCCGTCGCCGACTTCATTCGCCGCGATCATGTCCAGCTTCTTGCGCTTGAGCTTGCTGCGCGCGTTCTCCTCGACATCGTTGGTCTCCGCGGCGAAACCCACGACGAAAGGTCGCTTGGTCATCTCGGCCACCGACTTGACGATGTCCGGTGCCGGCTCGAGTTGCAGCTTGACCGGGCCGCTCTGCTTCTTGATCTTTTGCTTGGCGACGGTCGCCGGTTGGAAATCGGCAACGGCCGCCGCCGCGATGAACACGTCGGTTTCGGCGATGTGCCGGTGGACGGCCGCGAACATGTCGCGCGCGCTCTCGACGTTGATGCGCGTCACCCCGGTGGGGGTGGGCAGCTGCACCGGCCCGCTCACCAGGGTCACATGCGCTCCCGCTTCGCGAACCGCGGTCGCGACGGCGAACCCCATTTTTCCGGAGCTCCGGTTGGTGAGATATCGCACCGGGTCGAGTCTCTCCCGCGTGGGCCCCGCCGTGATCAGGACATTGAGCCCCGCGAGGAGCCCGGCATTCGCCGGCTGCTCCAGCAGGCTTTCGGCGAGCTGGACCGGCTCCCACATGCGTCCGGCGCCGATCTCGCCGCAGGCTTGATTCCCGGACGCGGGCCCCAGGATGCGAATGCCCCGCGACACCAGCGTGTCGACGTTCGCCTGGGTGGCCTTGTTCGCCCACATCACCTTGTTCATCGCCGGGGCAATCACGATGGGTGCCTCGGTGGCGATGCAGAGTGTGCTCAATAAATCGTCCGCGCGCCCGCCGGCCAGCCGGGCGATGAAATCGGCGCTCGCCGGTGCGACCAACACCAGTTGTGCCCACCGCGCGAGTTCGATGTGGCCCATGGCCGCCTCCGCGGCGGCGTCCCACAGGTCGCTGCGGGTGGGTCTGCCGGACACCGCCTGAAAACTCATGGGGGTGACGAAGCGCTGTGCCGCGGCCGTCATCACCACTTGGACGTCGGCGCCACGCTCGATCAAGCGTCGCACCAGGTCGGGACTCTTGTAGGCGGCGATGCCGCCCGTCACCCCGAGCAGAATTCTCGTCTTCACCGTCAATGCAGACCTTTCAGCTGCTTGAAGCGTGCGATATCGCTCTCGAACTGCCGGCTCATGGTGGCCTCTTCGGTGTGCTTCTCACGCAGATTCTCCGTTTGAGTGCGGATGTCGCTGCCCACCCGCACCAGGTCTTCGGCCACCTGATCGGTCATGGGCGGCGCGTTGGCATCGGTGCTGTACGGCTTGAAGCGCAGGCTCGCCAGGCGCAGCTTTTTCAGCCGCGCGTTGAGCGCTTCGAGAAATTGACTGGTCACTTTCATCTGGTCGGACAGGAGCGCGAGACGTTGGTCGCGCAGCCGCTCGATCTCCCCCACCGTGACGTAGGTGTTCAGCAGATTGCGGTCGCGGCTCTCGCTCTCGGCGGCGGCGGCTCTTCTCTGCTCCTCCGCGGCCAGCTGTTCGGCGGACTTCTGCGCCTCCACGTGCTCGACTTCCACACCCTGCGCATTGATCACGTGCTGTTCCTGCGCGGCATATTGCGGCGGGATGTCGTCCCCGTAGTGGGTGACCCCGTGTTCGTCCACCCACTTGTAGAGCTTGCGGCCGCTGCCCGTCTCGGCGCCTGCGGCGAGGGCCGGCATCACCAGAAGGACGATCGCGCACCGGAACCAGACAGAGTTCTTCAAGGGCATACCCCCAGTGGAGCCGCCGCCATTGTGAGGCGCCGAACGGGCCTTTTCCAGGGCTTGTTCCTCAAATCGGAGCACGCCTCGAACACGCCCGGGGGGCGCCGCACGGAATTGCGCGATTTCCGGCGTCATACGCCGTAGCGCAGGCGGTAGGCTTGCATGCGCGCGAATTCCGCCGTCTCGCCGCGGTCGCTCATGTGTTGCATCAGGTCCGCGAGACTGATGACGGCGAGCACCGGAATCGCGAACTGGTCGCGCACCTCTTGGACGGCCGACGCGGTGCTCTC
>CAZZWZ010000376.1:0-2646 GCA_964657955.1 uncultured Steroidobacteraceae bacterium
CGAGCGGACCTTGCAAGACCTTCACCGTGCCGTGCGCGACGCCTGCCTCTGGCTTCCCGAGAGCGAGGAGGTCTCCTCGCACGGCTCCCCCAATTTTCGCGTGCGGGGGAAGACGTTCGCGACGTTCGTGGTCAATCATCATGGCGACGGGCGGGTGGCGCTGTGGCTCGCGGCCCCGCCGGGCGCGCAGGAGCAGCACGTCGGCGCCGACCCCGGGCATTTTTTCGTACCACCCTACGTGGGCCATCGAGGATGGTTCGGCGTCGACTTGAACGGGACCGTGGCGTGGGCACGCGTCGCCGCGCTGGTCCGCGAAGCCTATGTGCACGTCGCCCCGGCCGCGTTGAGCGCCTCTCTCGGCAAGGCGCCGCGCCTTCGCGCGCCCGCGCGCAAGCTCGCTCCGGGCGACATCGACCCCCTGCGGTCGGCGCGCGGACTGGCATTGCTCGAGACCCTGCGCACCATCTGCGGCCGCCTGCCCGAGACGCGTGAGAGCCGGCAATTCGGCCATCCCGTCTGGCAGGCGGGTACCCGGACGTTTGCCTGGGCGCGGTGTGCGGAGGGGCGATCCACGTTGACGTTCTGGGTGGGTGTCGAGCAGCAGAGTTTATTGACGGCGGACCCGCGATTCCGCATCCCGGCGTACCTGGGGCATCGCGGGTGGATCGATCTCGATGTGACCGACCATTGCGACGTGCGGGAAATCACGGCGATGGCCCTGCAGAGCTACCGCCATTTCGCACTGCGACGGATGCTGCGCCGGCTGGATGAGCCGACGCCCGGCGACCCGTGACGCGGTACCATGCCCATTTACCCGGTGAACTTCCCATGACCGAAATTCCTCGCCCACCGCTGAGTGCGCCGGCGCGCGCCATGATCGAGCGCCTCATCGCCTTCCCGACGGTCTCCCGCGACTCGAATCTCGGGTTGATCGAGTGGGTTCGCGACCACCTGGAAGGGCTGGGCGCCAGAACCCGGCTGACGTACGACGCGTCGGGCACCAAGGCCAACCTGTTCGCGACGCTGGGCGATTCCCCCAGGCCGGGATTGGTGCTGTCGGGCCACACGGACGTGGTGCCGGTGGACGGGCAGGACTGGCACACGGATCCGTTCGTCGCCGCCGAACAGGAAGGCAAGCTGTTTGCACGCGGCTCGGCCGACATGAAAGGTTTCATCGGCATCGCGTTGAGCCGGGCGCCGCAGTTCGTCGCGGCCCTGAACGACGGCCGGCTCGACGCACCGCTGCATTATTCATTGAGCTACGACGAAGAGGTCGGCTGTCTCGGCGTGCGCGGGCTGATCCGCGATCTGCAGGAGCAGGGGATACGACCGGCGGGCTGCGTCGTCGGCGAGCCCACCGGCATGCAGCCCATCATCGCCCACAAGGGCACGCACCGTTTTCGCTGCGCGGTGCACGGGCGCGAGGCCCATTCGAGCTACGTCACCCACGGCGTGAACGCCATCGAATACGCCGCGCGGCTCGTGGTCTACATCCGCCAGATCGCCGACCGGCTGGCACAGATCGAGACGCGCGACTACGGCTTCGCCGTGCCGTATTCCACGTTGTCCACCGGCCTGATCCGCGGCGGCATCGCGGCGAACGTGGTGCCCAAGGACTGCGAATTCAGCTTCGACATGCGGGTGTTGCCGCAGGCCTCGCCGGACGCGCTGTACCAGGAGATCCGCACCTACGCCGAGTCGCTGGCCCGCGAGATGCAGGCGGTGGATCCGCAGTCCGGCATCGATCTGGCCTGGGCCAGCCAGACCGTGGGCCTCGCGGCTTCCGAAACCGACGCCATCGTCCGCTGGGCCCTGGAACTGTCCGACCACTCCACCGTCGGCAAGGTGTCGTACGGTACGGAGGCCGGGCTGTTCCAGCAGATGGGGGTGCCCACCGTCATCTGCGGGCCGGGAGACATCGCCCAGGCGCATCGGCCGGACGAGTTCGTCACCTTCGAGCAACTCGCCCGCTGCGAGGCTTTCGTCGCCCGCATTGTGGAGGCGGGTTACGCGCAAGCCTGATCACGACCGCGCCGTGCCGAGCGCGGAGCCCACCAGGATCAATCCAAGCCCGGCAGCCATGACCGTGGTGAAGCGTTCGTGGAGCACCGCGACGCCGAGCAGCGCGGCGATGGCCGGGCTGACATACGCCACGATGGACGCCCGAGCGGCACCGGCCGCGTGGATCACGTAGAAATACAGCAGCAGGGCTCCGGCCGTGCAGATCAATCCGAGAACGGCGACGTATCCCATCGATGAGACCGCGGGGACCGCCGGCGGCAGGGTTGCCAGGGCGAACGGCAACAGGACCACCGACGCCACGCCCAGACTGGCCGCCACCGCCGCGATTTCATCGACACCGACCAGTTGACGCTGGACGATCAACGGTCCGACGGCATATCCCATGATGGCCGCCGCCAGCGCGGCCACCGCCAGCCATTGCTGCCGGGTCTCGATCGCGTCGAACCCCAGGAGCACCACGACGCCGATCAACCCGACGAGAAGCCCCAGGAGTCGGCGCGCGCCCAGGCGCTCGTGCACGCCGAACATCGGCGCCAACAGGACGATCGTCATGGGAACCGTGGCGATCAGCACGCCGGCGATGGAGGAAGTCAGCGCCTTCTCGGCATAGGCGATGAGTGCGAA
>CAZZWZ010000377.1:0-2583 GCA_964657955.1 uncultured Steroidobacteraceae bacterium
TGGCATCGAGCTGTTCGCGGCTGTCCGCCCGTACCAGGTAGGTCAATGCCAGAAAATTCCCGTCGGCGCTGGTGCGCGTGCGTACGGTGTCGTCCGCGACGGCCCCGGCATGGCGTTCGACGATGGCCTGGCTGAGCGCGCGCAGATCGCTGTCGTGCCGCCCCATGACCTTGATCGGGAATTCGCAGGGGAATTCCATCAGCGTCTTCTCGGTCACAGCGGCGGCGTCCCGGCCAGTTCCTGCGTGTAGTCGACGAATGCCGCGTGCAGGCGCTTGAACATGGGGCCGGGCCGGCCCGTGCCCACCGCCACGCCGTCCAGTTCGGTCACCGGGAGGATGCCGCGGGTGGCGAAGCTCAGCCAGATTTCCTCGGCCGAGCGCAGCATCGCCTCGGGTATGCGGCTGTTGTTGCTGCTGATGGCGAGCCGTACCGCAAGCTCGGTGACCACTTCGCGCGTGGTGCCGGGCAGGATGTGATTGCCGTTGGGCGGCGTGTGGATGACCCCGTCGACCACCACGTGCACGCTGGTCGAGGACCCTTCGGTCAGTTCGCCGTTGTCCAGCAGGATGGTCTCGAAGGCGCCGGCGTCCGTGGCCAGTTTCTTCAATAAAACATTGGCGAGCAGGGCGGTGGACTTGATGTCGCGCCGAGCCCAACGGATATCCTCCGCGGTCACCGCCGCCACGCCCTGTTCCAGCAGCTTCGGGGGTGTGGGGTCCAGGGCGGTGACGTACGCGAACAAGGTGGGCGTCAGTCCGTCGGGCCATGCGTGATTGCGCCCCAGCTCCGCGCCGCGGCTCACCTGCAGGTAGACGTACGACTCCTCGGCGCCCGGTTGGGCGAGCAGTTCCTGGCAGATGGCCGCCCATTCGGGGTGCGAACGCGGGGCCTGCATGCGGATGGCGGCCAGGCTGCGGTTGAGCCGGTCCAGATGTTCGCGCATGCGGAAGGGCCGACCGCCGTACACCGGGATCACTTCGTAGACGGCGTCGCCGAACAGGAAACCGCGGTCGAGTGGCGACACGCAGGCGTCGGCCAGGGGCAGAAAGCTGCCGCTCAGGTAACACTGCGGCAGCAGCGTGCTCATTGGAACCACAGCCGGATCATGTCGATCAAGCGGCGCCACCAGCCTCCCAGGGGATCGGCTTTGAGCGGATGCACGGGCATGGTCGCGAGCGTGTCGCTGCCCGCGAACACGCGCAGCGTGCCCACCTCGGCGTCGCGCGCCAGCGGCGCGATCAGGCGCGGCTGGACGGTGACCGCGGTCTTGACGTCGTTCGACCGGCCGCGCGGCACCGTGACGTACAGGTCGTGGTCGATGCCGACGTCGACGGAACGATCCGCCGCCTTCCACACCGGGCTGGTGGCGAGCGCGGTGCCGCCCTTGGCCGCGAGTTTGGTGTCGTAGAAGGTGAAGCCGTAGTTGAGCAGCGCCGCACTGGCATTTTCGCGTCCTTTCATGCTGCCCGACCCCAGCACCACGGACACCAGCCGCATGCCGTCGCGCAGCGCCGAGGTGACGAGGCAGAAGCCGGCCGAGTCGGTGTGCCCGGTTTTCAGGCCGTCCACGCTCGGATCCCGGCCCAGGAGGCCGTTGCGGTTCTGCTGTTTGATCCCATTGTGTTCGAACTCGCGCACCGAGTAGTACTTATAGTACTGCGGAAAATCGTGGATCATCGCCACCGCGAGCAGCGACATGTCGCGGGCCGTGGTGTAGTGCTGCGGCGAGGGCAGGCCCGAGCTGTTCTCGAAATGCGTGTCCACCATGCCGAGACGTTTGGCGGTGGCGTTCATCATCTGCGCGAAGGTCTCCTCGGTGCCAGCGATCCGCTCGGCGAGCGCGATGGTGGCGTCGTTGCCCGATTGTACGATCATTCCCAGGATCAGCAATTCCACCGACACGGGCTTGCCGAGTTCGATGAAGGTGCGCGACCCTTCGGAACGCCATGCATGTTCGCTCACCGTCACGGGTTCGTCGAGCTTGAGCTTGCCGGCGCTCAGTTCGGTGAACACCAGGTAGGCCGTCATGAGCTTGGTGAGACTGGCCGGTTCCTCGCGGGTGGTGGCCTGCTGCGAGGCGAGCACCTTGCCCGTGCGATAGTCGACGACGATGTAGGCCCGTGCTTCCACCGAGGGCGCACTGGGGATGGACGTGTCGGCCGGAGCGGGAGCGGCGCCGGCCGCGAGCAGGATGAAACACAGCAGAGAGCGAAACATGAGGGTCTACCTTGGGCGAAAGTTGAAGGGACGGGGGCCGGATGGCCGTTGCAAATCGGTGCTCGTCACGGGTGGGTGTCGGTTCTAAGTGATGGCTGGTGGTCCGTCGTGACCGTCAATCGAGCGCGATGTGCGCATCGTGCACGCCGTCGCGCTCCAGCGCGGCATAGATGCGGTCGAAAGACTGGACGTTGGGCACCGGGCCGATGCGCACGCGGTACATCCGGCGCCCGGCGATCACATCGTTGCGCACGAAAATCGTGCCGTAGTTGCCGCCGCGCAATTTGGCGGCGAGGCGTTCGGCATTCGCCGGATCGGCGAACGCGCCCGCCTGGACGAAGAGAATGGGCTTGCCGGTCGCGGC
>CAZZWZ010000378.1:0-2583 GCA_964657955.1 uncultured Steroidobacteraceae bacterium
TGCGTCGAGATGCAGCCTGGCAAGGGCGCGCAGATCGCGCGTTCGGCCGGCACGTCGTGCACGCTGATGGCGCGCGAAGGCACCTACGCCCAGATCCGTCTGCGCTCGGGTGAAGTCCGCAAGATCCATATCGACTGCCGCGCCACCATCGGCGAGACGTCCAACGAAGAGCACAACCTGCGCCAGTACGGCAAGGCCGGTGCGAAGCGCTGGAAGGGCATCCGCCCGACCGTTCGCGGTGTCGCGATGAACCCGGTGGATCACCCGCACGGCGGCGGCGAAGGCCGCACCGGCGAGGGTCAAGTCCCTGTGTCTCCGTGGAACACGATGACCAAGGGCTACCGCACGCGGAACAACAAGCGTACGCAGACGATGATCGTCTCGCGCCGCAAGAAGTAAGGCTAGACCATGGCACGCTCTCTAAAGAAGGGTCCTTTCGTGGACCACCACCTTCTCGCCAAGGCCGAAAAGGCCGTGGCGATCAAGGACAAGAAGCCCATCAAGACCTGGTCGCGCCGCTCGACGATCCTGCCCGATTTCATCGGTCTGACGATCGCCGTGCACAACGGCAAGCAGCACGTCCCCGTGTACGTGTCCGACCAGATGGTCGGCCACAAGCTCGGCGAATTCGCGCTGACGCGGACCTTCAAGGGTCACCCGGCCGACAAGAAGGCCAAGCGCTAAGGAGCAGACGATGGAAACCAAAGCAATCGTCCGTGGCGTGCGACTGTCGGCCGACAAGGGCCGCCTGGTCGCCGACCTGATCCGCGGCAAGAAGGTCGGCCTCGCGCTCAACACGCTCGAGTTCACGCAGAAGAAGGCCGCCGGCATCATCAAGAAGGCGCTCGAATCTGCCATCGCCAATGCGGAGCACAACGACGGCGCCGACATCGACGAGCTCAAGATCACCTCGATCTACGTCGAACAGGGCACCACCCTGAAGCGTTTCTCGGCCCGTGCAAAGGGTCGTGGCAATCGCATCAGCAAGGGTACCTGCCACATCTACGTGACCGTCGGCAACTGACGCCAAGGAAGACTATGGGACAGAAAATCCACCCAACCGGCTTCCGCCTGCCCGTGACCCGGGCCTGGGCGTCGCGCTGGTACGCATCGAACAAGAACTTCGCCCAGATGCTGGCCGAAGACTTGAAGGTGCGCGAATACCTGAAGGCCAAGCTCAAGAATGCCGCGGTCTCGCGCATCCTGATCGAACGCCCCGCCAAGAACGCTCGCATCACGATCTACTCGGCTCGTCCGGGCGTCGTGATCGGCAAGAAGGGCGAAGACATCGAGAACCTCAAGGCCGCTCTCGCGAAGCTGTTGAACGTTCCGGTGGCAGTCAACATCGAGGAAGTGCGCAAGCCTGAAATCGATGCGCAGCTGATCGCCGATTCGATCACGCAGCAGCTCGAGAAGCGCATCATGTTCCGCCGCGCCATGAAGCGCGCGATGCAGAACGCGATGCGCCTGGGCGCCCAGGGCATCAAGATCATGTCGTCGGGTCGCCTGAACGGCATCGAAATCGCCCGCTGCGAGTGGTACCGCGAAGGTCGCGTGCCCCTCCACACGCTGAAGGCCGACATCGACTATGGCTTCTCCGAAGCCAAGACGACGTACGGCGTCATCGGCTGCAAGGTCTGGGTCTACCGCGGTGACCGCCTCGCCAATGGCGAAGCGCCCGTGATTCCGAAGACCGAAGGCGAAGACGATCGTCGTGGTCCGCGCCGTCCGCGTCCGGACGACCGTGGTGGCCGTGGCGCCCCGCGCAGCAACGACCGTGGCGGCCCGCGTAGCGACGCCCCGCGCGCCGACGCCGCTGCTCCGGCCGCTGCCGGCGATGCCAAGCCCGCTGTCAAGCGCGTCGTGCGCAAGGCACCTGCTCCGGTCGCGACCCCTGCCGCGACCGAAGGCAAAGGAGAATAAGACATGCTGCAACCAGCACGCCGCAAGTTCCGCAAGGAACAGAAGGGCCGCAACACCGGCATCGCCACTCGTGGCGCCGCCGTCTCGTTCGGCGAATTCGGCCTCAAGGCCACCGAGCGCGGCCGCATCACGGCCCGCCAGATCGAAGCTGCCCGTCGTGCGATCTCGCGCCACATCAAGCGCGGTGGCCGCATCTTCATCCGCATCTTCCCGGACAAGCCGATTTCGCAGAAGCCTGCCGAAGTCCGCATGGGTAACGGCAAGGGCAATCCGGAGTACTACGTCGCTGAGATCCAGCCCGGCAAGGTGCTCTACGAGATCAACGGTGTGCCCGAGCAACTGGCCCGCGAAGCGTTCACGCTTGCGGCCGCCAAGCTGCCGCTGAGCTGCACCTTCGTCGCTCGCCAAATCGGCCAGTGACCAGGAGCCATCAATGAAAGCATCTGAACTGCGGACCAAGGACGTCCCGGCGCTCGAAAAGGAAGTCACCGACCTCCTGCGCGCCCACTTCGGCCTGCGCATGCAAAAGGGCACTCAACAGCTGACGAACCACACGCAGCTGAAGACCACCCGTCGCGAAATCGCTCGCGCCAAGACCATCCTGGCCGAGAAGAAGAAGGGAGCCGCGAAGTGACGCAAGCTCAAGAGACCAACACGCGC
>CAZZWZ010000379.1:0-2577 GCA_964657955.1 uncultured Steroidobacteraceae bacterium
CGAGGAGATCGTTGCTCACGTCGGCTCTCCACAGGAAAGGCGATATCTCGCGCCATTTGAGCGGCACACCCGACGGCGAGGTGGCCGTCGATACGCTGATCGTACCGTCGCCGTTGTCGCTGACCTTCGGCTGGGACAGCATGTAAATGAAACTCACGAACGAGGTCTCGGGCCGGCGGGAGCCCGCGTAGCGGCCGGCGATCATCCGCGCATGGTCGGCGGCGGTCTGCGCATCGACGGCGGTTGTGGCGACGGAAGCCGGCCAGTAACGATCCGCGAAGCCATGGAACAGCAGATTGCGGATGCCTTCGGCAGCACCGTCCTTGCCGGTGCTGTTGAGCGAGACCAGGAGGCCCACCCCATCGTCGATGAACAGGTGCAGATCGCTGTGAAACCACTGCGTGTCGCCGCCGTGCGCAATCACACGATGGCCGTTGACGTTATCCTCGTAGAAGCCGAGCAGCATGCGATTGATCCCGGGCAGCACGGTGAGCGCGGTTCGATGCATCTCCTCGGCTGTTTCCGGGTTGAGAATCCGGCCCGCCCCGTAGCGGCCTTGCTGCAGGTGCGCAATCATGAAATGCGCCATGTCGTCCCCCGTCGAAGTCAGTGCGCCGGCAGGCGCGGGTCCCACGATTTCAAAGGGTCTCGAGGGCAGTGACGCCGCCGGATAGCCCTTCGACAGATTGGCCTCGAGACGCGCGGGCAGCGGTTGACGAAAGGTGGAATTCGCCATGGCGAGCGGTTCGAATAGATGCTGGTCCTGGTAGTCGTCGAACGCGACACCGGCGGTGCGCGCGACGATGTAGCCCGCCAGCGCGGTGGCATAGTTGGAGTAGGCGGGGGTGCCACCCGGCGGAAAAATGCGTGCCGGCACATACTGCTTCACGAAGTCGCCAAGCGATGCGACCCCATCCGACTCCACGCCGATGAGACCGGTGAGCCGTTCCTCGAAACCGGCTGTATGAGTCATGAGGTTGCGCATGGTCACCGGTTTGCCGTCGTAGGCCGGAATGGCGAAATCCAGGTACCGGTTGATGTCGGCATCGAGATCGATCCTACCCTGCTCGACCAACTGCATGACCGCCGTCCAGGTAAAGAGCTTGGACGTCGAGCCCCAGCGAAACAACGTGGTCTTCGGGTCGACCGGAATTCGTCGGTCGACATCCGAGTGGCCGTATCCCTTCTCGACCAGCACCTCGCCGTTCTTGACGATGACCACCACCGCTCCGGCGACGTCGCCCGCGCGCAGCGCCTGGGGCACATAGCCATCGAGCCAGGCCTCCACGTCCGTTGCCGTGAGAGGCGGACCGGCGGTGGGCTGCACTTGGGCAGCGGTGCCGCCGGCGGCAGTCGCAGCACGGCCGGTCAGCAGGGCACAGACGATGAATACGATGGTTTTGACGTGCATGATGGGTCTCTCGCGGGTGTGCAGTGAAAGCATAGTGCAGATCCAACGGCCCGCTCGGATTGCATGTCGAACGGTCCGAATCGCGCGGCGAACGGTCCGTCGGACTGTGCCCGAAGCAGGGTAAGATTGGCCATGACTCGAATGCGCTCCTCCCGGTTCCAGCGGTTTCTCCTGCCCGGTCTTGCGTTCAAAGCGGTGATCATCGGCGGGGGCTACGCGACCGGCCGAGAACTTGCGGAGTTTTTTCTGCCCAGCGGCGCGCGCGGTGGTCTGCTGGCGATGATCCTGGCGATGGCCCTTTGGAGCGCCGTGTGCGCGGTCACATTTTGTCTAGCGCTTGCAACGGCCAGCTGGGATTACCGGGCGTTCTTCAAGAATCTATTGGGGCGGTTCTGGGTGATTTTCGAAGCCGCTTATGTGCTGTTCATCATCCTGATTCTGGCGGTATTCGGTGCCGCAGCCGGTGCCATTGGGACGGCAATGCTCGGCTGGCCGCCGTTCGTGGGCACATGCTGCCTCATCGCCTGTGTCTGCGCAGTCTGTACGTACGGCAGCTCCTCGGTCGAACGGCTGTTCAAATGGGTGTCGTTCGTGCTTTACGGTGTCTACGGTCTTTTCGTGATCCTGTCGATCGCGGCGTTCGGTGACCGCATTGCCGTGAATTGGACGGCGGCGCCCATCCATGGCGGGTGGGCGCTCGGCGGTCTCACCTACGCGGGTTACAACGTCGTGGGCGCCGTCATCGTCCTGCCGGTTCTGCGCCATCTGACCAGCACCAAGGATGCCATCGTCGCGGGACTGCTCGCCGGGCCGCTGGCCATGCTTCCGGCGGCGCTGTTCTTCATCTGCATGATCGCCTTCGAGCCGCAAATCGCCAACGAGACGTTGCCGTCCGATTATATTTTGCAGCATCTGCATTTCCCGGCCTTTCACGCCGCGTTTCAGTTCATGATCTTCCTGGCGCTGCTGGAGAGCGGCAGTGGCTGCGTCCATGCAGTCAACGAACGGATCGCCGCGGCCTATCGGACCCGGCGCGGGCACGAGCTCCCTGCGAGGGTGCGCTTCGGCGTCACGGCGGCACTGCTGTTCGTTTCGATCGTACTGGCGACGCGCTTCGGTCTCGTGACCTTGATCGCCCGCGGCTATCGCGGATTAGCCTGCGTGTT
>CAZZWZ010000380.1:0-2424 GCA_964657955.1 uncultured Steroidobacteraceae bacterium
CCATCGCCGTTGCCGCCATCTCCGGCGCCCGTGCCGCCGTGAGGTTTGTTGACCGAGTCGATCAACCGGGTCAAGCGCACGCCATGCTCGATGGTGGTGTCCAGTTCGAAACTCAAGGTGGGCGTGTAGCGGATCATCAACGCCTTCGACAGGGCGTTGCGCAGGAATCCGGCCGCACTTTCCAGGCCGCGCTGCACCGTGGGATCGGCCCCCTCCCTGCCGAAGATCAGGTAGTACACGCGCGCCGTGCGCAGATCCCCGGTCACCGCGACGGCGGTGATGGTGACGTTGCCGATGCGCTCGTCCTTGACGTCGCGGCGCAGCAGCTCCGTGAGCTCGCGCTGGATCTGCTCGCCGAGACGTCGCGCGCGCGGATTGACTTTCATGCTTTCATACGCTTCGCAGGCTTACGGGGTCGCTGCGACCCCGGCAGATCGTGTCAGAGCGTACGTGCAACTTCGACCCGCGAATAACACTCGATCTGGTCTCCCTCGTGCACGTCGTTGTAATTCTTCACGCCGATGCCGCACTCGGTCCCCGCCCGCACCTCGTTCACGTCGTCCTTGAACCGCTTGAGCGATTCGAGGGCACCCTCGAAGATGACGACGTTGTTGCGCAGCACGCGGATGGGAAAATTGCGCCGCACGTAACCGTCGATCACCATGCACCCGGCCACCGTGCCGAACTTGCTGGAGCGGAAGACGCTGCGCACCGCGGCGAGACCCACGATCTGCTCCTTGACCTCCGGTGCCAGCATGCCCGTGAGCACGGCGCGGATGTCGTCGATGGCCTCGTAGATGACGCTGTAGTAACGCACGTCGACCCCGTGATCCTTGATCGCGGTGCGCGCCGCCGCATCGCCGCGCACGTTGAAGGCGATGATGCGCGCCTTGGACGCCGCGGCCAGCGTGATGTCCGATTCGGTCAGGCCGCCCACGCCCGAGGCCACGATGTTCACCGCCACCTCGCCGGTGGACAGCGCATTCAACGCATCGCGCAAGGCTTCGGCGCTGCCCTGCACGTCGGCCTTCACCAGGAGCTGCACCAGGTCGGCCTTGCTCTCGCCCATGGTGGAGAACACGTCCTGCATGTTGGCGCTCTTCTGCGCCAGCTTGACGTCGCGCGATTTCGACTGCCGGTGCATGGCGACCTCGCGGGCCTTGCGCTCGCTCTCCACCACCAGCAGCTCGTCGCCCGCATTGGGTGCGCCGGACAAGCCGAGCACCACCACCGGGATGGACGGGCCGGCCGAATCCACGGGCTTGCCCGCCTCGTCGAACAACGCCCGCACGCGGCCGAATTCCTGGCCGATGAGCAGCGGATCGCCGAGCTTCAACGTGCCGCGCAGCACCAGCACGGTGGCCACCGCGCCGCGGCCCTTCTCCAGACTCGACTCGATCACGTAGCCCGCGGGCAGGCCGGTGGTCGGCGCCGTCAGTTCGAGCACCTCGGCCTGCAACAGGATGCTGTCGAGCAGCTGATCGACGCCCTGCCCCGTGCGCGCCGAGACCGGCACGAAGATGTTCTCACCGCCCCATTCCTCGGGGATCACGCCGTACTTGGTCAGTTCCTGCTTGACCTTTTCCGCATCGGCCTCGGGCTTGTCCATCTTGTTGAGCGCCACGACGATGGGCACCTTGGCCGCCTGAGCATGCTGCACCGCTTCGACGGTTTGCGGCATGACGCCGTCGTCCGCGCCCACCACCAGGATGACGATGTCCGTCACCTGCGCACCGCGGGCGCGCATGGAGCTGAACGCGGCATGACCCGGCGTATCGAGGAAGGTCACCATCCCCTTGGCGGTCTCGACGTGGTAGGCACCGATGTGCTGCGTGATGCCGCCGGCCTCGCCCGCGGCCACCTTGGTACGCCTGATGTAATCGAGCAGGGAGGTCTTGCCGTGATCGACGTGGCCCATCACCGTCACCACGGGCGGCCGCGGGAGCACCTCCAGGGACGAGTCGGTCTCGCCCTGCAGATCGTCCTCGATGACGTTTTCCTTGCGCAATACCGCCGTGTGGCCCATCTCTTCGACCACCAGCACCGCGGTGTCCTGCTCCACCATCTGATTGATGGTGGCCATGACGCCCATGTTCATCATGACCTTGATGACTTCGGTGGCCTTGACCGCCATCTTCTGGGCGAGCTCCCCCACCGTGATGGCCTCGGGGATGCCGATCTCGCGCACCACGCGGGCCGTGGGCATCTCGAAACCATGCTTGGTGTCGCTGTCGTTGCCCACCGAGCGGCGCCGGCCGTCGCGGGACTTCTTCTTCTTGTGCCGCGAGCTGACGTCGCCGACGATGTGCAGCTCCTGCCGGCCGTAGCGCGTGGCCTTGTCGTCCACCGGGTCGCGGGTGGTTTTCCCGGGCTTGGCCGCCGTCGCCTTGCGCTCGCGCTCCGCCACCTCCCGGGCCTGCACCT
>CAZZWZ010000381.1:0-2405 GCA_964657955.1 uncultured Steroidobacteraceae bacterium
AGCGGATGGCGATGTTTCCTGAAATGATCACTCTCTTTGTTGCAGCCGCCGGCGGGCTGAGCGCCGGCGTGCCGGGGGTCACGATGTGCCGCGGTTCGCCGGGCACCGCCCACGTTCAATGGGCCAGCGAGGCCTGCTTGGCGATGCCGTCGCGTTCCCGCAGCCATTTGTCGAACGCATCGATGTCGGCGGCGCGCATCCCGCGCGCATCGGTGCGGTGCTCGGTCACCCACCGTTGCATCACCGTCATCAGTTCGTCCGCCAATGAACGTTCGTGGTTGAACAGGTCCATGTAGGCGCTCTTCGCCTCGTCCAGCCGGTCCACGGCGACGTAGGCTTCGGCGCGATGCTCGATCGCCTCGGGCAGATCGGCCTTCAAGGCCAGGGCGTGATTGTAATCGTCGACGGATTCCGCAAAGGCGCCCAGCCGCAGGTGAATGAGCCCCACGTTGTTCCAGGCCTCGTACATGTCACCCTTGTTGCTCAGCGCCTCGGTGAACTCGTCGAGCGCCCTGCCATAAGCGTCGTTCTTCTTTTCGAGCGCCGCGTTCTTCTTGTCCTCGTTGGGCGCGGCCGCGGCTGCGGCCGCATAGTCGTTGGCCTTGTTCAACGATTTGAGGCCGGCCTTGTAGGCCTTGGCCGCCGCCGCGTCCGGTTTGTCCACGCGCGGCGCGCTGCTGATCTCCTCGCTGGGCGGACCGCCGCCGCCCGGCCGGCCCGCCCCGCCATAGCCGCCCTGGCCGCCGTAGCCGCCATTCATCTGCGCCCACGCGACCGTGACGTTCGCGCCCGCGGCCACCGCGGCCGCCAGTGCAAGTCCCCTGATGATCCGCATCGCACCCTCCGCGCGGCACTTTTCCGATCTGTGCAATACTGAGTTCATGAGGCGTAATCTTAGGTCGTTCATGCGGTCGGCGTTGATCTTTTTGCCGGCCGCCGCGACCCCGATCGCCGCGGTCCCGGACGCCGCCCATCCCGGCATGACGGAGGTCCTGGCAGCTTCCAAACCCGCCGACTGGCAGCCCCTCGACCCGCAGAACACGCTGGTCGCGACATTGCCGGCGGGCCGCGTGGTCATCGAGCTCGCGCCCGCCTTCGCGCCCCTGCACGTGCGCAACATCGAGACGTTGGCGCGCGCCCGGTATTTCGACGGGCTGCCGGTGCTGCGCGTCCAGGAGAATTACGTCGCCCAATGGGGCGATCCCGACAACCGGCATCCCATTCCCACCGCCGTGCACGAGATCCCGCCCGAATTCGATGCGCCGCAGCTGGACCGACCCTTCACCCGCTTGCCGGACGGCGACGTCTATGCCCCCGAGGTGGGATTCTCGGACGGCTTCCCGGCGGCGCGCTCGGCGCAACCCCGGGTGACGTGGCTCGCGCATTGCTACGGCATGGTCGGCGTGGGACGCGATCTCGATGTGCGAAGCGGCAGCGGCGCCGAGATGTACGTCGTGATCGGCCATTCCCCGCGGCACCTGGACCGCAACGTCACGTTGGTTGGCCGGGTCGTACAGGGCATGGAGCTCTTGACCATCCTGCCGCGCGGCAGCGAAGCCATGGGCTTCTACGCCAAGGATCAATCCCCGGTCCTGCTCCGGTCCATTCGGGTGGCGGCAGACCTGCCCCAGGCCGAACGTCCAAATCTGGAGGTGTTGCGAACCGACACGCCGACGTTCGCGGCGCTCGTCGAATCGAGGCGCAACCGGCCCGAGGAGTTCTTCCGCTTCAAGGCCGCACGCATCGACCTGTGCAACGTGCCGCTGCCGGTGCGCGAACGGCATTAGGCGCGGCACGCGGTACGCGCTGCGCGCACGGGCACCCCGCCGCCGCTAGTCGCTCTTGCGCGATGCCTGCTCCATGCCGATGCGCAAGGTGGTGGTGGCGATGCGCACCTCGATCAGGAACGCAAGCAATGCTGCAGCCAGGGCCACCATCGACAGGATGAACAGTCCGGCGATCAACGCCGACCAATCCCAGCGCAGGAAGGCGTTGACGAACAGCATGACGACCACCAGCACGATGAACAGGGCCGACAAGGTGATCAGGGTGATGGCGGCGTTGATCCAGCGAGAGCGGTGCGCGAGGATCTCGAGCGCACGGTGCAGGTTGCGGCCGTCGTCCACGTAGTCGGGCCGCAGCAGACGATCTTCCATCGCCCGGGCCCGATCCACGATGCGTGCCAGCCGGTTCGTGAGCACGTTGAGCGTCACGCCGATGGCCGAGATGAGGAAGATCGGCGTCAGCGCGACCTGGATCAGATGCGCGATGTCGACCGCGCGGTCTGCGGCGGCCACGCTATTCGCGCTCTGCGGCGCCGCGGATGGTCACTTCAGCCGCGCGAATGATTCGGGGTATGCACGCGATCAGTATACCCACCGAAATGCGACCCATCGAAACGCAAG
>CAZZWZ010000382.1:0-2364 GCA_964657955.1 uncultured Steroidobacteraceae bacterium
CGGCGGCGCGCTCCAGGCCGGCCGCGAGGTCCGCCACCAGATCGCCCGCGTCCTCGATGCCCACCGAGAGACGAAGCAGTCCCGGGCCGATTCCCGCACGCAGCCGCGCCGCCTCGTCCATCCCGGCATGCGTCATCGTCGCCGGATGCGCGATCAAACTCTCCACGCCGCCCAGGGACTCGGCCAGGGTGAAGCAGTCGAGACCGTCGAGGAACGCTGCCACCGCCGGCTCCCCGCCGTGCAGATCGACGCTCAGCATGGCCCCGAATCCGCTCTGCTGCCGGGCCGCGAGAGCGTGGCCGGGATGACCCGGCAGCCCCGGGTGGTACACCTGTCGTACCGCGGGGTGCCGATGCAGCGCTTCCACCACGGCCTGCGTGTTCTCCGCATGCACCCGCATGCGCGCGTGCAGGCTGCGAACGCCGCGCAAGGTCATGAAACTGTCGAACGGCGCGCCGGTGACCCCGATGGCATTGGCCCACCAGGCCAGGTCCTTGTGAAGGGCCGCGTTGGCCGCGATCACCGCCCCGCCCACCACGTCACTGTGGCCGTTCAAGTATTTCGTGGTGGAATGCAGGACCAGATCGGCGCCGAGCGCCAGCGGTTGCTGCCATACGGGGGACAGGAAGGTGTTGTCGACCACCACCAGCGCGCCCACGGCATGCGCGGCGGCCGCGACGGCCCGGATGTCGACGATGCGCAGCAACGGATTGCTCGGAGTTTCGATCCACACCAGCGCCGGCCTCTGCGCCAGCGATCGGGCCAGCGATGCCGGATCGTTCTGATCGATGAAGTCCGCGTGCACCGTGCCTTGTCGATCCAGCGCGGCGAGCAGGCGGTAAGTGCCGCCGTAGCAGTCGAACGGCGCCGACACCCGCGCCCCGCTCGGCAGCGTCGCCAGGATCAGCGTGATGGCGGCAAGTCCCGTGCAGGTCACCACCGCGCCGGCCCCGCCTTCCAGATCGGCGAGCGCACCCGCCAGCTGCTCCCGGGTCGGATTGCCGGAACGCGTGTAGTCGTACTGTCGCGGCTTGCGAAATCCCTCGAAGGCGAAGTTGCTGGACAAATAAATCGGCGGCACCACGGACCCGTGCTGCGAGTCCGACTCCAGCCCGGCACGCACCGAGCGCGTTGCGAGGGTTTTCCGATGCTTGGGTTGTTCTTTCATATCGAGGACTCCGACAAGGCGTTCGCCAACAAAGGATTGAGCACCGCGCCCTCTTTGAGAAAAGCGTCGTGCCCGAATATCGAATTGATCTCGACCAGCCGCACGGCGCCGGCGAGCCGCGAGGCCAGCGCCTGCATGTCGGCGACCGGCACCAGCTGATCCTCGCGCACTCCGATGAGCGTGACCGGGGTGACGACGCCGGCGGCGTCGACGTCGTGCAGGTCGATGGATTCACTCAGCGCGAGAAAGGACTCGGCACGGTATTTGCGCACGTAGTCGTCGCCGCGCGCGAACAGATAGGCCTCCACCGGGAAGCGAAATCGTTCCGCGTCGCGCTCCGCGGGGCCGGCGAAACGCATGGCGAATTCCGCCTGGCTCCGGTAGGTGGCCATGGCGAGCGCGCGTGCCAGCTTCAATCCCGCGGCGCCGTCGCCGCGCGCGATGGCCTCGCGCACGATCTGCCGTTGCACGCTGCGCCAGGCGGTGGAGAGCACCTGCGCGCGATCGGCCGCACTCACGATGACCAGCCGGCCCACGGCTTCGCGATGGCGCGCGGCGAAGCAGAGCGCCACCATGCCGCCGTACGAGGCACCGACGATGGCATGCAGCGCACCCACGCCGAGCCGGTGAATCACGCGCCGCAGCACGGCGGCCTGGTCGTGCGAACTCACCGGAGGGAAGGCCGCGCTGCCGTCGGGGGTGGAACTGCCGCCCCAGCCGCCGAGATAATCCATGCCGAGCACCCGAAAGCGTGTGGTATCCACCCCCAGACCCGCCCCCACCACGTCGGGCCACCAACCCGTCGGCGCGGCGAGGAAACGATGCGCCGAGATGCCGCCCAGCACCGCCACCACGGGGGCGTCCCGCGGGCCGCTCAGGCGATACGCCACGCGCGGCCGATGGAGCACGTCGCCATGGTGCAACACCCACGGGGCCGGCAACTCCAGCACGTCGTCCACCACCGGGCCACAGCCGGATGACTCGGGGGATTGATCGGATACTTCTCGCGCCACCGGAAACTCGCTCCTCACAGGTTGCCAACACCCCTGAAGAGCCCATCGGCTCCGATGCCGGGCGGCAGGATGCCGTCCGAAGCGCCGACCATCTACCGGCGCGAGGTCGCTGCGCCGCAGGAGTTGGCACCGTTCCCGAAATGCCTGCGAAGGGATTTCCGGGTGGTTGCCCCGGCTTCTAAG
>CAZZWZ010000383.1:0-2351 GCA_964657955.1 uncultured Steroidobacteraceae bacterium
GTCCGTACTCGGCGAAGAGGGGGAGCGTGCCGGGTCCTTCGACTTCGCTGCGCTTCGCTCAGGATGACGGAGTTTTTAAGAAGGTTTTCACGAAGCAACGGGGGCTTGGACCCGTTCTTCGTTCGATCTCAGGAGGTGGAAGCGTGAGAAACTCAGAACTTAGAACGACGAACTCAGAACTGCCGACGATGAGGCCCTTGCGGTTCTTCGTTCTGAGTTCTGCGCTCTTCGTTCGCAAAGGAGCACGATGAAAATTTCGATTAACAATGTTTGGCTGACGAATGACGGGGTGTCGGATTTGCGGTCTTGGAGCGACGCGCATGACGTGCGGTTCAACGGGCAGCAGGTGGTGCAGGAGGCGCAGTTTTTGCGCGCGGCGGCGGTTGCGCCGGTGGGGCGCGGGAACGCGACGAACGAGCTGCAGTTTTCCGTGACGCAGCAGCACGCAAGCGTGGCGGCGGCGGCGGCGTTTGCGCTGACGGCCTTCGGGACGCTGCCGGTCACCGGGACCGCGACCGTGATATGCGGCGCGCTGGGCGAGCAGCCGGTGACGTGCACCTTTGCCGCGGTGCTGGCGGGAATGCCGGCGTGCTCGTTTCGCGGGACGCGGACGGATGTGACGTTTGTGCTGCGCGGTGGCGCAATCTCGATCGTGGCCGGCGGCTCGGCGCTGGGCGGGGTCGATGGGGCGTCGTTCACGACGGTCTATTCCTATGCGCCGGGCGGGACGGTGGATGGCGGCGGATTGGCGGACGCGTTGTCGCCGGCGGGGCTGGGGCTGGATGGAGGGTCTTTCTCCTCCTAAGCCGGGTCCCGGGACCAAGGAGAAAATGAAAAGGAAAAAGATCAAAAGGCTGAAGAGAGAAAACGCCGGTCGTGTGAACCTTCCTTTTGCCTTTTCACTTTTTCCTCCACTCCGGCGCGCGGTTCCTGGCGAAGAAATATTTTAAAAAAATCTATATAACATGGCTCAAAAAATTCAGATAAGGCGCGGGCTGGAAAGCCAGCGTGGTTCGGTGACGCCGGATGTGGGGGAACCCATCTTCACGACGGACGCGCACCAGATGTATGTCGGCGACGGCGCGACGGCGGGGGGCGTGGCGGTGACGGCGAATTGCGTCCTGAAGCTGCGGGGCTCCGTGGCGATCGCCTCGGGCGCGGACAACGTGGGGGTGACGGGCGCGGGCTTTGCCTCGGCGCCGGCGCAGGTGCTGGTGACGGTGCGCAAGGCCACGGGTGGGCTGAACCTGTTTGCCTCGGTGCGGGGCGACTCGATCACCAGCGGCGGCTTCACGGCGGATCTGTCGGCGGCGACAGACTCGGGGTCGTACGTGCTGGACTGGCTGGTGGTGCTGTGAGCAACTGGACGCTGGAGGACGCCAACAGCGTCACGCAGAGCGCGGCGGCCTGGGGCGTGGGCGAGCTGGCGCGCACACGCGTGAACCAGGCGGCGGATACAGTGACGTTTCGCGCCGCAGGGCGCGGAAGCGACGCCGACCCGCTCTTCGCGTTCGGCTCGACGGTGCGGGTGTTCAAGGACGGCACGCCGTGGTTTTACGGGCGCGTGGTGCAGGTGCCAGGGCGCGCCTCGGGCCGGGCGGAGGACCAGCTGTATCGGCTGGCCGGGCTCTGGTGGTACCTGGAGAACCTGGTCTTCCAACAGGTCTGGGAGCTGACGAACGGGGTGGTGACAACGCTGAGCGGAACGACGAAGAGCCGCATCATCCTCGGGCAGGCGCTCGACGGGACGAAGATGGCGACGGGTGCGGCGATCCTGGAAGTGCTCAATTACGCGATCGCGCAGGGGGCGCCGTTTTCGATCGGGACGGTGACGCCGAACGTGACGGCGCCGTTCGCGGAGCTGCTGGATGAGACGTGCGCGGCAGTGCTGCAGCACCTGCTCCGCTGGACCCCGGACGCGGTGGTGGCGTTCGATTACACGGCGGCGACGTTGCCGGTGCTGTCGATCGTGCAGCGGAGCGCCGCGGCCAGCGTGACCCTGCCGGCCTACGGCGCGCCGGCCAGCGGGCTGGAGTTGACGCCGCGATACGACCTGCAGGCGCCGTGCGTGCAGATCAAGTACGAGCAGACGAACAACATCGGCGGCGACACCTACACCTCGCTCATCGCGGACACGGCGCCGGCCGGCGCGACCGGAGCGGAGATCGGCGCGCTGGTGATGACGGTCAACCTCGCCGGTGCGCGGGCGACGTATCACTCGCAGACGGTCACCACGGCGCCGATTCCCTCCAGCTCGGCGACGACGAGCGCAGTGTTGTGGTGGCAGGGGAAATTCCCATGGCTGGCGGAGTTCGACCCGTCCGACATCACGGTGGTGAGCGGGACGCAAT
>CAZZWZ010000384.1:0-2313 GCA_964657955.1 uncultured Steroidobacteraceae bacterium
CGCGGCGCTTAGCCCGGAGCGCGCAGCCCGCAGTGCGGCCGCGCACGTGACCCCGCCCGGCCCACCCGCGCGCTTACATCGCGGGCCCGAACAATTGCTCGCTGCCGGTGATCTGGGTCTGCATCTCCTGCTGAATCTGCGTGGCGATCTTGTCCATCGCCACCTTGTCGTCACCAGGCTTGTAATTGAACACCACGCCGATCGCGCCCACCCGCTTGCCCGCCTTGGTGAGGAGGGGCAGCTCGTCCTCGAAGTGATCGCCCGACTTGTTGAGCTCCAGGTTCTTCGTGCCCTTGACGACCACCCGCATGTCATCCTCGTCGCCCAGCTTGCCGATGCGGCCGAAGTTCGATGCGATGATGTCGTATTTCGGCGCGCCCGCGTGAATGGCGAGCAGGATCACTTCCGGGTGCTTCGCGAGTGCGTCGTTCACCAGCTTCTGGGCGAATTGCGCATCCTTCTTGTACTGCGGGTCCATCTCCTTCGGATCGACGGTACGCATGCCGGCGATCGCCGATTCGCGGGTATCCTGCGCGTGCCCGGCCACGGCCGCCGCGGTCAGCAAGGCGGCTCCGATCCACCGCAGCGCTCTCTGCGCGCCCCGAGGTTCCCGCACGGCACGAACGTTCTTCGACATAGAAAAATCCTCTGGATTGAACGAAAAAAATGAATCCGGCGTGCGGTCAGAACGCCACCGATGCCGTCACATAGATCAGCCGCCCGATGGGCGAGAACGTCGAGACGTCGGCGTTGTTGTCCAGGAACGAGCGCGGCGCCAGCGGCGGCATCCGATCGAACAGGTTGTTGGCACCGATGGCCACGGTCATGACGCGGCTCTCGCGGCTCGCACCGCCGAAATGCCAGTCGTAGGCCGCGCGCACGTCCCAGCTCAGATAGCTGCTCACCGGGATGGTGGGCGTCGAGGTGCCGTTCAGGCCGGTGTCCTGCGTCGCGGCCACGTAGGTGTTGCTCACCGTCAGGTCGACGTCGTTGCGGGTCCAGTCGAGCGAGGTGAAGAACCTGTACTTGGGCAGCGTGCCGCCGAAGCCGCCGCTGCCGCCGGCGTTGTTGGTGGTGCCGGCATACTGGATGAAGGCGCCGCCGGGAATGGCCTGGAAATCGAAATCGGTGAAGATGGCGCCCACCGTCGACAGCGCGAACGTACCGTAGTGATCGGTGGGGATGTCGTAGGATGCGCTGACGTTGTAGGAGTGCTCGATCAAGGTGGCGAGATTGCGGAACTGGTCGACGATGTACAGTCGACTGGCCTGCGTCGGGTCGCCCTTCCCGGTCGCCGCGTTGGTGAGGAACGCTCTGAGGGCGCCCGGCGCCGCGAAGGGCTGCGTCGCGCCGGCCGCCCCGTAGAAGTTGTCCACCGCGATGTTCTTGTAGTACGGCGAGGCTGCGCCCAGCGAATCGACGCTGGCCAGGATGGTGTTGAAACCGATGCCGCCGGCGAAGCCCTGCAGGCTGATGGAGGAGAAGTCCGCGGAGACCTTGAGTCCGGGCACGGCATTCGGTTGGAACACCACGCCGATGGAGCGGGACGTCGACGTGGCCGCCTGCAGATTCGGATTGTTGCCGTCCTCGCCGTTGAACGGCATGCCCGTGTAATTGCCGCCGAACACGCCCTGAATCACCGTGGCCCCCACCTGCCGCGTATCGGTGGGACCGTATTCCGCGTAGAGGCTCGGGGCGCTGAACGATTTGGAGTAGTCCCCGTGGAAGATGACCTGCTTGTCGAACGGCTGCCAACGAAAGCCGAATTTGGGCACCGTCGAGCGCCCGGCATCGCTGTACTTCTCGCCGCGCACGGCCGCCGTCAGATCGAACTCGTCGAGCCCGGGTACGTTCATCCGGGGATCGGTGATGGGGATGCGGGTCTCGGCGAAGATGGCCTCGATGTCGCGATGTTTGCGAAACGGATCGGCGAAGGTGCCCCCCAGCCACTGTTGGTCGTTGCCGGTGACCAGACCCGTGGTGGGATCGGTCACCCGGCCGTTGGCATCGGCGTTGCCCGACAACGTTTCCCTGCGAAAGGCCGCGCCCAGCGCGATGTTGACCGTGCCGCCCGGCAGATCGAACAGGCTCCCCACGACGCGCCCATCCCAGGATGCCAGTTCGCTGTCGGCGTTGATCAGCTCGGTGCCGTAGAGGTTGGCGAGCGAGGCGGTATTCAACGCCGCGCCGCGCGCGAAGGGGTCGAGCGCCGGCTGGATGACGCGTGCGCCCGTCAACGAATAGCCCGAATACACGCTGCTGTAGGCGCCGCCCGCCACCGGCTGGCCCGCCGCATTGTAGCCGCCGGCGATG
>CAZZWZ010000385.1:0-2231 GCA_964657955.1 uncultured Steroidobacteraceae bacterium
CGAGCCCGCATCGAGCCCGGCGTAGCGCGGATCGAAGCGCGGATGGCGCGGATCGTCCCACGCGAGCGCGGGCGGCGGGATGTCGTAACTGCGCCGCCAGATCTTCACCTGGTCGGCCCCGTGCTGCGCGACGGTTTGCGCCTTGTCGAGCCCCTGCAGCGCGCCGTAGTGCCGTTCGTTCAACCGCCAGCTGCGCTCGACGGGAATCCACATGCGGTCGGTGGTATCCAGGATCAGCCACAGCGTGCGGATCGCGCGCTTGAGCACGGAGGTGAAGGCCACGTGCGGCTCGATGTTCTCGCGCTGCAATTCACGGCCCGCCTGCACGGCTTCTTCGCGGCCCAGCGTGCTCAGATCCACGTCGTGCCAGCCGGTGAAGAGATTCTCGACGTTCCACACGCTCTGTCCATGACGAACCAAAATCAGCTTGCCGGGCACGGGTGCTCTCCTCGAGTTGAAACCAACCTGCAAAAAACCGGCGTCACCGCAGCGCCGCGGCGAACACGCCGTCGAACACGGTGGCCAGGGTGTCGCCGTGACGGATCTCCACCGTCAAGCTGATGCGGCCCCGGCCCGCACGATGCAGCATTTTTCTGAATTTATCGATCTGCGGCGTCGCGGGCGCCGTGAGCGAGGCGCGCAGGGCGCCCTCCACCGGCACCAGATAACGCATGGTCGACTCCTGAATCACCGCATCGGCGGCCACGCCGCTGGCGGCGAGGTACCGCGTGACCCAGGCCCAGCCCGTGAGGACGGCCACCGAGAACAAGCTGCCGCCGAACGCGGTGCCCTTGTAGTTGGCGTTGGGGGCGAGCGGTGCATGCAGGGTCACCCCGCGATCGTCGGCGGCTTCCACCACGATGCCGATGTGCCGGGCGAGCGGGAATTCGGACACGATGCGGTGCTGCAGATAGTCGCGGTCGAAGCTCGAAGGCATGGACTAGTCCTGTGCCAGCCGCCGCACGGCCTGCAGCGCGACGGACAGGGTGGCGAAATCCGGCGCCGCTCCGGTGCGCAGATCGACCACGATGCGCTTCAATGAATCGACCGCCGGCACGTGGCGTTCCAGCCAGCGATCGACCCGTGCGGCGGCGGTCGTCCCCTTGCCCGCCAGCACCGCGCCCGTGATCTTGCGCTGCAGCGCATACAGATTGTCGCTGAGCGTGGCCCGCGCCACGGCCTGCCAGTGCCCCTCGGCCGCCAGGCCTTCGATCTGATCCCTGATCCAGGTCAGCCCGATGCGTTCGCCGACGTCGAAATAAGCCTTGGCGGCAAATCCGATCTTGAGGTTCGCGGCCATCGCCGCCTCGGCCAGATCCAGCGCGCAGTGCAGCGATTCGAGGCTGGCGATCCGAGCGGCCAGCTTCTCGGGGACGTGCTGCGACACCAGCCGTGAGCGCTGCGCGTCCAGGCGCGCGCTCTCGGTGACGCTCAGCACGTCGTCCAGAGTCGACGCCAGCTCCGCCACCTGGGCCGCGTAGCGCTTGACGGCCCGTTCGATGTGCAGGTCGCCGCCCCGGTTCTCCAGCAGCCAGTAGCTCGCGTGCCGCAGCAGGCGGGTGGTCTGGAACATGGCGGTGTACTGCACCGCGGCCGGGATGTGATTGTCCAGCGCCTCGATCTGTGCCCAGACGTCGCGGACGGCGAACACCTCGCGCGCGATGGTATAGGCGCGCGCGATGGCGGCCGGCTCGGCGCCGGTGTCCTCCTGGGCGCGGATGGGAAACACCGGGCCCATGCGATTGATCAGGCTGTTGGTGATGGCGGTGGCGATGATCTCGCGGCGCAGACGATGCTGCCGGATGCGCGCGGCGAACCGCTGCTGCACGGGCGTGGGGAAGTAGCGGTTCAACTCGGTGGAGAGATACGGGTCTTCCGGCACGTTCGAGTGGACCAACGCCTTGTACAGCCAGATCTTGCCGTAACTCAACGTGACCGCGAGTTCCGGCCGCGTCAGGCCCTCGCCGGCTTTGCGGCGTTCGGCGATGTCCTCCTCGGAGGGCAGGAATTCGAGGGACCGGTTCAGATCGCCGGAGCGCTCCAGGGCGCGCAGCACGTAGGCGCTCTCGCCCAGGCGCTCCTTGGACCTGAACTCCCCGGTGCTGATGGCCTGGCTCTGCAAGTAGTTGTTCCGCAACACGAGCGCCGCCACCTCGTCGGTCATCTGCACCAGTAGCCGATCGCGGGCGGCGAGCGTGAGCTGCCCGGCCCGCACGGCGCCGTTCAACAAG
>CAZZWZ010000386.1:0-2167 GCA_964657955.1 uncultured Steroidobacteraceae bacterium
CTAGGCGCCGCCGGCTGGGCGCGGCCGGCTAGGCCGTCAACGCGCCGAGCAAGCGGTCCCCGATCTCCTGACGGCGCCAGCCGGCGAGCGCGTGGGTGTCGCGGCGGCCCATGACCAGGGCCTTCAGCTCGCCGCGCGGCGCCAAGAGTTCGGCATTGATCCGAAGTTCGGCGGCCCGGGCGTCCACGATCCTGGCCAGCCGCTCGATCAGCGTCTTCTGTGCGGGCGTGGGCCGGGCGTCCTGGCTGGGCTCCTCATCGGTCACCGGCGCGGATGCGGCTTCGTGCAGCACGTGGAGCAGGCCGTCGGCGAACCCTGCATTGAAATTGGCGGGCAGCGCGGTCACGGCGTCGAGCGCGGCCCGCGATGCGGGATTGGTGTTTGCCACCGCGAAGATGGCGGCATCGGGCAGGATCCAGCTGCGGGGCAGGTCGCGTTCGCGCGCGAGCTTTTCGCGCCAGATGGCGATGTGCTTGGCGCGCGCACGGGGCGCGGGTTCCAGCTGGCCGATGCCGCGCAGACGTTCCCAGGCCAGGGCGGGATCGGGCTCGTAGAGCCGCGGCGCCTCGAGTCCGGCGCAATCCTCGGCTGCCCAGTGTTCCCGGCCGAGTTCGCGCAGGCGTGCGGACAGGCGGGCGGCGACTTCGCCGAGATACCGCACGTCGTCCGCGGCGTAGTCGAGCTGGTCGCGACTGAGCGGCCGCTTCGACCAGTCGGTGCGGGTCTGTCCCTTGGGCAGGGTCACGTCGAGCAGGGTCTTGACCAGTTCGGCATAACCGATCTGCGGCTTGAAGCCGCAGCAGCCGGCGGCGATCTGAGTGTCGAACACCGGTGAGATGACCCGCCGGGTGGTGAGATAGAACGCCTCGAGGTCCTGACGCGCCGCATGGATGATCTTGGACGTGCCGGCCGCGGTGAGCACCGGCACCAACGGCTCGAGGCTGCCGCCGCGCAGGGCGTCGACGCACCAGATGTCGCCGGCGGCCGCCAGTTGCAGCACGCACAACCGCGGGAAGAACGTGCGTTCGCGCAGAAATTCCGTGTCCACCGCAAGTGCCGGCTGCGACTCGAGCGTGTGAGCCAGGGGCGGGAGCTGGTCGTGTCGATCGACCCAAATCGCATCGGGCATGCCGTCGGTCCGCGTGTACAATTTAAGAGTCCAAGTATGACTGAATGAACGCCATGCACGTGCACATCCTGGGGATCGCCGGAACTTTCATGGGTGGCATCGCTGCCATCGCGAAAGCGGCGGGCTTTCGCGTCACGGGCTCCGACCTGAACGTGTATCCGCCGATGAGCACGCAGCTCAATGCACTGGGGATCGAATTCGTCCAGGGCTACGGCGCAGACCAGCTGGACCTGCGACCCGACGTGGTGGTGGTCGGCAACGCGTTGAGCCGCGGCAGCCCGGTGGTGGAGGCCATGCTGGACAAGGGGATTCCATACACCTCGGGGCCGTCGTGGCTGGCGGACAACGTGCTGCGGGACCGGCACGTGCTGGCGGTGGCGGGCACCCATGGCAAGACCACGACGAGCAGCATGCTGGCCTGGATTCTCGAGCAGGCGGGTATGAAACCCGGTTTCCTGATCGGCGGCGTGCCCAGCAATTTCGATTCCACGGCGCGGCTGGGCGACTCAGGCTATTTCGTCATCGAGGCGGACGAGTACGACACGGCGTTCTTCGACAAGCGCGCGAAGTTCGTCCATTACCGTCCGCGGACCGTCGTCTTGAACAATCTCGAGTACGATCATGCCGACATCTATCCGGATGTAGCGTCGATCCGACGGCAGTTCCATCAGTTGCTGCGCACCGTGCCGGCCGCCGGCCGCGTGCTGGTGAACGCCGAGGATGCGGAACTGGCCGCCACCCTGGCGATGGGCTGCTGGACGCCGTGCGAAAGCTTCGGGACGGCGCGGGCTGCCGCCGGCGGGAGCGCGCACCACGCTGTTCGAGCGCGGGCAGCGCTACGAGAAGCCCGGCGTCGAGGTGGCGATCGATGGCTATCTCGCGCTGGCCCGCGAGCTCGCGGCGCTGATTCGCGACGTCGCCGACATCCTCGCGCATGCCCACGCGCACGGCGTCGCGCACGGCGACCTCTGGCTGGGCGCGATGGTGAAGGACGGCGGCGCCCTCGGATTCCCGATCTGCCTCGTGGAGTGGGGCAAG
>CAZZWZ010000387.1:0-2163 GCA_964657955.1 uncultured Steroidobacteraceae bacterium
CAGCAGGCCGTGGTGCAGGTGCTGGGGTGCGAGGCCCTGCTGTTCAAGAACGACGGCGGCGCGCGTGAGCTGGAGGGCCTGCCGGCCTACGTGGAAACCGCGTTGGGAGACGTCGGTGCACTCGGCAACGTGGTCGAGGACGGTCTGACATTCCGCGCCCCGCTGGCGGAGGGACAGAAAACCGGCTGGTTTTTCGACCAGGCCGCCAACCGGCGCGCGCTGGCTGATTACGTGCGCAAGGGTGACCGGGTGTTGGACGTCTTCAGTTACGTGGGTGCCTGGGGGGTGCGTGCGGCCCGGAGCGGCGCCTCGGAAGTGCTGTGCGTCGACAGTTCGGCGGCGGCGCTGGAGCTCGCGGCGCGCAACGGCGCCGACAACGGCGTGAACATCTCCACGCGCAAGGGCGACGCCTTCGACGTGCTCGAAGCCCTGGCGGAGGAAAAGGCGCGGTTCGACGTGGTCATCGTCGACCCCCCGGCCTTCGCCAAACGCCGCAAGGACCTGCCGAAGGCGTTGGCTGCGTACAAGCGGTTGAATCAACTGGCCATGCGGGTGATGGCGAGCGACGGCATCCTGGTGTCGTGCTCGTGCTCGCAGCACGTGGGCGAAGGAGATCTGCGCGACGCCATCGCCAAGGCGGCGCGGGCCGCCGACAAGCACGTGCAACTCCTCGCGCTGGGCGGTCAGGCGCCCGATCACCCCGTCCATCCCGCCATCCCGGAAACCCGGTATCTGAAATCGTATTTCTGCCGCGTCTCGGACGCATTAAAGTAGCGCCATGCTCACGTATCCGCACATCGATCCCGTCGCCGTCTCGGTGGGTCCGTTCTTCGGCGTGGGGCCGCTGCGCGTGCATTGGTACGGCATCATGTACCTGATCGGGTTCGTGGCGGCGTGGTGGATCGCGCGCCGGCGCGCCCAGCGGCCCGGTTCCACCTGGTCGGCGGTCGACGTCGACGATCTCATCTTCTACTGCGCCATCGGGGTGATCGCCGGCGGGCGGATCGGGTGGTGCATCTTCTACGGGCACGACGTGATTGCGGACAGCTGGCTCAACGTGTTCCACATCTGGGACGGCGGCATGTCCTTCCACGGCGGATTCACCGGGGTGTTCATCGCCGCCATCGTCTTCGCGCGAGTCAAGGGGAAGAGAATTCCGGACGTCTGCGATTTCGTCGCGCCGTTGCCGGGCATCGGGCTGCTGGCGGGACGGCTGGGCAATTTCATCAACGGCGAACTGTGGGGCAAACCCACCGATCTGCCCTGGGGTTTCGGCGTGCCGGAGGCGGGGGTGATGATCGCGCGTCACCCGTCGCAGTTGTACGAGGCGACGCTCGAGGGATTGGTGCTGTCGGTGGTCATGCTGTGGTACACGAGCACGCCGCGTCCGAGACTCGCGCCCACGGGCTTGTTCATGATCCTGTACGGGTGCGCGCGGTTCACGGTGGAATGGGTGCGTCTTCCGGATGCGAACATCGGCTACCTCGTCGGGAACTGGCTGACCATGGGCATGCTGTTGACCATTCCCATGATCCTCATCGGCCTCGGCCTGGTCGCGTACGCCTACCGCGGGCACCGGCCCAGCGGCAACGTGAACCCCGGGCCCGCAACGCCCTAGGAGGCCTGGTGGACGAGGTTTATTTTTCCCTGCTCCGGGACATCCTCGGGAACGGCGTCAGGAAGAGCGATCGCACCGGCACCGGCACTCTGTCGGTGTTCGGGCGGGCATACCGGCACGATCTGCAACGCGGCTTCCCGTTGCTCACCTCGAAAGCCGTGCATTTCAAATCCGTCGCGCACGAGATGCTGTGGTTCCTGCGCGGCGACACGAACGTGCGCTACCTGCGCGATCACGGCGTCACCATCTGGGACGAGTGGGCCACCGCCGAGGGGGAACTGGGTCCGGTGTACGGCGCCCAATGGCGGGCGTGGAAGGGGCCGGATGGCGCCGTGTTCGACCAGGTGACGGCGCTGGTGGACGGAATCCGCCGGAAGCCGGACAGCCGACGCCACATCCTCTCCGGCTGGAACGTCGCCGATCTGCCCGATGAATCGAAGCCGCCGCAGGTCAATGCCGCGGAGGGTCGGATGGCGCTGCCGCCGTGTCACGTGCTGTACCAGTTCTACGTGGCCGGGGGCAGACTGAGCTGCATGTTGACGCAG
>CAZZWZ010000388.1:0-2154 GCA_964657955.1 uncultured Steroidobacteraceae bacterium
GCAGGTCATCACCGCCATCAGCCTCGCCTTCAGCGGCTTCATCACGCGCGAGACAAATGATAACGTGCGTCGGGACGTCGAGAACGCGTCGTCGAATCCGGGTACGTCCATCGAGAACATGATCAAGCCTGCAGCGAGACTCCGCGCGTTCGGGTCGGCCGCATCGCTGTCCTTCATCGCCGGTTGGCTCCTGGTGGCGCCGGCGGCCGCCGCGTCGGTCGATGCCGTGGTGGTGACGGCCACGCGCATTCCCGAGCCCATGGACCGGATTCCGGCGGAAATCTCCGTCGTGCCGGGCGATGAGATGCTGGAGCGCTCCGCAACCGACATGGCCGGCGCCCTGGCTCTCGTGCCGGGGGTGGAGGCGCCGCAAGGCGGCGACGCCGGGCCCTCGAGCGCTGTCCCCTCGTTCTGGGGACTGCATGAATTCGATGCGTTCCTGCTCGTGGTCGACGGCGTGCCCTGGGGCGGCGCGTTCAATCCCGCCATCACCACCTTGAATCTGACGGACGTCAAGAGCGTGGAAGTGCTCAAGGGCGCAGCTCCCGTCATGTACGGCGCCACCTCGTTCGTCGGCGTGGTGCAGGCCATCCATTACCCGGCCGGCGAGGCAGCGGACGAGGTCGATCTGGCCTACGGACAGTATGGTTCGGTCCGCGGTTCGCTGTCCGCGGCGTTGCCCGCGATCGGCGATTACCGGCAGTCCATCGCCATCGACGGGCAGAGCGTCGGGTTCGCCGACGCCCGCGAGCGGGTCTCCGACCAGCGCGTGCTCTACCGCGGTGAACTGCCCCTGGGCCCGGGGACCCTGCGCTTCGATGCCGATGTCTCCCGCGTACGCGACGTACCGCCGAGCCCGGTGCTGCGCGTGGGAGACTCTTTGAGCACGCTCCAGCCCATCGACGCCAACTTCAATCCTGCCGATGCGGGCATCGATGAAAATAAATTCCACTTCGATCTGGGGTATTCGCAGCCGACCGCCTGGGGGTCCTGGGAAACATTGGTCTCCTTCGCCTATTCGGGGATCACCGACGTTCGTGCCTTCCTGCACCCGGACTCGAGCGGCACCGCGGACACGCAGCATCAGCACCGCGAGATCGACGACGGCTACGTGGACAGCCATCTGAGCCGGCAGTTCTCGGACGCGGTTTCGCTGGTGACGGGGGCGGACCTGCTCTACGGACTCGGTCAGCAGACCACCCTCAACGGCAACGGGGCCTACACGGTGCCGCTCGACGGCAGCGTCCTGCCGCCGCCCACCGGCGCCGTGACGACCAACGAAATCGGCACGGTCGACGACCGCCGGCTGTTCGCGGGAGAGTACGTGCAGGTGGACTGGAAGCCCGACGATCGCTGGGACGTGCTCGCGGGGCTCCGTCTGAACGAGGCCTACGAACACAAGATCTCCAGCGATGCGACGCTGTCGCCGCCCGGGGGTGCAACGCAAGCCGCCGGCGGGGGCGGGTCGGTGGTCGATGCCGCCACCGTGAGCAAAACCATGATCCGGCCGTCCGAGACGGTGGGCGTGAGTTACCGGCTCTGGCAATCCGGCAAGGATCAGGCCGTTCTCTACGCCGATTTTCGCAACGCCTTCAAGCCGTCGGCCCTGGATTTCGGTCCCGATTACACGCCCGAGCTGTTGAGCCCCGAGACGGCGCAAAGCTACGAAGCGGGGTTGAAGGGCGCGGCGGCGAACGGACGGGTGTCCTACCAGGCCGAAGTGTTCTCGATGAACTTCAACAACCTGGTGGTTCCCACCTTGAGCGGCGCGCTCGCGAATGCGGCCGGCGAAAGGCTCCGGGGCCTCGAGCTGGAGGCGCGGTATCAACTCGCGACGGATACGTCATTGGTGGTCAACGGTTCATATCACGATGCGCACTTCACCCGGTACCTCTTCATCGACGAGTCGGGCACCGGCGTGGACGTGGCGGGCCGGCAATTGCCGCTGTCGCCCCGCGTGCTCACCTCGGCGGGCGTGCTGTACACGCCCAAGCGAGGATTCGGTTCGACCCTGGTCGCGCAATACGTCGGCCGGCGCTTTCTGGACGAGGAGAATGCGGCGCCCGTCGGCGGCTATCTGAACCTGTCGGCCACCGCGGGTTACACGTACCAGGGTTACCAGGTCCGCATCGAGGCGACCAATCTCACCGACCG
>CAZZWZ010000389.1:0-2146 GCA_964657955.1 uncultured Steroidobacteraceae bacterium
GCGACTCTCTGGATGCGATTTTCGTCACCGCCACCCTGCGCGCGGCGCCCGCGCTCGAAGTGCCCGCCAGCGTCACCGTGCTCGACGACCGCGTGCTGCGCGATGCAGGCCGGCAGAGTCTGGAGGACGTGCTGGGGCTGATCCCCAACCTCAACTGGGCCGGCGACACGTCCAGACCGCGGTATTTCCAGCTGCGCGGGATCGGCGAACTCGAGCAGTACCAGGGCGCGCCCAACCCCTCGGTGGGTTTCCTGATCGACGACATCGACTTCAGCGGACTGGGTACGGCCGGCACGCTCTACGACATCGATCAGGTGGAGGTGCTGCGGGGCCCCCAGGCCACACGCTACGGCGCCAATGCGCTGGCCGGTCTGATCTACCTGCGCAGCGCCGATCCCACGACCGCGCCGTCCGGCCGGATCGACCTCGACGGCGGCGACTTCGACACCAGATCCTACGGCGGCGTCTTGAGCGGTCCCGTCGAGTCGCTGGATTCGGGATTCCGCCTCGCCGTGCAGCGCTACACCACCAACGGCTATTACCATAATCTCTACCTGAACCGTCACGACACCGACGGGCGCGACGAGCTGACGCTGCGCGGCAAATGGGTTTATTCGCCTTCCGAGCGCCTGCGCGTGACGTTGACGGCGCTGCGCGTGGGCATCGACAACGGCTACGATGCCTACGCCATCGACAACTCGCGCAACACCCAGTCCGACGACCCGAGCGTCGACTCGCAGCATTCCACCGGCGTCTCGCTCCATGCCCACTACCTGCCCACCGAGGATTTCGGGCTGACGTTCATCGGGACGTATGCGAAGACCGTGATCAAGTACGGCTACGACGGCGACTGGGGCAACCCGCGCCTGTGGGCGCCGGTCACCGATCTTTACAACTACACCGAATTGCAGCACCGGGACCGGACCACCAAGTCGGCCGAGGTGCGCGCCGGCAGCGAGCGCGGCACGGGCTTCGCGTGGCTGGCCGGCGCCTACGTCGACCAACTCGACGAAGGTCTCGACGACACCAATCTCGGCGCGTACGACGATTTGGCGTACGGGACGGGACTCTCGCGCACGGATACGGTGGTGCGCAGCGGCTACCGCGCCCGCAACGCCGCCTTGTTCGGTGAACTCGACGGCGATCTGGCGGAGGGGTGGCGCTGGTCGGCGGGGGTGCGCGGCGAGCGCTGGACCGCGGACTACCGGGGCACCACCACGGACTACATCGCCGGCACCGTCATTCCCGCGGTGCTCGCGCCCGCCGACGATCTGTGGGGCGGTCAGGCATCCCTCACCTACGATTTCGACCCGCATCGGGCGCTGTACCTGCAGGTGGCGCGCGGCTACAAGGCCGGCGGCTTCAACCTGAGCCAGGGGCTGCTGCCGAATCAGCTGTCCTTCGCGCCCGAATCCGACGTCAACTGGGAGCTTGGGTTCAAGGGCGAGCTGCTGGAACACCGGCTCACCGTGAATGCCGACGTGTTCTATCTCACGCGCCGGGATGCGCAGATCAAAACGAGCCTGCAGAGCGATCCCAAGGATCCCAACACGTTCATTTATTACACCGGCAATGCCGCGCGGGGTCGCAACTACGGGCTGGAGAGCGATGCCGAATGGCGGGTGGGCGGGGCGGTGACGCTGGGCGGCTCGCTGGGCTTGCTGCGCACGCATTTCGAAGACTTCGTTCAACAGGGCCCCACCGGCTCCGTGCTCGCGGCCGAATCGCGCGAGCTGGCCAATGCGCCCCATTGGCAGGCGGCGCTGAACGCCACCGTGCGCGACCCGCGGGGTGCCTTCGCGCGCGTCGACGTGACGGGAATGGGATCGTACTATTTCGATCTGCCCCCGAACCCCACGCGGTCCCATGCCTACGGCCTGCTCAACGGCAAGCTGGGCTGGGAACGGGCGCGCTGGTCCGCCTACCTCTGGGGCCGGAACCTGCTCAACAAGAATTACGCCGTCCGCGGCTTCTACTTCGGCGACGAGCCGCCGGACTTCAATTCGAAACTCTACGTGCAACTGGGCGATCCGCGCACCTGGGGCGCGAGCGTCTCGATGAAATTCGGCCAGATGGCGCACTGAAGGCCGCAGGAATGCGCGCGGCCGGGAGCGTCTCGCCCGCCGCGCCTGGCCGGCCGCGCCCG
>CAZZWZ010000390.1:0-2111 GCA_964657955.1 uncultured Steroidobacteraceae bacterium
CTCCACGATTATTCGCTTTAGCCTGCAGACCGCGTCGAACGCCGCCGACCTCGTGGTGACCGGACCGGCCAAGGCGATCTACCCTGGCGGGCTCTGCATCAATCCTCGCGAGGCCGACCTCGCCAAGGCAGTCAATCTGCTATTGGCGAACTATCGTGCCGATGGCACTCTCAAGGCGATCTATGCCAAATACAGCGTCCCGATGAGCATCGTCGATCAGCTCAAGGCGATCGGCTATTGACGAGTTGCTTACTTGTCAAACTCGGTCGAGTCTCTGCTTCGACCTGCTGCAATCGAGCGCATGCGGCAGTTCTGAGGCGTGGACTGGCACTTGATCTGTGGTAACCACGACCGCCGACATCTCTAACGCGCGGTCGGAGATCAATCCAGGAGTGCCGCTAGGCCGCGAACTGGTCCCGTAAGAGCAGAAGCACCGCGCGGAGCCAGCAGCTCAGCCAACCCGATATATTGTAACGACGGTGTTTCGCTGGAGCGGGCGATGGGATTCGAACCCACGACCCCAACCTTGGCAAGGTTGTGCTCTACCCCTGAGCTACGCCCGCATCCGGAGCGCCTTCTAGGCCGGAGAGCGCGGCCTGGCAAGAGTGTTTTCTCGGGCAACCACATCGTACGACACACGTTGTCAGCGTCGACACAGGCACAAGGTCTCGGCGACGATGTCCGATAAGGCGAGCAACGGCTCCAAAGATCCTAACAAGCAAATCGCGCAGCTCCGCGACCAGGTTCAAAGTCTCATGAATGACCGCGTCGCCCCGGCGATATCGCAGGCCGCGGACACGGCGCAGCAATACGCCAGCCAGGCGCGCGATGTTTATCAAGATCAGTCGGAGGCGCTGTCAGAGCGTATCCGCGAGTCGCCGATTGTTGCGATATTGCTGGCGACCGGACTCGGTTACATTCTCGGCCGCGTCGCGCGCTGATGGCGAGCCGGCTGCAGGCGCTCCGCCCGGGTGCAATCTAGATGCGAGCGCTCGAATTAGCCAAAGTCGCCGCCGCCGCCGAGGCTCTCCGCGTCAAGCGTTACGCGCGTCGGCAAGGTATCCGTGTCGGCTTTGCCGCCGGCGCCGTCCTTTTTGGCCTCGCCATCTTCGCGATGCTGCATGTCCTGTGCGTCGCTCTGCTGACCCTGGCGGTCCAACCCTGGGTGGCCGCGCTGATCGTGTTGGTCATCGATCTGGTCGGCGGTGGCATTCTCGGGATGTTGGCGCTGAGCAACAAGCCGGACCACATCGAGCTTGAGGCCGCCTCAGTGCGCCGGCAGTCGCTCGCAGAGGCCAGGCGAGCAGCAACGAGCCTGGCCACGATCGGCGAAGTCGCTGGTCTGGCGATCGGCATGACCGGGCGCCGGAAGGCGAGGAACACACGAGCGGGCAGTGCCTGGATGATCGCCGATCTCGCGTCACGTTTCATCCGTCGACGCTGACTTGCAGGGCTTTGCTGCGCCGGTGATCTTCAGGCGCGACGGAAGGATCGGGCGCGTCACGCTGAACCGTCCGCGCGCCCTGAATGCCCTTAATCAGGATATGATCCACGCGATCGCCGTCGCACTCGAAACCTGGCGCGACGATCCCGCCATCCACCTCGTCGTGGTCGAGGCAGGGGGCGACCGCGCATTCTGCGCCGGCGGCGATGTGCGCTCGGTGCGCGATTGGGTGCTCGACGGCCGCTTCCAGGACGTGGAATCCTTCTTCGTCCTTGAATACGCGCTCAACCGAACCGTCGCCCGCTACAACAAGCCTTATCTCGCCCTCGTCGACGGCATCTGCATGGGCGGCGGGATCGGCTTGTCGGTCCACGGCACCGTCCGCGTCGCCACAGAAAACGCGGTATTCGCCATGCCGGAAACCCAACTCGGCCTGTTCCCAGATGTGGGCGCCAGCTACTTCCTCCCCCGTCTGCGCGGCGCGTTTGGCATGTATCTCGGCCTTACCGGCACCCGAATCGGCGCCGCCGACGCGTGCTGGCTCGGCCTGGCCACACATTTTATCCCACGTGCGACACTCCCGGCGCTGGTCTGCGGGCTGAGCGAGAACGGCTTCAGCGCGCTCAACGAGGTCGCGCAGATGCCACCCCCACCCGAGTGGGCGTCG
>CAZZWZ010000391.1:0-2086 GCA_964657955.1 uncultured Steroidobacteraceae bacterium
GGCGCCAACAAGGTCGGCACCATCAAGGCCGTGCGCGAACTGACGGGCCTCGGCCTGAAGGAAGCCAAGGACCTGGTCGACGGCGCTCCGAAGAACGTCAAGGAAGCCGTGTCCAAGGCTGACGCCGAAGCCGCGCTGAAGAAGCTGGTCGAAGCGGGCGCTACCGCCGAAATCAAGTAACCTGTGCGGTTGGGCGGCGCGAGCCGCCCTTCGGTACACGCACTTGCGGGGCGGGCAACCGCCCCCATATGCGACGCTCGAATCCCTTCGGGGAGAACAGCGCAAAGCCAGCAGTCGAGCTGGCTTTGCAGTGTTCTCTGATCCGACTGCAGAGAACAGGTTTGGTCGGACTCCGGTGCAATGCCGGGGTTGTCCGCCAGCGATTGGTAGTGGCCAATCACCAAGCAACTTGACGCAATGTCTCGTGTAGCCAGTCGCCGAACGAGATGCGCCTCCCCGGCCAGGGAACGCGTTGTCGATACGGAGTGTGTATGGCGCAAGCAACCCCCTATAGCTTTACCGAACGCAAGCGGATCCGGAAGAATTTCGGAAAACGCGAGAGCGTCCTGAACGTCCCCTACCTGCTCACGATGCAGCAGGATTCCTACGTGGCTTTCCTTCAGAAGGACGTCGCTCCTCAGAAGCGCAAGCCCGAGGGCCTGCAGGCGGCGTTCCTGTCCGCGTTCCCGATCGTGTCGCACAACAGCATGGTCGAGATGAAGTTCATCGAGTTCAACATCGCCAAGCCGCCGTTCGACGTGCGGGAGTGCCAGCAGCGCGGACTCACGTTCGCCGCCGCCGTGCGCGCGAAGTTGCAGATGATCATCTATGACCGCGAGTCCGCTCCGGCCAAGGTCGTCAAGGAGATCAAGGAGCAAGAGGTCTACATGGGCGAAGTTCCGCTCATGACCGACTACGGCTCGTTCATCGTCAATGGCACCGAGCGTGTCATCGTCAGCCAGCTGCACCGCTCGCCCGGCGTGTTCTTCGAACACGACAAGGGCAAGACCCACTCGTCCGGCAAGCTGCTGTTCTCGGCGCGGATCATTCCGTACCGCGGCTCCTGGCTCGACTTCGAGTTCGACCCGAAGGACATCCTGTACTTCCGCGTCGACCGTCGCCGCAAGATGCCCGTCACGATCCTGCTGAAGGCCATCGGCCTGAATCCGGAAGCGATCCTGGCGCACTTCTTCAAGAACGACACCTTCCGCCTGATGGACTCGGGCGCGCAGATGGAGTTCGTGGCCGACCGCCTGAAGGGCGAAGTCGCGCGCTTCGACATCACCGACAAGGACGGCAACGTCGTCGTCGAGAAGGACAAGCGCATCACCGCGCGCCACGTGCGCCAGCTCGAGCAGTCGGGCACCACGCACGTCACCGTGCCGGAAGACTTCCTGATCGGCCGCGTCGTCGCCCGCAACATGGTCGACGCCGACACCGGCGAGATCATCGCCAAGGCCAATGACGAGCTGACCGAAGCGCTGCTGAAGAAGCTGCGCGGCGCCGGCGTGAAGGAACTCGCGGTCCTGTTCACCAACGAACTCGACCAGGGCGCCTACATCAGCCAGACGCTGGCCACCGACGAGACGGCCGACCAGCTGGCCGCCCGTGTCGCCATCTACCGCATGATGCGCCCCGGCGAGCCGCCGACCGAAGACGCCGTCGAAGCGCTGTTCAACCGCCTGTTCTACAGCGAAGACACGTACGACCTGTCGCGCGTGGGCCGCATGAAGTTCAACGCGCGCATCAGCCGCGACGGTTCCGAAGGCGCGATGACGCTGTCCAACGAGGACATCATCGCCGTCGTCAAGATCCTCGTCGAGCTGCGCAATGGCCGTGGCGAAGTCGACGACATCGACCACCTGGGCAATCGCCGCGTGCGTTGCGTGGGCGAACTGGCCGAGAACCAGTACCGCTCGGGCCTGGCGCGTATCGAGAAGGCCGTCAAGGAACGTCTGGGCCAGGCCGAGACCGAAGCCCTGATGCCGCACGACCTGATCAACTCCAAGCCGATCTCCGCGGCGCTCAAGGAGTTCTTCGGCGCGTCGCAGCTGTCGCAGTTCATGGACCAGACCAACCCGCTGTC
>CAZZWZ010000392.1:0-1316 GCA_964657955.1 uncultured Steroidobacteraceae bacterium
ATCTGAAAACCGGCACCAAGCCGAAAGCGCCGAAGCTCGCGCGCGTCGCCGTGGCCACGGACGGTGCCCGCGCCGCCAAGGCGGCGACCGAGGGGCTGGCCGTCGGCAACGCCGTCGGCAGCGGCATGGCGCTGGCGCGCGACCTCGCGAACCTGCCGCCCAACGTGTGCACGCCCACGTACCTCGGGCAGCGCGCGCTGCAACTCGGCAGGGAATGGCCCAGCATCAAGGCGAGAACCTTCGATGCCGCCGGCATCAAGGCGTTGAAGATGGGCGCCTTTCTCGCGGTGACGCAGGGCTCGGAGCAACCGCCGCGCCTCATCGTGTGCGAATACCGCGGGGCCAAGAAGAACGTCGCGCCCGTCTGCCTGGTGGGCAAGGGCATCACCTTCGATTCCGGCGGTATTTCCCTGAAGGATCCGCCCGCCATGGACGAGATGAAATTCGACATGAGCGGTGCCGCGAGCGTGCTGGGAGCGCTGCGCGCGGTGGCGGAACTCGAACTGCCCATCAACCTGATCGTCATCGTCGCCGCCTGCGAGAACATGCCGAGCGGCACGGCGGTCAAGCCCTCGGACATCGTGACCACCATGTCCGGTCAGACGGTCGAGATCCTGAACACCGATGCCGAGGGACGGCTGGTGCTCTGCGACGCGATCACGTACAGCCGGCGGTTCAAGCCGTCGGCGGTGGTCGACGTGGCCACGTTGACCGGGGCCTGCATCGTGGCGCTCGGCAATCATTTCAGCGGCTTGATGAGCAACGACGAGGCGCTGGCGGATGAACTCGCGACGGCCGGCGCCCGTGCCGACGATCGCGTGTGGCGGCTGCCCGTCGGGGAGGAATACGTCGATCAGCTCAAGAGCAATTTCGCGGACATCGCCAACGTGGGCGGTCGCGAGGGCGGCGCGTGCACGGCCGCGTCGTTCCTCTGGAAGTTCGCCAAGGATCTCAACTGGGCCCACCTGGACGTGGCCGGTACGGCATGGCTGGGCGGTTCGCAGAAAGGCAGCACCGGGCGTCCGGTGCCGTTGCTGGTGGATTTCCTGGTCACACGCGCCGGCGCACGCACCGGTGCCGGCGGCAAATGACCGATCGGGTCGACTTCTACGTGCTGGCGAGCGACACGCAGCAGCAGCGCGGCACGTTCGCCTGCCGGCTGACCGAGAAGGCGTACCTGCGGGATCTGACCGTCGTCGTCTGGAGCGATGCCGAGGAGGCCGAGGCCATGGATGTTCTGCTGTGGACTTTCAACGACCGCTCGTTCGTGCCGCACGAACTGCACGGCGGCGGCCGGCCCCTGGCCCGGCTGATCA
>CAZZWZ010000392.1:1326-2081 GCA_964657955.1 uncultured Steroidobacteraceae bacterium
CAGTGCCAGTGCCGGTGCATCTGACCGCCGATCTGCGCAGCGCGGGCAGCGCCGATCTGCTCGTGAATCTGAGCGCGCGGATGCCCGAACAGCTCGAGCGCTTCGCCCGCGTCGCCGAGGTCATCGATGCCGATCCCGAACGGCGGCGCCTGGGCCGCGAGCGCTTCAAGGCGTACCGGGACCTGAAGCTGCCGCTCGAGACGCATCAGCTGGACGCGGCCGGGCACGGCGCGGCGGACCGGTGAAACCGTGACCGGCGACTCGCACGATCCGCGCGACATCCCCATCCTGACGGAGGCGGTCAACACCGACGGCACGGCCTATGCGGTGTTCGACGCGAAATCGGTCCATGCCGCCATCGTCACGGAGACGCTGAAGCTCGCCGACTCGCTGCTGCACCAGGCGACCAAGGACATCGAGGCCATTCTGTTCGAACGCGTCCTGGATCGACTGCACGCACAACTTCCCGAACTCGTGGATCGCGTCCTGCGTGAACACGCGGCGGTGACGCCGCCACATGGATAAAGCCTACTCGCCCTCCGACCTCGAGGCCCGGATCTACGCAACGTGGGAGGCGAATGGTTGCTTCGTGCCCAGCGGCCATGGAACCGCCTACTCCATCGTCATCCCGCCGCCGAACGTCACCGGCACGCTGCACATGGGACATGCGTTCCAGGACACCATCATGGACGCGCTCGTCCGCCATCGCCGCATGCGCGGCTTCGACACGCTGTGGCAGCCGGGCACGGATCACG
>CAZZWZ010000393.1:0-1963 GCA_964657955.1 uncultured Steroidobacteraceae bacterium
GTTGATCAAAAAATGCTTGGCGTTTTCACTGAACACGACGGTGCGGCGCGCGGCGTGCTCCTGCACCACGGATAGGCCGTGCTGCGCGGCGAAGGCGCGCACCGCCGTGAAATCCCCCGCAGCGGCGCCGTGCGTCCGTGCGAATTCATCGCGGCTGATGCAAGGCTGCGAGCGATCGCCCGCGGCCAGGGTCGCCGCGCGCGCCTGCAGGGCGTCGGCCGCGCGCCGCCGCACCACCACGCTCACCTCCAGGCGTTCGGTGCCGTCCGCGGGTCCGGTGCTGCGGGCGCCGGGCAAGGCGCTGCGGTTGCTGCCTTTCAGGGGAATGGTTGCCATGGTCGCCTCCAATGTGACGGATGGCCCGAAACGGCGGCGGAGCCCCGGGCTCCGCGCGGCCGGTCAGGCGTAGGGATTGCGTCGGATGATGGTCTGATCTCGATCGGGGCCGGTGGAGATGAGGTCGATGGGCACCTGCACCAGGGCCTGCAGACGTTCCAGGTAGCCGCGCGCGTTCGCCGGCAAATCCTCGTAGCGGGTGATGCCGACGCTGCTCTCCTTCCATCCGGGATGATCTTCGTACACGGCATGGCAGTCACCGAACTGCTGCGACAGCAGCGGCGGGGCCTGCACGATCCGGCCGTCGATCTCGTAGCCCACGCAGATGCGGATGGTGTCCAGGCCGTCGAGCACGTCCAGCTTGGTGACGCACAGCGAGGAGCAGCTGCTGTGCACGATGGAGCGGCGCAGCGCCACCGCATCGAACCAGCCGCAGCGGCGACGGCGCCCGGTGACCGAGCCGAATTCGTGACCCACCCGGGAGAGGTGCTCGCCGAACTCGTCGAACAGTTCCGTCGGGAACGGGCCGGCGCCGACGCGGGTGGCGTAAGCCTTGACGATGCCCAGCACCTCGTGCAACCGCCGCGGACCCAGGCCGGTGCCCGCGGCCGCGCCGCCCGCCGTGGTGGTGGACGAGGTGACGAACGGGTAGGTGCCGAGATCGACGTCCAGCATGGCGCCCTGGGCCCCTTCGAACAGCGCGTTGCCGCCCGCCGCGCTCAGGTTCTCCAGGATGCCGGTGACGTCCGCCACCAGCGGTTTCAGACGTTCGCCGAGTTGCAGGCTGGATTCGAGCACCTGCTGGAAATCGACGGGCGCCGCGCCGAAATATTTCTGCAGGACGAAGTTGTGGTAGTCGAGGATCTCGCCGAGCTTCGCGGCGAAGCGCTCGCGGTGGAACAGATCCGCCACCCGCAGCGCGCGGCGCGCCACCTTGTCCTCGTAGGCCGGCCCGATGCCCCGGCCCGTGGTACCGATGGCATTGGCGCCCTGGGACTTCTCGCGGGCGCGGTCCAGAGCCACGTGCGAGGCCAGGATCAGCGGGCAGGACGGGCTCACCCGCAGCCGCTCGAACACCGGAACGCCCTCCGCGATCAGCGTGTCGGCTTCGCGGAACAGCGCCTCGAGCGACAGCACCACGCCGTTGCCGATCAGGCACTGCACGTGCGCGTGCAGGATGCCGGACGGGATGAGCGAGAGGATGGTCTTCTTGCCGCCGATCACCAGGGTGTGCCCGGCGTTGTGGCCCCCCTGAAAGCGCACCACGGCCTGCACCTGGTCGGTGAGCAGGTCGACCACCTTGCCCTTGCCCTCGTCGCCCCACTGCAGCCCGATCACGACGAGATTCCTACCCATTGCGCGCCATCCACAGCAGGGCGAGCCCGGCCACCATGCTGATCAGACCGCCCCAGCGCAGCTGCTGTTTCTCGGTCTGCGCCAGCTTCGCCATGAGGCGCTGCGCGGCGCTCGGATTCAGGAAGGGCAGGATGCCTTCGAGCACCAGGTACAGGGCGAATGCTCCACCGAGATACCGTGCCAATTCGCTCCAGCCGATTTCCATGGTGCCCGCGCGGTCAGCGTTGCGGCTGCGGTTGCTTGAAGTACTTGAAATACGCGCCGTCGGGCG
>CAZZWZ010000394.1:0-1949 GCA_964657955.1 uncultured Steroidobacteraceae bacterium
CACGACTCTAGAAACAATTGGATCGAAGACGAGCGATAAGGATGCCGTAGGATTCGCTGGTTCGGCGTCGTGTCGGACGTTTGCCGAACAGGCGCGAGTCCGCTCATACGTCCTGGCTCCCTGACCTCGCACGTTTTGCGTTGGAAAACCGAATAGTGCGCCCTTAGGCAGCGCGGATCGCGATGCCCGGCTGCTACAGGCATTCGGCACAAATTGCATAATGTCCCCCGAAGTCGGCGTAGTGTCCGCTAGATAACGTCAAAGCTAGTCGGCGTTTCCAGGAGGTCAAACCTCGTCTACGCGCCAGGCTGGCCTGACTGGCCTGTGTCCTACTCGCCCTTCGGCGCGATCGCGAGAGACTCGTAGGGTCCGCGAAGAACAAAGAAACGAATCCGTTTCCGTCCGTCGAACACGTGGTTTGTCCCCTGTCCCCCTGTCTTCGGAGCGACGTCAGCTCTCCCAAAACGTAGGCGGTCCCTGCGAAACAGCTTGCTTGGCGACCCCTGAATTAGCGTAAGCACCCGGCAATCTCATCTGGTTTTCTATTCTTTGGCGTAAGAGCATACGTTTCCACGATCAGGAAGCGGACACGTGCACACTATTTCCCAAGACATTCCGACCGGGCGCACACGGCGCACCTACAGCACCTCGTTTAAGTCAGAGCTTATCGAACAATGTCGCCAGGTCGGCGTCTCATGTTCAGCCGTGGCGATTTCGCATGGTCTGAACCCCAATGTGCTGCGGCGTTGGATTAAAGATGCCGCCGATTCCAGCGACGCTGCGCCGCCTGCACCCAAATCGGTTGTTGTCGACGTAAAGCCTGCCTTCGTCGCGTTGCCAATGACCGTGCCGATAGCTCAAGCGCCCGACGCGGCGCAAGCGAACGTGCGTATCGACATTCAGCGCAATGGCACAACCGTGTCAGTGCTGTGGCCGCAGCTTTGCTTGAGTGACAGCGCAGCTTGGGTTCGGGAGGTGCTGCGATGATCCGCATCGACGCCATTTGGCTTGCGACCGAACCCCTCGATATGCGTGCCGGCGCTGATACCATCCTTGCTCGCGTGGTGAAGGTATTTGGGTCCGCACGGCCACATCATGCATATCTGTTTGCCAATCAGCGCTCGACGCGCATGAAGGTCCTGGTGTACGACGGTTTTGGCGTCTGGCTTGCTGCACGACGCTTGAACAAAGGTCATTTCGTTTGGGCCAATGGTCATAGTGATATTGCTGAGACGTTAAATCTCGAGCAACTGCGCGCACTTGTGATCGGGCTGCCCTGGCAGACGTTGGCGCACGACCACGTAATCGCGGTGGTATAGCAAATGACGTAAACAGTTTCGATTCCCCCGGCGTGCAGGTGCTGGCAAACTTGGGGGCATGAATTCACCTACTGATCTCGATGCCCTGAACCCCGATCAACTGCGCGCACTTGCGCGGCAGTTGATGACCCAGGTCGACGAGAAGACGCGTGAATCGCACTACCGCCAAACGCGCATTGACCAGCTCACCCATGAGCTCTCGGTCATCAAACGCCTGCAATTCGGCAGACGTAGCGAACAGTTCACTGCCGAGCAGTTGAGCTTGCTGGACGAGGCCATTGATGAGGATTTGGCCGCGCTTGAGGCCGAGCTGGATGAACTGCGCTCGGACGCGCCGCAGGAGAAACCCCGCAAGCGGGCCAAACGCTTGCCGTTGCCGCCCCAGTTGCCCCGCACCGACATCCATCACGAGCCGACGGAGTTAACCTGCCCCTGTGGCTGCCAGCGCGTGCGCATTGGCGAGGATATCAGCGAGAAGCTCGACTACGCTCCGGGCGTGTTCACTGTTGAGCGCCACATCCGTGGGAAGTGGGCATGTAAAGCGTGCGAGACGTTGATCCAGGCGCCGGTGCCACCGCATGTGATCGACAAAGGGATTCCGACGAATGGCTTGCTCGCGCAGGTGTTGGT
>CAZZWZ010000395.1:0-1933 GCA_964657955.1 uncultured Steroidobacteraceae bacterium
CGGAGGGTTGGTCGTCGGCCGGGTCGTCCAACTCGGGGTCGGTCACGCCGGCGCGCGCCTTTTCCTCGGCCTGCTCCTCCTCGAGTTCACCGATCAGCAGTTCCAATTGCTCGATCTCGTGGTTGAGCTTCTCGGAGGAGCGGCCGAACCGGGCCCGGCGCAACATGGCGAGCTGCATCTTCAGCTTCTCGATATGCAGCGTCTTGGCATGGATCTCGGCGTCGCGCGCGGTAATCTCGATGTCCTTGCGCGCCAGTTCGGCCTGCAGATCCGCGGCAAACCGGCGGAGCGCGTCGGGGTCCTCCGGCAGGGGCTGGATCGCCAAAGACATGAGCAAATCCTAGCGGAACCGCTCGTCGCGTACAACCGTTCCGTTGCGCAATCCGACGACAATGCCGCTCCTGATCAAACCATCACCGGCTTGCGCGGAGGCTCGAGGGCAATGGTCCTGCGCCAATCCATCGCTTCGAGCAGTAGCGCCAGTTGGGCCGGGGTCAGCGTCATCTGACCATCGACGATCGGCGGCCAAACGAAGCGGCCATTTTCGAGGCGCTTGGCAAACAGGCACATCCCGGATCCGTCATAGTACAAGATCTTCAGGTAGTCGGCTCGCTTGGCGCGGAACAAAAACAGGTGGCCGGAAAACGGGTCGGCAAGCAACATCTGCGAAACGCGCGCGGCCAGACCATCAAAGCCCAGGCGCATGCTGACCGGCTGACAGGCGAGATACACCTTGGTGCCAGGCGCCACCGAGATCACGACGACGCCTTGATCGCCGACAGCACGCGCCGCAGCGCGTGCTCATCGACGAACGCATCCACGCGCAGCCGCGTCCCGCACACCAGATCGATCTCGATCAGTCCGACGCACCCGCCGATCGGGTATCGCGTTCCACCACGGTCCAACGGCGTCATGTCGGCGATGGAACTCGCAGCCAGCGCCTGCCCGCCGTCGCTCGTCGCCACGATGACGCCAACCGGCACGATCCCGGCGGAGCAGGTCGCCAAGGTTTTCGCCGACGCCTTGACTGCCGAACCGCCTCCACCCTTGGCCGAAGCTGCGAGCGCACGTCGCCAATTGAACAGCTGATTGGCATTCAGCCCATAGCTCCGTGCCACATCGGCCGCCGAGGCGCCGGGCCGGAATGCCTCAGCGAGGATGCGACGTTTCTCCGTGCGCGACCATGAACGGCGCGTCCGTCTCTGCGCAGAGGTCACAGCCGCCAACTCACTCTGACCTGCGCTCACGTGCCCTCGCCCCGTCACTCGAGCGGATAAGTGTCCACTTAGCTCCTCAAGTGGACACTAATCTCACACCAACGAGGGCAGTGTCACATGCACGCAAACCGGGCGGTAGGCGGCCTCCAGACTACGCTTACCGTGAAGTGAAAGGTCACGCGCGGATGGCGACCGAGCCACTCGATCACCTTGGGATGCTTGTGGGCAGCGTAGTTGTCCAAGATCACATGGATCAGCTTGCCCGCAGGAACCTCGCGCTCAATGGTGTTGAGAAAGCGGATGAACTCCTGGTGCCGATGACGCTGCATTCAGCGTCCGATCACGCGTCCCGCCGCCACATCCAACGCGGCAAACAGCGTGGTCGTGCCGTTCCTGATGTAGTCATGCGTCATCGTGCCGCAGCGGCCCCGCTTGAGCGGCGGCCCCGGCTGGGTGCGATCGAGCGCCTGGATTTGGCTCTTTTCGTCCATCGAGAGCACCACGGCATGCGCCGGAGGATCGATGTAGAGGCCGACGACATCGCGCAGCTTGGCCGCAAAGTTTGGATCGTTGGACAGCTTGAACTGGCGCAGCCGATGCGGCTGAAGTCCATGCGCCCGCCAGATGTGTTGGACCGAACTAACGCTGATACCAACTGCCTTGGCCATCGCCTGCCCATCGCCGACAAGGAAAGCGCGCAGCAGCTCGCCGCGCTG
>CAZZWZ010000396.1:0-1919 GCA_964657955.1 uncultured Steroidobacteraceae bacterium
CCCACCGGCGTGCGCCACGGGCAGTGCCAGCGCCGGCAGCGGCCGCGCCGGATCGATCAGATCGCCGCGATTGACGCGCTTGACGGGATGCCAGCCCCCCGACCCGTAATAGAGGAAAAACGACACCGCGAGCGGCGCAAAAAAGAACAGCGCCAATCCGATCAGCACGCGTCGTTGGCGTTTGTCGTGACCTGCATCGCGTTCGCTCATGCGGCGGCCTTCCGCGGCGTTGCGCGGCGCACGTTGGTGACCAGATAGATGACGGCCAGCGCCAGCGCGAGACCGAACCATTGCACCGCGTAGGCAATATTGCGCAGCGGCGGGAAGCCGGGCGGCTGCCACTCGCGCACATACCCGTCGGGCTGGCCCGGATCGAGCAGCACCGAGTCCGCCGCCGGAGCCCACGCCGGTTCCCCCAGCAATCCCGCGATCTCCTCACGACTCGGAAAACTGGCGACCACCGGGAACGGCGACCGCAGCTCGGGCCGCTGCCCCAGCTGAATGCCCGGCGTGGGGAGCCGATCGGCACGCCCTCTCACCGTCCGCACGTCGCTGGCCACCGGCACGGCGGGCAGCCGGCTGCGGCTGCTGCCCACCGGCACCCAGCCGCGGTTGACCAGCAGCCAGCCTCCCCCCGCCAGCGCGAAGGGCGTGATGACGAAATAACCCGCATGCCCGTGCGCATCGGTCATGTTGTCGATCAGGACCTGCCGCGCGCCGTCGTAGGCGCCGCGCGCCTCCACGTGCTGGTAGCGCGGCAGACGCGGGGTGGCCGCATCGATGCTGCGCGTGGCATCGGCGCCCTGCTCGAACGCGTCGTACAACAGCTGCTTCTCGTGGGCACGCCGCAGCTGCCAGCGCCCGAGACTCACCAGGAGCCCGATCAGCACGATCGCCAGCAGGCTGGTGAACGGCCGCGGCGAGAACAGACGGGAACCCAGTTTCATCGGCGCGATATACTGAAGGCCGTTTCGAGCGGGGCGGCCGTGCAATTCAAATACTTCGTGATCGTGCTCCTGGCGTTGATCCTCGTGAGCCTCGGCAAGGCGCTGTTCCACATGTCGAGCAGCAAACCGTCGGACAGCGGCAAGATGGTCAACGCGCTCGCCTGGCGGGTGGGGCTGTCCGTGCTGTTGTTCGTGCTGCTGATCGTGGCACATACCCAGGGGTGGATTCAGCCCCAGCACGTTCACTGACCGGCCCGGGACCGGTCGGCGGCGGTCGCACCGCCCTCCCGATCCGCCCGGCAGCCGTTCCGGGGCCGGCTACAGCCAGTAGACGAAGATGAACAGGCCCAGCCACACCAGGTCAACGAAGTGCCAGTACCAGGCGACGGCCTCGAATCCGAAGTGGCGTTGCGGGGTGAACTGACCCTTCAGCACGCGAAACCAGATCACCGTCAGCATGATGGCGCCCAGCGTCACGTGAAATCCGTGAAATCCCGTGAGCATGAAGAACGTCGAACCGTAGATGCCCGTGCCGAGCTGCAGGCCGAGTTCGCTGTACGCCTCGTGGTACTCCTTCGCCTGCAGGAACACGAAGGTGAATCCCAGGAGAAAAGTGAGTGCCAGGAACACCTTCAGGCGGGCGCGATGACCCGAGATCAATGCGTGGTGGGCGATGGTCACCGTGACGCTGCTGCTCAGCAGGATGGCGGTGTTGATGGCCGGCAAACCCAGCGGCGACACGGTGTCGAACGTACCGTCCGCGCGCGGACCCAGGGTGGCGGGACCGTTGGTGGGCCAGGATCCCCCGTAGTTCTTCCACAACAGGATGTTGTTGAAAACCTTGACGCCGTGTCCGGACAGCCAGGGCACCGCCAGCTCGCGCGCGTAGAAGAGCGCGCCGAAGAACGCCGCGAAGAACATCACCTCGGAGAAGATGAACCACATCATGCCCATGCGGAACGAACGGTCCAC
>CAZZWZ010000397.1:0-1878 GCA_964657955.1 uncultured Steroidobacteraceae bacterium
CACCCTAATCGAAGCGCCGCCCGATCGCCAGCGGCCACACCGCAACGCGGGCCGGGCCGCCCGGGCCGCACGAAGCGCCGCCCGGCGACGGGCCGTCCGGTAGACTCCGTGCGATGTGCGGCATAGCAGGTATCGTCGGACCGGAGGCCACCGGCCATTCGGCTCAAAAAATGTCGCAAACCCTGGTACACCGCGGACCGGACGGCGACGGGCTGTGGAGCGCGCCGGGTGTGGCGCTGGCACACCGCCGACTGGCCATCCAGGATCTTTCGGAGGGCGGACATCAGCCGATGCGGCTGGACTCGTTGGTGCTTACCTACAATGGCGAGCTCTACAACCACGAGCGCCTGCGCGCCGGGTTGCCGGGACCCTGGCGCTCCACCGGCGACACCGAGACCCTCCTGCACCTGCTGGCCGCGCGCGGCGTGGCGGGTCTCGATGCGGTGGCCGGCATGTTCGCGTTCGGGCTGTGGGACGCGGCGGCGCGGCGGCTTCTGCTGGTCCGCGATCGCCTGGGCATCAAGCCGCTGTACTACCGGATGCTCCCCGGCGGCATCGCCTTCGCGTCCGAACTCAAGGCGCTGCTGGTGCTCGGCAAGCCGCCCATCGACCGCAGCGCCGTGCGGGATTTCCTGTTCCATGGCTACGTGCCCGCGCCGAAGACCATCTACCAGGGGATCGCCAAGCTGCCGGCCGGCCATTGGCTGTCCTGGGAGGACGGCCGCGTGGTCATCGAGCGTTACTGGCACCCGGCCACCGAGATCATCGCGCGCGGGGCGGACGAGACGGTCGATCAACTCGACCAGCTGCTGCGCGACGTCGTGCCCGCGCACACCCTGGCCGACGTGCCGGTGGGTGTGTTCCTCAGCGGCGGCATGGATTCGGCGCTCACCGCCCACTACCTCGAGGCACCCCATACGTTCAGCCTGGGGTTCGATGCACGCGACCGCTCCGAACTCGATGCCGCCCACGTCGCGGCGCGCCACCTGGGTACGCAGCACACCGAAACCACGGCACACAGCGCGGACTTCCGCGAGGCCCTGGACCTGATGCCCACGCTGTTCGACGAGCCGTTCGGCGACAGCGCCGCGTGGTCGAATTACCTGGTCGCACGGTTCGCACGCTCCGCGGTCAAGGTCGCCCTGAGCGGCGAGGGCGGCGATGAGATCTTCTGCGGCTATCCGCGCTACTGGTCGAACGTGGGCCACCGCTCCACGAGGTTCAGCCGCGTCGTGGCGGGGCTCGCGCCGCCGCTGTCGCGGCTCGCCTCCTCCATGCAGCGGCGCGCGGCGACGGGGCTGCCGGCATTCGCCATGGCGCTGGGCGGACTGGGGCAGCGGCAGGTCGACGCGTTGCTCGGGCCCGCCTGGCGCGAGCCGGACTACGATTATCATTGGTTCTACCGGCAATACTGGCGGCCCGACCTGGAGCCGCTCGCGCGCCTGCGCTGGCTCGATCTGAACACCGATCTGGCGGAAGGTCTGCTGACCAAGGTGGACCGGACCAGCATGGCCCATTCGCTCGAGGTCCGGCCGCCGCTGCTGGATCACCGTCTGGTCGAGTACATGCTGGGCGTCGCGCCCGGCCTGCTGGTCGACGTCCGCCGCCGCCGCGGCAAGCTGCTGGTGCGGCGTTTGATGGAGCCGCGCCTGCCGGCCGGTCACCTCGACAGGCCGAAATCCGGCTTCGGTCTGCCGGTGCACGGTTGGTTGACGCGTCACCCGCAACTGCTGCGCGAGGCCGTGGCGCGGCTGATGGAACGTGGCGTGATCCGCCGGATGGTGAGCTGCGAATTTCGCCGCGCATGGTATTTGCTGGTGCTCGATCGTTGGTTCACCGCCTTTGACTGACGAGCGTGCGCCCCTGACCGCCGAGCGT
>CAZZWZ010000398.1:0-1877 GCA_964657955.1 uncultured Steroidobacteraceae bacterium
TGGATTTCACGGCCCTGGCCGAGGCCGGCAGCGCGGCGGATTGCACCGTGGCGGGCTTCACCACCCAGGCGTGGTTCCTCGCCGCACTGGGCATCGACGAGGAAATGCGCCGCATCGCGGGTGTCGATGCCGATCGATTCGCGCGCCTGGCCCGTCAGGCCCGGCAGCTGCTGTTGCCCGGTGAAATGGGCGAAGCCTTCAAGGTCATGGCATGGACGCGCGCCATCGAGCACCCCTTGGCCGGTTTCGCCTTGCGGGATTTGCGACACACGCTTTGAATCTGCGACACACCCTTTGATAAGGGATGGCCGTTTGAGGCACAGTCCGAGCTGGTTGCCGGGGTCGATGTGACATTATCCTGCAAAATCTTGGCGCGCCCGTGGGTGCTCGGTGCGGCGGTTCTCGCGTCGGGGATGGCCGCGGCTGCGCCCGCGGCGACGGCAGGCCCCACGTTCAGCCGCGACGTGGCGCCCATTCTCTACGCGCATTGCGTGCGTTGTCATCGCCCGGGCGAGATCGGCGCGGCGCAGTCGTTGCTGACCTACGACGGCGCCAAGCCCTGGGCCCACGCCATCGAGCGGCAGGTGGTGACCCGGCAGATGCCGCCCTGGCCGGCCGACCCCGGACATTCGATGAAATTTCGCAACGATGCGCGGCTCGCACAACGGGACATCGAGGTGCTCGCGGCGTGGGTGCGCGCCGGTGCGCCGAGGGGCAACGACGCCGATCTGCCGCCGGTGCCGGAAGCGGGCGGCAGGTGGCTGTATCCCAACGGGCGCAAACCCGATGCGGTGCTCAGGCTCCCGGAAGTGGCGGTGGCGGCGAGCGGCGAAATTCCCTACGTGCAGCAACGGGTGAAGAATCCGCTTCCCGAGGACAAATGGATCGTGGCCATGCAGGTATGGCCGGGCAACGGCACGCTGGTGCACCACATGGGGATCACCGAGGTCTCGGTGGCCGAGGGCATCAGCGGGGACGATCTCGATGCGCTGGGCAAGGTCGCCCGGCAAATGGGCATCGCCGACGATGCGCTCGCGGACATGCGACCGGCGGTGACGGATCCGCAGAACCCCGAAGCCTACGACATGCTCGGCATCTACACGCCGGGGACGACGTTCGAGATGTACGGCGACGACAGCGCGAAATTACTGAAATCCGGCAAGAATCTGTACGTGAACTTCAACATTCACTACACCACCACGGGCAGTGCGCTGCGCAATCACTCCGAGCTCGCGCTGTGGTTCCGCCCGACGCCTCCGGAACACCAGCTGTTTCGCGCGCCTTCGGCCGTGAGCACCATCCTCGCGAACGGCCGGCAATTGTTGACCGACGATCCCGGCACCAAGGCGGAGGGCACCGACGTGGCGATACCGCCCATACCGCCTCACGCGGCCAACTACCGGCTCGACGGCATGACGGCGTACACCGAGCCCGCGACCATCTATCAGCTGCAGCCCCATGCACACATGCGCGGCAAGGACTTCAAATACGTCGTCGTTTATCCGGACGGTCACGAACAGACGCTGCTGACCGTCCCCCGGTACGATTTTCATTGGCAGCTCGCCTACGACCTCGACCGCCCGCTGACCCTGCCCGCCGGCAGCAAGCTCATCGTCACCGCGCATTACGACAACTCCGCGTCGAACGCTCATCTGCGCGAGGCCGGCGTCGACCCGCGCAATTGCGGGCCCGACCAGCAGGCCTACTTCCGGCGCCAGAATCAGAGCTGGCACGAGATGTTCAGCCCGCTGATCCAGTACTCCATCGACCAGCGGCCGGACGCCGCGCATCCGCGGCTTCGCATCGTCCAGGCGGTGGGGTGCCTGACGCAGAACGCGTCGCGGGCGTGGGTGCTCGACAAGGCCAGCGAGCCCGTC
>CAZZWZ010000399.1:0-1867 GCA_964657955.1 uncultured Steroidobacteraceae bacterium
TTCATAGGCGCTTTCCACGCCCAGTTTCCCGATCAAACTGGTGCCCGCATACTCGTCGCCGTCGATCTGCTTCAGGTCCTGCTCGTTGATGGCGCTCACGTAGCCGATGGCATGGACGGCGGTGGCCCCCAGCGGGTAGTGCCGCGCCAGCCGCGTGTGAATGTCGACGCCGGTGAACTGGTAGCGGTGCACGGCGAAGAGCGCCATCTCCTCCTCGGTGAGCTGCAGCTTGATGGGCACGCTCTCGTAGGCCTTGTGCAGCATCACGGTGCGTTTGATGTTGGGGATCTCCTCGGGCCGCAGCAAGCCGACGTCGACCAGCTGCGCCAGGGTGGCATCCACCGATTTTCCGTCGCCCACCAGTTCGCGGATCAATTCGATCTGAAAGGACGGCAGGTTGTCGGCGAGCACCACGCCGTGCCGGTCAAGAATCAGGCCGCGGCTCGGCGGGATGGGCTCGGTACGAATCCGGTTGCCCTGGGACAGGTTCGAATAGTAATCGTGCCGCAACACCTGCAGATAGAACAGGCGGGCCCCGACCGCCATCAACAGCGCGGCGGCCATCACGCCCGCGACCACGCTTCGCACGGCGAACAGGCGGTTCTCGGCGAAGTAATTCTTGATCCGGCCCTGCCGGCTTTTCACCATGGCGACGACGTGGGGTGATTGAACATGGGGCCACAGGATGTTACCCCGTTTGCCGGCCGGTGCGCGCATGCCGACGCAGCAGCAGCAGGAGTCTGCGAGAGCAAAGAATTCATTACCACCGACCCGGTCAAGGAAACGGTCACCCGTTTCGCGTGCCGAGGGCCCTGAAAGCCCTGCGGGCGTTGCCGGCGCCGCCCGCGCTGCCGGCGCCACGGGCGTCGCGGGCCATGCGCTTGCGGCGTGCGGCAACGAGCAGCGCCAGCGTCGCCGCCACGCAGGCGTAGGCGAACCAGTTGCCCCAGGCCACGAACAACGTGTGCCCGCCGGAGAGCATGGGGGCGGACACCACGATGCCGTCGGCGGGCCGCGGATTGCGATACGGATCGTCGGCGTAGGTTCTTTCCAGCACGCGGCCGTTGGGATCGATCAGTGCGGAGACACCCGAGTTGACCGAGCGCACCATGCTGACGCGCAGTTCGATGGTGGCGAACACGGCCAGCGCGAGATGCTCCCACGGTTCGCTGGCGGCGCCGAACCACGAATCGCTGGTGAGGTTGACCAGGATGTCCGGGTGCAATTGTCCGACGCGGCGCAGGAATCCGGGCAACAAATCCTCGTAACAGATCACGGGCCCGAGGCGCCACGTCCGCCCCGGCGCTTCGTCCAGCGAGATCACTCCGGGGCCGGCGCCGGCCTTGAACTGGCCGGCGCCCTCGGGCAGCAGCCCGCGCAGCCACGGAAAGGTCTCGATGCCCGGTATGTATTCGCCGAAGGCGAGCAGGCGCACCTTGTCGTAGCGGCCGACGGCACGGCCGAGGCGGTCGAAGAGCAGCGCCGAGTTGTAGGCGTCGACTTCGTCGGCCTCGACGGTGTTGGTGCCGATGAGCACGGGCGTGGTGAAGCCGCGCCGGATGCTGCCCAGGAACTGTGGCGGAAAATCCGCGGCGAAGTCCCGTGGCAGCGTCACGGGATACGCGCCCTCGCTCCAGACGATGAGCTGCGCGCCGGCACGTTCCAGCCGGACGGACTGTGCCTGCAGGACGTCCAGTTCGCGCATGGCCTCGTCGCGCGTGACTTCGCCGTCGGCGGCATAGGCAAAGTTGGGTTGCACCAGGCCCACCTGCAGGCGTGGCGCGTGTGCAATGCGCGCATCCACCTGGGGCATGCGGACCGCGCCGTACAGCAGCGCGGCGCCGACCAGGGCGGCCGCCGCCAGGGC
>CAZZWZ010000400.1:0-1837 GCA_964657955.1 uncultured Steroidobacteraceae bacterium
ACCCGAGTCCATCAAGAAGATCGTGGTGGAAGCGAGCCAGGCTAATTTCACGGACCTTACGGTCAAGCCGAATTTCTCGGCGGGAATCCAGAAGCTCGAGGGCACGATCACGGGCCTCTCGTCGAAGCCCGGATCGCGCGCCAAGGTGGATCTCAAGGGCGGGGTGGATGCCTTCTCCCCGGTGTCCATCACCGGCGACGTCAACGTGCTGGGGCCGCTCTACACCGACCTGACCATGAGCTTTCACAACATCTCGCTGCCGGTGTTCGATCCGTACTCGGGCAAATTTGCCGGCTACAGCATCGCCAAGGGCAAGCTCGACACCGACCTTCACTACAAGGTGGACGGGCGCAAGCTGGACGCCCAGCATCACATCGTGATCGAGCAGCTCGAATTCGGCGACAAGACCGCGAGCAAGGAGGCCGTGTCGCTGCCGATCAAGCTGGCCGTGTCCCTGCTCAAGGACCGCAACGGCGTGATCGACCTCAATGTTCCGGTCACCGGATCGCTGGACGATCCGAAATTCCGTCTCGCGCCCATCGTCTGGAAGGTGTTCGTCAACATCCTGGAGAAGGCCGTCACGGCACCGTTCGCGCTGCTGGGATCGATGTTCGGCGGCGGACCCGATCTGCAGTTCATCGATTTTCAGCCGGGCGTCGCCACGCTCGATCCGGCGGCCGCGGACAAGGCGAGGGTGGTGGTCAAGGCATTGGTCGAGCGGCCGCAACTCAAGATCGACGTGCCCATCGCCTCCGTGCCGGAGCTGGACCGTCCCGCGCTCATCGAAGCACGCTTCAACGACGAGGTCAGCGCGGCGCAGACGGCCAAGGGGGCGCCGAAGAAGGCCGCCGCATCCGGCAGCGCGCCGCCCGCGTTCGATGGACTCGACCCGGCGGTACAGCTCGAGGTGCTCGCGAAGCTCTATGCCAAGGACGTGGGCGGCGAGCCGAAATACCCCGACGCCGTGACCGCCATCAAGGCCAAGCCCGATCTGCTCGCCGCCAAGGTCGACTTCTTGCGCAAGGCCATCCGCGAACACGTCACCGTGACGGACGAAGATCTGGTCACGCTGGGCAAGCAGCGCGCCACGGCCATGCAGGCGGCACTGCTGGCCGATTCGCAGGTGGCGGCCGATCGCGTGTTCCTGGTGGACAACGACAAGGCGGCGGCGAAAGACGGGGCCGTGCGCGCGGAATTGTCGCTGAAGTAACCGCCGCGACCGCGGCGGCATGCGAGGCGCTGGCACCGCGCAGATGCCCGGGCATCGCGCCTCAAATCAATGCACGCGCGACGGCGGGTGCGCCAGTGCGGTGCAAGCGATTTTTTAATGCTGCTTGGAGTAGCCGATAAGTCGCTGATCGCGCTAGAGTCTCACCCGATGGCACGTGCGATGCTGTACTCGTGGCCAAATCGAACGGCACAACGTGCGTGGGGTGGGTCCTAATGAAGCTCGTCACGGCAATCATCAAACCTCACAAGCTGGACGATGTCCGTCAAGCCGTCGGCGAAGCCGGGGTGCAAGGGGTCACGGTGACGGAGGTGCGCGGGTTCGGCCGCCAGCGAGGCCACACCGAAATCTACCGTGGCGCCGAATATGCGGTGGAGTTCGTGCCCAAGACCAAGATCGAGATCGCCGTGGACGATTCGTTGGTGGACCGGGTGGTCGACGCCATCCTCAAGGCCGCGCAGACGGGCAAGGTGGGGGACGGCAAGGTGTTCGTTTTCGATCTCACCCAGGTGGTGCGGATCCGCACGGGCGAACGCGACGCCGGCGCTATTTAGACAGTCGAAGGGGATTGAACCAGATGATTACATGTTGTCGAGTGGTCTTGCTGTG
>CAZZWZ010000401.1:0-1818 GCA_964657955.1 uncultured Steroidobacteraceae bacterium
GGTCCGTGACGTTCCGCTCACCGAAAGCCAGCTCGAGATCTGGTTGTCGGCGCAGTCGGGCGACGAGGCGTCCTGCGCCTTCAACGAATCGGTGACCCTGCGCATTCAGGGCACGCTGAATCTCGGCGCGCTGCAGTCCTCGCTGAATCGCATCGTCGCGCGACACGACGCGCTGCGTGCCACGTTCAGCTCCACGGGCGAAGCGATGCACATTTCGGCGCCCAAGGGCTTCGACTATCCGACCACCGACCTGTCGGACAGACCCATCACCCAGGCCGAACTGGCATTTGCCGAAGTGCTCGACGAGGACGCCCATACCCCGTTCGATCTGGTCAACGGCCCCTGCGTACGCGGCAACCTCGTCAAATTGTCGGGCGACTCGCACGCCTTCGTGCTGACCGCGCATCACATCATCTGCGACGGCTGGTCGATCAACGTCATCGTCAACGAGCTGGCGGAAATCTATGCCGCCGCCTGTCGCGGCGAGGAAGCCGACCTGCCGGCCGCGCTGCCCTTCAGCGAATACGCCCGTTCGCAGGCCGCCCCCGATCCGGCCGCCCTGGCGAAGACCGAAGCGTTTTGGCTCAATGAATTCGCGACGCGCCCGCCGACCTTGGAGCTGCCCACCGATCGCGCCCGCCCCTCCGTGAAGTCCTTCAACGGCGCGAGTCTGTGCCGCCGCATCGACGCCAAGCTGTACCAGGCGGTGAAGAAAGCCGGTGCACGTCAGGGCAGCACCCTGTTCGTCACGCTGCTCGCCGCCTGCCAGGCCCTGATGGGACGGCTCTCGGACCAGAGCGAAGTCGTGGTGGGCGTGCCCACCGCCGGCCAGTCGCTGCTCGAGGACCAGATCCTGGTCGGCCACTGCGTCAATTTCCTGCCCATCCGGGGCGCGTGGAATCGCGACACGAAGGTGTCCGAATATCTGTCGGCGACGGCCAAGCGCGTGCTCGATGCCTATGAGCATCAGAACTACACGTTCGGGACGCTGGTGCGCAAGCTGAACCTGCCGCGCGTGGCGGGTCGGCTGCCGTTGACCGAGATCCAGTTCAATCTCGAGCGGCTCGCCGACCGCCTTCACCTGCCCGGCATCACGGTGGACGTGGCGCCCAATCCCAAAGCGTACGTGAACTTCGACCTGTTCCTGAACGTGATCGAATCCGCCGACGGCTTGCGCATGGACTGCGACTACAACACCGACCTGTTCGACGCCGCCACCGTGGCTCATTGGCTCGACTGCTACCAGGCATTGCTCGAGTCCATCGTCGCCGACGCGGCGCAGCCGTTGTCCGGCGCCTCGTGCCTGCCGGCGGCCGAGCGGGCCGAGCTCATCGTTCGCATGAACGACACGGCGCGCGATTATCCCCGCGACCGCAGCGTGCCGGAGTTGATCGAAGCCCAGGCGAAGTCCACGCCGCGCGCCATCGCCGCCCAGTTCGGCGAGACCAGCGTGAGTTACGAAGCGCTCGACCGTCGTGCGAATCAGATGGCCAACGTGCTGCGCGAACGCATCGCCGGGCCGGACAAGACGGGCAAACTGGTGGGCGTCTCGGTGGAGCGTTCGCTCGACATGCTGGTGGCGCTGCTCGCCGTCATGAAGGCCGGTTGCGCCTACGTGCCGCTCGACCCCATGCATCCGGCCGCGCGCCTGCGTTACATCCTGGGCGAGGCCGAAGTGGCGGCGCTCATTTCGGACGGTTCTGAGAATGCCTCCCTGGTCGCCGACGGCACGCCCGTTCTCGACGTGCGTCGGGACGCGGCCGCCATCGCGGCGGCTTCGGCCGCGGCGCCCGCGCTCGAGGTGACGCCGGACAGCCT
>CAZZWZ010000402.1:0-1794 GCA_964657955.1 uncultured Steroidobacteraceae bacterium
TCTCTGATTGGGGTTGTTGGATGCAAGGGATTTCGGATCGTCCACGATATCCTTTCAGTCGCGTCCATACCCGCGCGGCAACTCGGTCTCGGCCAAACTGTCCAGATCGAGGTTGACGATGTCTTCAAGCACTTGGGCCGAGGGACTGTCGCGGAGACTCTCGGGCAGTGCTGCAAGCCAGGCGGCGTATTCGGCCTGCAACTTTAGCAGCACAGCCACGGCCTCTTGCCAACGTTTGGGACGACTGCGTCGATCGATTGGCCGGGTCGGGCGGGGTATGATCGAGGCCGTGGGGAGCACTGCCGCATGCCGGGCACGATAGCGCGCTTGGCGCTCGGCGTTGGTCATCGGCTGATCGCCGTCCGGCTTGCGCCCTATCGGCATGCTGTTTCCTTTCGTTACGTAACGCATTGCAGTGGATTTGCCGCTCGTGTCGCGCCCGTAGGTCACTCGCTTCTCTTCGCGGTCGGCGCGAGGCCGCCGCATGATGGGGTCAGGAGAGCGAGGCGTCCCAATCTGTCCCGCGACCTGGGGCCTTGCAGCCTGCCGGTTCCGGACTCTCAACGAGATCACCTCGCCCATCGTCCCCACGGGAACGACGCGGCATCCGCCCTCGTCAGGCGGAAACTGAAACCTTCTTCGTCACGCCGCGGCCAGGGGCGTCGCCGCCTGCTTGCCCCAGCAGAACTCGCTGCCATCGGCCCACATGCGGTGCAGGATCACCGCAAGTTTGCGCGCCACCGCGACCCGGGCGCGGGCCATGCCGCGGCGTTTGGCAATGCCCATGCCCCACGCTCGCAACGCCGACCACTTGCTGCTGCGGATCAGCAAGGAATGCGCCGCCTCGTAAAGCGCTGTGCGCGCCAGCTCGTCACCGCACCGACTGATGCGGCCCTGCACATCGGTCTCGCCGGACTGGTAGCGTCGCGGCGTCAGGCCGAGATGGGCGCCGACGTCGCGCGACCTGCGGAAGCGGCCGGGCTGGTCGATCGTGGCGCGGAACGCCAAGGCGGTCAGCGGGCCAACCCCAGGAACGGTCATCAACCGACGGCAGGTCGGCTCGAGCTTGACCTCGTCGAGCACACGCTTGGTGAGGCGCTCGACCTCTTGGCTCATGACCTCGATGACGGACAACAGCGATTCGGACAGGCTTGCGAGCACCGGTTCGTCGGCGGCGAGCTCGCGCACCCGGGCGGCGAAATCTTTGCGGCTGGGCGTGCCCACTTTCAACCCGGCCTCGCGCAGCAACGCCCGCACGCCATTCTCGACGTCACGGCGTTTGATGAGCACGAGACGCCGCGCGGTCAGCAGTGCGCGCCAGGACCGGCAGGACGGGCTTTTTACATGCACGGCGCGATACCATCCGGTGCGCATGATCTGCGCGAGGCCGCGGGCATCGTTGCGGTCGGTCTTGTTCGGCATCGCGCCCATCGCCGCCTTGGCCTGACGCGCCTCGATGCAGATCGCCGGCAACCCGGCCTCTGTCAGCCCGGCGTGCAGCCACGCCGACAGCGAGCAGGCTTCCAGGCCGATCCGCTCCATTTGCATCTCGCATGCCCTGAAAAACTCGACCAGCGCATCCGGTTCGCTGGCAGCGCGGGCCTCCCGCACGATGCGACCGGCCTCATCGACGATACAGATCGCGGTCTCTTCCAAAGACACATCCAACCCGGCAAAGTATTCCATGGCTGCTTCTCCTCGATGCTTGTGGCCGTTGCACACGGACCACGCTCTATCATCCTGAGAGGGGCAGCCACCGGGTTACCGGGGGAGGAACCCCAATCACCCCATCTG
>CAZZWZ010000403.1:0-1754 GCA_964657955.1 uncultured Steroidobacteraceae bacterium
GAGGCGGTGCTGATGCAGGCCCTGGCGACGCTCAAGGCGCATCGGTTCGTCGATCTCACCCATGCGTTCGCGCCGGGCATCCCGCACTGGAAGGGCGCGCCCAACGAGCGGGTGAAGACGCTGTACACGGTGGCCAAGGACGGTTTCGAGATCGACGAGTACTGTCACATCGGGCAATGGGGTACGCACGTCGACCCGCCGGCGCATTTCCACACGGGCCTGCACGGCGTGGACGCCATCGACCCGAAGGACATGCTGATGCCGCTGGTGGTCCTCGACGTGCACGACAAGGCGGCGACGAATCCCGACTACGTGCTGGGGTTGGATGACGTGAAGGCCTGGGAACGACGCCACGGCCCGGTGCCGCGCGGCGCCTTCGTCGCCATGCGAACGGATTGGGCGAAGCGCTGGCCGGACGATGCGGCGCTGGCCAATAAGGATGCCGCCGGCGTGAATCACTATCCGGGCTGGAGCAAGGAGGTGTTGCAGCTGCTGTACGAGCAGCGCGGCATCACGGCATCGGGCCACGAGACCACCGACACGGACCCGGGCCTGGCGACCACCAAGGACGATTATTCGCTGGAATCCTACATCCTCGGGCTGAATCATTATCAGATCGAATTGCTGGCCAATCTGGACCAGGTGCCGGAGGCCGGCGCGGTGGTGTGGGTGACCTTCCCGAAGGTCGAGCACGGCTCCGGCTTTCCGGCGCGCGTGATCGCGATCGCGCCGTGAGCGGCGCCGAGCTCTCCGCGGCCGCCGCCGCCGTGCTGCCCATCGAGTACGCCGATGCGTCGCCCGAGGTGCGTGCGGTCTATGACGACATCATGGCCACGCGCAAGACGGACTGGGTCAACAATTACTGGAAGGTGCTGGCGCACCACCCGCCGAGCCTGCGGCGCATGTGGGCCAACGCCAGAGAAGTGATGGCGGCGGGCGCGCTCGATCCGCTGACCAAGGAGCTCATCTACCTCGCCGTGAGCGTGACCAATGGCTGTTCGTACTGCATCGCCTCGCACGGTGCGGCCGCCCGGCAGAAGGGCATGAGCCCGGCGCAGTGGGCGGAGCTGGTGGCCGTCATCGGGCTGGCGAATGAAACCAATCGTCATGCGACGGCATTCTCTCTTCAGATCGACGAGCCGTTTCGTTGAGAGCCGCCTCGTCGTCGACGACCGCTGCGTCGGACGCTGATGCGGCAGGAGCCGGCCGCGCGCGGTGCGGCCGGGGCGTCAGGACGTGCTGACGCGCGAGCAGATCGTCTTCGTGGGCACCAGCGATCTGTCCGGGCACTTTCGCGGCAAGAGTTTCCCGGAAGCGGACCTGCCGGCGCGTCTCGCGCGGGGCGTGGCCCTCTCGCCCACCAACCTCTTCTTCTCGGCGCTCGGCCCCGTGCAATCCACACCGTTCGGCACGCAGGGCGAAGTGTTGCTGATCCCCGATCCGGCCACGCGCGTGTCGGTGCCGTTCGACGGCGCGGCGGAGTTGTTCTACCTGGGCGACCTGCGCACGCTCGAGGGGGCGCCGTGGGATTTCTGCCCGCGCCACGTGCTGCGCCGCGCCCTCGAGCGGCTGGCGCAGGAGACCGGGCTGCGGGTGCTCGCCGCCTTCGAACAGGAATTCACGTACAGCGGGGCGCCCGCGCAACCCATGCAGCCCTACGAACTCGATGCCTACCGGCGGCAGGGCGCGTTCGGCGAGACGTTGCTGGCGGCGCTGCGGCACGCGGGCCTGGTGCCCGAATCCTTCCTCGCCGA
>CAZZWZ010000404.1:0-1718 GCA_964657955.1 uncultured Steroidobacteraceae bacterium
CACGTCGCCCGCCGCCACGGTGACCTCGGCCATCGACGCCGCACGTGCCACCTTGCTCGCCGCGCGCAATCGACGGATCGCGCCGGCCCGCGACGAAAAAATCCTCACGTCGTGGAATGCCCTGGTCATCAAGGGACTCGCGCTCGCGGGACGGGTGCTCGACCGCGACGAGTTCACGGCCGCTGCCACGGCGGCGGTGGACTTCATCCGGACCACCCTGTGGCGCGACGGCCGGTTGCTCGCGACCTGCAAGGATGGCCGCGCGCACCTGCCCGCCTATCTCGACGATTACGCCTTTCTCGCCGACGCCCTGCTCGAATTGCTGCAAACACGCTGGCGGAGCAGCGACCTGCGCTTCGCGCGCGAACTCCTCGACGTGCTGCTCGACAAATTTGAGGACGCCGCCGGAGGATTTTTCTTCACCGCATTGGACCATGAACGCCTCATCCATCGCAGCAAGACCTTCGGCGACGATTCCCTGCCCTCGGGCAACGGCGTCGCCGCGTCCGCGCTCTGCCGCATGGGGTATCTGCTCGGCGAACTGCGCTACGTCGATGCGGCCGAACGGACGCTTCGAGCTGCGTGGCCGGCGATGAACGAGCACCCCATGTCCCACATGAGCATGCTCGATGCCCTGCAGGATTTTCTCACCTCGACGCGGATCGCGATCATTCGCGGCGATGCCGCCGAGGTCCGGCGGTGGGCCCGCGAACTCGGCGTGCTGTACTCGCCCGGCAGCATGCTGCTGCCCATTCCGAGCGATGCCGCAGACCTGCCGGACGCGCTCGCCGACAAGACGCCCGGCAAGGTCACCACCGCCTACGTTTGCACCGGCATGACGTGCTCCGCGCCCGTGACCGACCGGAACGATCTCGCGCGCCGTTTCGCCGCGCGCCTCAATCCCTGACGGATCGCCGCGCGAGCGCCGCCGCGATACGGCGCCGCAGGTCGCCGTGCAACGTTTCGCGGTAGGCCGGCGCGGCATCCCAATCCAACGCCCAGGGCTGCAGCGTACGCGTCGCAACCGGCTCGTCCGGCTGGCGCGGAAACACATGCGCGTGCAACGCCGGCTCGACGTTGCCGAACACCGCATAATTGACGCGCAGCGCCCCCGTCACCTCGAGGAGCGCATCCCCCACCAATGCCATGTCGGACAAAAAAACCTCGCGCAGACTCCCGGTCAGCGCATTGAGATGCGCCACCACGGGGTCCGGCAAGAGCAGGCAGTAGCCCGCGAACACCTGCCGCTCGCCCATCGCCACCCAACCCGAACCCAACCGCGCCACCATCCCCGGATGCCGCCCCTCGCGACAGCGCTCCACCAAGCCATGAATGGCCGTGGCCGCGGCCGTCGCCGCAGCCGTACCCGTACCGGCGACGGCGTCCGGATCCGTCATGGCGAATCCACCGCCCGCGCCACCGTCGCAGCATCCACGGCGCCGGCCGAATTGCCGAAATGCGAACGCAGGTAGGTGAACAGCGCCGCCGCATCGGCGGCTTTCAGCCAGCCGAAACGCGGCATCGCGGTGGAGTAGCGCCCCGGCGGCAGCGAGGCAGGCCGCCGCCCCTCGATCACCCAACCAGCGAGCGTCTGCGGGTCGCCGAGGAGCAGCGGTGAGCCCACCAAGCTCGGATACACGCCGGGCACCCCGCGCGCATCCTGCTGGTGGCATGCCACACAGTTGCCGTCGTAGATCCGCTCGCCGGCGGGAGCGGTC
>CAZZWZ010000405.1:0-1717 GCA_964657955.1 uncultured Steroidobacteraceae bacterium
GGGGTGTTAGAATGGCATCCATGAATCCACGCAGAAAATCCCTGAGCGTCAGGGTCGGCAACGTCACCATCGGCGGCTCGGCGCCCATCGTCGTACAATCCATGACCAACACCGATACCGCCGACATCGACGGCACGGTGGCGCAGGTCAAGGCGCTGGCGCGCGCCGGGTCGGAGCTGGTGCGGGTCACGGTCAACAACGATGAGTCGGCCGCCGCCGTGCCGCACATCCGCGAGCGCCTGGACCGTGCCGGCATCCGCACGCCCATCGTCGGCGACTTCCATTTCAACGGCCACAAACTGCTCAAGGAGCATCCGGCCTGCGCCGAGGCGCTGGGCAAGCTGCGCATCAATCCGGGCAACGTCGGCCGCGGCAGCAAGCGCGACCCGCAGTTCGCGGAGATGATCGAGACCGCCTGCCGGTACGACAAGCCGGTGCGGATCGGCGTCAACTGGGGCAGCCTCGATCAGGATCTGCTCACGCGCATGATGGATGCGAATTCGAAGCTCGAGACGCCGCTGCCCGCCATCGCCGTCATGCGCGAGGCCATCGTGGTCTCGGCCCTCGACAGCGCCGAGCGCGCCCAGGAACTCGGCCTGGGCGCGGACAAGATCGTCATCAGCGCCAAGGTGAGCGGGGTGCAGGATCTGATCGCGGTGTATTCCAATCTCGCCGGGCGCTGCACCTATCCGCTGCACCTGGGACTCACCGAAGCGGGGATGGGCAGCAAGGGCATCGTCGCATCCACCGCCGCCATGGGCGTGCTGCTGCAGCAGGGCATCGGCGACACCATCCGCGTCTCGCTCACCCCCGAGCCCAACGGCGATCGCACCCAGGAAGTCATCGTGGCCCAGGAAATCCTGCAAACCATGGGGCTGCGCGCGTTCACGCCCATGGTGGTGGCGTGTCCGGGATGCGGCCGCACCACCAGCACTTACTTTCAGGAACTCGCGCAGAAGATCCAGAGCCACATCCGCCATCGCATGCCGGAGTGGCGCAGGCAGCACACCGGCGTGGAGGACATGACCGTGGCCGTCATGGGCTGCGTGGTCAACGGACCCGGCGAGAGCAAGCACGCCAACATCGGCATCAGCCTTCCCGGCACCGGCGAGCATCCGGTGGCGCCGGTGTACGAGGACGGCGCGAAAACGGTGACGCTCAAGGGCGAGCGCATCGCGGAGGAATTCCAGGAACTGGTGGAGCGTTACATCGAACGCACCTACACGAGGATCTCGGCATGAGCGATTTGTCCGGCAAGAAGTGTGTTCCCTGCGAGGGCGGCGTGCCTGCGTTGACGCGAAGCGAGGCCGAGGCGCTGCGCGGCCAGCTGCACGCCGACTGGAAGCTGGCCGATGACGGCAAGAGCCTGAAGCGCGCCTACAAGTTCAAGGATTTCTACCGCACCATGAGCTTCGTCAACGCCGTGGCGCACATCGCGAACCAGGAGGACCATCACCCGGACCTCGAGGTGGGTTACGACTACTGCCGCGCCACCTTCGCGACGCATGCCATCGGCGGGCTGTCACAGAACGATTTCATCTGCGCAGCGAAGGTGGACTTGCTCTGAGGAAGGCCGGCACGTCGCCGGTCAGCCCCAGTGCGCGCTCCGTGAGTTCGCGCTTCAGGAACGGCAGACGCGACACCGCGCCCAGTCCGGCCGCGCGCAGCGTCGACACCACCGGGCTCCGGCTCGCGAACAGCCGCTCCAACCCGTCGA
>CAZZWZ010000406.1:0-1685 GCA_964657955.1 uncultured Steroidobacteraceae bacterium
ATGGGCGTCGCAGAACGGACCTTTTTTTACAGAACGTGCCATTGCCTACTCCTTAACGCTTGTGACGGCGCTGGACGATCATGCTCGTCGTGCGCTTGTTGCTGCGGGTACGATAACCCTTCGTCGGCGTGCCCCATGGGCTCACCGGGTCGCGACCTGCAGCCGTCTTGCCTTCACCACCGCCGTGCGGGTGATCGACCGGGTTCATTGCAACGCCGCGCACCGTCGGGCGGATACCGCGCCAGCGGTTTGCGCCAGCCTTACCGATTTGACGGAGGCTATGCTCTTCGTTGCCAACTTCACCAATCGTCGCGCGGCATTCAACGTGAACGCGGCGGATTTCACCAGAGCGCAGGCGGACCTGTGCGTAGATGCCTTCACGAGCCAGCAACATCGCCGACGTGCCAGCCGAACGCGCCATTTGCGCGCCCTTGCCCGGCAGCATCTCGATGCAGTGGATCGTCGTACCGACCGGGATGTTGCGGATCGGCAGCGTGTTGCCTGCACGAATCGGCGCTTCCGAACCCGAGATCAGCGAATGACCCACCGTCACGCCCTTCGGCGCGATGATGTACTTGCGCTCGCCGTCTGCATACAGCACCAGCGCGATGTTCGCGCTACGGTTCGGGTCGTATTCGAGACGCTCGACCTTCGCCGGAATGCCGTCCTTGTTGCGACGGAAATCGACCATACGGTAGTGTTGCTTGTGACCGCCACCCTTGTGACGCGTCGTGATGCGACCGGAGTTGTTCCGGCCGGCGGTCACGGACTGTGCGTCGAGCAGCGCTGCATGCGGCTTGCCCTTGTACAGATCCTTGTTGACCACCTTGACCATCGCGCGGCGACCCGGCGAAGTCGGCTTAACTTTTACGATTGCCATGATTACTTGGCCTCCGCTTCAAAGTTGATTTCCTGGCCGGGCTTCAGGCAGACGTACGCCTTCTTCACGTCCTTGCGCTTGCCCATGAAGCGGCCAAAGCGCTTGGCTTTGCCCTTCGAGACCAGCACGTTGACGGAATTGACTTCCACCTTGAACAGCAGCTCGACTGCAGCTTTCACTTCCTGCTTCGTGGCATCGGGCGCGACTTCGAACACAACCTGCTCGTTCTTGTCGGCCACCAGCGTCGCCTTTTCGGAGATCACCGGCGCGAGCAGGACCTGCATCAAACGATGATCGTTCTTGCGAATCTCGCTCATGACAGCAACTCCTCGATCTGGGCGACCGCAGCCTTCGTAATCAGGATCTTCTTGAAGTAGATCAACGAGAGCGGGTCGGCGTAACGCGGCTCGACAACGGCCACGTGGGCCAGATTGCGCGACGCGAGGTACAGGTTTTCGTCGACCGTGTCAGTGATGACCAGGACGGACTCGAGACCCATTGCCTTGAATTTTTCGGCCAACAGCTTGGTCTTCGGCGCTTCGAGCGTGAGCTCGTCGACTACCGAGATACGGCCTTCACGTGCCAACTGCGAGAAGATCGAGCAGAGACCTGCGCGATGCATCTTCTTGTTGACCTTGTGCGAAAAGTTTTCTTCCGGCGAATTCGGGAAGATACGGCCACCGCCGCGCCACAACGGGCTCGACGACATACCGGCACGAGCGCGGCCCGTACCCTTTTGGCGCCACGGCTTCTTGGTCGTGTGCTTGACTTGCTCACGGTCCTTCTGCGCGCGGTTACCGCTACG
>CAZZWZ010000407.1:0-1668 GCA_964657955.1 uncultured Steroidobacteraceae bacterium
CCGAGACCTTCGAGCAGGCCAACGGCGCCGCCGCGCCCGATGCCTGCACCACCAGGGTGATGTTGAAGGCCGCCGTGACCGTGGGACAGATCACCGACACCGACATGCCCACGGCTTCCGGCAAGCGCAGACGCTGCGACAACGGTGTCACGGCGAACCGCGTCTTGGCGAACGGCGTCCCGGCCGGCACGCGCGCCGGCGTCTCAAGGCCGCGGGCCGCCGTGCGCGATTTCCTCCAGCAACGCGCGCGAGGAGACCTGCCGGCAATAGCCACGGTTGTTGCGCAGCGCCCACTCGTGCCGTTCCGCCGACAAGGTGACGCATGCGTCGGTGGGCACGGTCACGAGATATCCCAGATCGCAGGCATCGCGCACCGCCGAGTCGATGCACTGATCCGTCAGACAGCCGGCGATGATCAGGTACCGGATGCCGAGGTTGCGCAGCACGTAATCGATGTTGGTGGAGATGAACACCGAGGACGAGGTCTTCTTGAACACCATCTCGTCCGGGGTCGGCGCGAGTTCGTCGACCACGCGCCCGTCCGCCGAACCCCTGGGCACGTTGAAGCCCGTGATCTTGTAGTCGAGCGAGCGGTCCCGCCCGTCCGCCGTCAAGCTTTCGATGACGGTGTACATCACCTCGATGTCCGCACGGCGACAGGCTGCCTGCAGCCGCGCCATGTTGGGCAGCGCCTCGGCGCGCAACGTCCGGAAGAACCGGCCGAAATGCAGTTCCTTCGCAGCCTCGTCGAGCAACGCGTATTCACCGCCGTTCCAGGTACAGTTGTAGTTCTGCACGTCCACGAACAACAACGCCGTGTGCCCGGGCTCGATGGGGATGTCGCGGCTGGTGGGATGGGTCATCGGGGGTGGCTTCCTGGGGATCAATAAACTTCGGCGTAACGTCGGCACACGGCGGCCTCGTCGAGGTCGGCGACCGCGCGAATCTCGGCCCGCTTGAATTCCAGGTAGGCGGCGCACAGGTCGGGGCCCAGCCACTCGCGTGCCGCCGTGCTCGCCTCCAGCGCGAGCAGCGCGGCGTCCAGGCTGTCCGGCAGCGACCGCGGGATCGCATCGATCTGCCGGCCGTGTCGGATGCCGTCCAGCCCCGCCTGCACCAGCACCGCGAGCGCGAGGTACGGGCTCGCCGTGGCATCCGCCACCCGGAATTCGAGGTTGTACTGCCGCGCTCGTTCCTCGGGCGCCGTGGCCACCACCGGACACACCCGCAGGGCCGCGCCGCGATCCAGCGGTCCCGCGTCCACCCTGCTCGGCGCCCAGCCGTTCGGCCGCAGGCGGTAGTAGGACGGCGGCGAGGGCGCCGTCACCGCGCACAGCGCCGGCAGGTGATGCAGCACCCCGGCCACGAACTGCCGCCCCGGCGCCGACAGCTGCCACGGCGCGCGCTCGTCGTACAACATCGGCGCGTCACCCTCGGTCCACAGACTGAAGTGGATGTGGGTGCCGTTGGTCGAGGCGGCGGGATCGGACAGCGGCGCGAAGCTCACCCGCTCGCCGAAGCGATAGGCCACCGCCTGCGTCAATTCCCGCGTGATCACCGCCTCGTCGGCCGCCCGCAGGCCCCGCGCCGGCGCCACCGTCACTTCGAACTGTCGCGCGCCGTACTCGGCGAGGACGGTTGCGTCCGAGGGTGGCTCGGCCAGCGTGC
>CAZZWZ010000408.1:0-1608 GCA_964657955.1 uncultured Steroidobacteraceae bacterium
CGCTTGGCCGCGCACCGTCGTCGTGCTGACGGCGATCTACGGCGCCGGATTGTACTACCTGGTTCTCGGCATTCCCGGACTCGGCAGCTCCGAGCACACCGAGCTGATTCCGCTGGGCTGGCGTGATCTGGGGCGGCAGATCGAACGGGCGGCCGACGAGCTGCGCGCGAGCCGCGGCGATGCGGACCACGGTGACGCGGGCCCGGCGGCGGCGGCGGGCGGTGACGTGCTGGTGGTGGGCATGGATCGCTACGCCATCGCCAGCGAACTTGCCTTCTATTCGAGCGACCGCGCGCGCGCCGTGGCCGAGACCTCGAGCGCCCACCTGTTCGGCGACGTGGGACTGATGTACGAGCGATGGTTTCCGGCCGACGCCCAGCGGGGCCGCACGCTGCTCCTGGTGGCGTGGACGCCGGACGCGCTGGCGTCCGGCCGATTGGAGCGGTACGTGACCCGGCTCGATCCCGTGCACGAAAGCAGTGTCAGTCGGGAGGGACGATCGATCCGGCATTTTTATTATCGTGCCGCCTACGGGTATCGGCCGGCGGCCGAAAACGCACCCTGACAGGGGATGCGAACGGGTATCATCGAGGTTCTCCGGGCCCGAGGAGGGTGCAGTGACGGAATTACGGCAAGCGCTGAACGAGATCAGCGCCATACGCGCCCAGGTGGCGAGGGGCACCGAATTTCGCGGCTACGGCCCCATGTCCATCGCGGCCAGCGGGGTGCTGGCGCTGCTGGTCGCCACGGCCCAGGCGTACTGGCTGCCTGCCTCGAGCCACGATGCCACGGCCTTCTTGCTGGTGTGGGTGTCCACCGCGGCGGTCTGCGTTGCGATCGCCGTGGCGGAAACCGTGCGCCGCGCCAGGCGCGTTCATTCGGGATTCGCGGGCCAGATGATTCACGCGGCCGTGGGCCAGTTCCTGCCCGCCATCCTGGCCGGCGTGGCGCTGACCGCGGTACTGGTGCGCGTGGCGCCGCAGGATACGTGGATGCTGCCGGGGCTTTGGGAACTGGTTTTCGGCCTGGGGGTGTTCGCGTCGTGCCGGTTCCTGCCGCGGCAGATGTTCGCGGTGGGCCTCTGGTACCTGGGGTCGGGATTGACGTGCTTGATGATCGCCGGCGGATCGCGCTCGCTCGCACCCTGGGAGATGGGCATTCCTTTCGGCGTGGGCCAGTTGCTCGTCGCGGCCGTGCTCAACTATGGTTTCGAGGAGTCCTGTGAAGAGAACCATTGACCGGTCCGCGCCGCCGCGCTTCGCCTACGACGGCCTGGATCGTGTGATCCACGAGCGGGCCCGTTTGAGCGTGCTCACTTCATTGATCTCCCACGCGAAGGGTCTGCCGTTCGGCGAATTGAAACAACTCTGCGCCCTGACGGACGGCAACCTGAATCGCCATTTGACGGTGCTGGAAGAGGCGGGCCTCATCACCATTTCCAAGGGCATGGAACGCAATCGTCCGCAAACCCTGTCACGGATCACGCCGCTGGGACGCCGACGCTACATCGACTATCTGGCCGTGCTGGAGCGCGTGGTCCTGGATGCGTCGGCGGCCGTGCGCTCGGATGGCGCCGGTCGTGCCGGATCGAAGCCGGCTACCGCATAG
>CAZZWZ010000409.1:0-1519 GCA_964657955.1 uncultured Steroidobacteraceae bacterium
CACCGTCGATGCCGGCCCGACGGAGGTGATGCGATCCCCCTCGATCAGCACCGTGGCATGCTCGAGCGCCGGGCCGCCGTCCACCGGCACCACCGTGCCGCCGACCAGAGCGGTCACCCGCGGCGTCTCCGTCGCCTCCGCCGCCTCCGCGGCAGCGCCATGGGCGCTCATCACGAACAGGCCTATGACGACCAGGCCCGGCACGACGCGGTCAATTCGTCTTCGCATGTTGCCCTTTCTCGTGCAGATCGTATTTCATGATGCGCCCGTGACGTCCGTCGCGATCCCGCTCCAGCGTGTAGACGTCTCCCGCGGGTCCCGACCGGCGCGCGAGCACCGCATCGAGCGCGGCGAGGTCGCCGGCGCCCAGGCGCAGCGCGTCGATCCGGCAGTTGCGTGCCAGATGCGCCGCATTCGTCGCCCCGACGATGACCGCCGCCACGCCATCCCGTTGCAGCATCGCCGCCGAGGCCACGCTCGCCACGTCGCTCCCGAGCCGGCCCGCGATGGCGGAGAGCTGGGACAATAAATTCTGCAGCAACGGCCACCCGCCGAAGTCGTCGATGATCAGCTTGTACTTGACGAGCGATCGATTGGCCAGAACCCCCGCAGGTTCGGGTGCCCCCAGCCAGCGCTCCGACAAGAAGCCACCCGCCACCGTGCCGTAGCACAGCAGCGCAATGTCGTGGGCGCGGCAAAAATCGAGCATGCCGTTCTCGGGCCGTGCGTCGAGCAGCGAGTACTGCGCCTGCAGCGTCGCCACCGGGACGCCCGCCTCGACGATCTGCCGCAGCCGCGGCACGTCGAAATTGGTCACGCCGACCTGCCCGATCTTGCCCTTCTCCCGCAGCCGCGCCAGCTCCAGCGCCGCCTCGACGTATCCCGGCACGCCGTAGTTCCACCAATGAAATTGCACGAGGTCGAGACGTTCCATGCCGAGACGACGCAACGAACGATCGATGCTCCGCTCCACATGCCTCGCATCGACCTGCGTCAGCTCGCCGAGGTCGGGCACGAACTTGGTGTGCACCTGCAGCCGCTGCGCGAGGCCGGGATGGCGGCGTCGGAAGCGCCCGATCAGCGCCTCGACCCCGGTGTAGATGTCGGCACAGTCGAATGTGGTGATGCCCGCCTCCACGAAGGCCGCCATGTCGAGCAGGGCCTGCTCCGGGTCGATGACGCCGTGATCGCCGGCGAGATGCCACCCGCCCTTGATGACGCGCGATATGCCATAGCCGCCCGCGATGTCGACACGGTTCACGAGGTCTACCGCTCCGCGCGCGGCGCCGGGGTGGCCGTGACTTCGCTGCGTTCGAAGCGGCGCCGGCCCAGGCGGGTGATGCGGAAGCGCGAAGGACAATTCGGATCGGGACATGCCACCTCCGCATCCGACGCCATCCAGTCGTTCCGATCCAGGACGCGCTGCTTGGCCGGCAGCAGGAGCATCAGCGCCGCCAGCGAATAGAGGGAGAAGCCCTGTCCCGGCGGCAGGTACAACATCTCGCCGCGCAGCTCGAAC
>CAZZWZ010000410.1:0-1518 GCA_964657955.1 uncultured Steroidobacteraceae bacterium
CATGTCGGCCGCGCGCCGCACGCCGCTGATCGCGACGTTGCCGAAGATGTTGTTCCCGTTTCTCGTGATCGTGCCGGGAATGATCGCCATCGCGCTCACGCAGACGCACGGCGCCGGCGGTTTCGTGCTGCCGGCGAAAGCGGACGGCACGCTGAATTACGACCTGGTGATCCCCATCATGCTGGGGCACTACCTGCCGAACGGCCTGCTCGGTCTGGGCATGACGGCGCTGATCGCCAGTTTCATGTCGGGCATGGCGGGCAACGTCACGGCGTTCAACACGGTGTGGACCAACGACATCTACCAGCCCTACATCCGGCCGGGCGCGAGCGACCAACATTACCTGTGGATGGGCCGCTGCGCCACGGTGGTGGGCGTGGGCCTCTCGCTGCTGGCGGCGTACCTGGTCTCGCAATTCAACAACATCATGGACGTGTTGCAGCTGGTGTTCGCCTTCGTCAATGCGCCGTTGTTCGCGACCTTCCTGCTCGGCATGTTCTGGCGGCACGCCAACGGCCACGGTGCGTTCTTCGGGTTGCTCGCCGGCACCGCGGTCGCGGCCCTGCATCACGGGCTCACGTTGCCCGCCCATTCGCTGGTGGGGATCAAGGGCGGCTGGATCGCCCAGTGGCACCTGTATCCCAGCGAGATGGCGCAGAATCTGTGGACGGCCATCTTCGCCTGGTCCAGCTGTTTCGCCGTGACCATCTTGATCAGTCTCCTCACCGGCGGCGCGCCGGCCCGCGATTTCAAGGGCCTGGTGTATTCGGCGACGCCGCGGATGGCCGAGGAGCCCATGCCCTGGTACGAACGGCCCGCCACGCTGGGAATCCTCGCGCTGGCCGCCGTCGGACTGCTGAATTTATTGTTCTGGTAAATCTTCGAGGACAAGCCTCATGGCGACGCTCGACATCCGCTGGCCTCTGGGCTCGATCTTCGTCCTCATCGGCGCGATCCTGATGCTGTACGGCTGGCTCTCCGGTCCTGCCACCATCGATGCCGGCGCGATCAACGTTTGGTGGGGCGGCCTGCTGCTGCTGTTCGGCGCGTGCATGCTGCTGCTCGCCCGCAAAGGATCCCGTGCCTGAACCGATCCGGCTGAGGACGCAGTTCGAGGATCTGTTCGGGACCTCGCCGCGCGTCTTCAGGGCACCGGGGCGCGTGAATCTGATCGGCGAGCACACCGACTACAATGCCGGGCTGGTGATGCCCGTGGCACTGCAGTTCGACACCGCCGTCGCCATCGCCGCGCATGCCGCTCCGCGCCTGCGGATTCGTTCGTTGGTCTTCAATGAAACCGTCGAGCTTCCGCTCGTGGGCCCTGCCCTGCGAACCGCCACGGCGCGTGGTCATTGGAGCGACTACGTCATCGGCGTGGTGCGGGAGCTGTGGCAACGCGGGGTGGCCGTGGGCGGCGCCGACCTGTTGATCGACAGCGACATTCCGCTCGGCGCCGGCCTGAGCTCGTCGGCCTCGTTCGAGGTGTGCGTCGCGCTGGCGCTCACCGATACGGCGCAG